>SFHK01000087.1 GCA_004556395.1 Clostridiales bacterium
AGGGACATTCCGTCCGCGCGCATTTCGGCCAGCATGCCCGCGATTTTTCGACCGCCGCACACGAGGTCGTTCGGCCACTTGATGCGCACCGCGTCGTTCGTGCGCTCGTTCAGCGCCTTCGCGGCCGCCAGCGCGGCCACAAATACCAGATCCGCCGCGGCGAGGGCGGGCAGAGCGCCCGGCGCGGGTCGAACCAGAATGGAGAACCACGCGCCCGTGCCCGGTTTCGACAACCATTTGCGGTCGAAGCGGCCGCGTCCGGCGGACTGTTCGCGCGCGAACGCGACGGCGCCGTCCGGCGCGCCCTCCTCGGCCCACGCCTTCAGGCGCGTGTTCGTGGAGTCGGCCAGCTCGTAGACGCGGGCGGCGTGTCCGGCAAGAAGGCTTTCTCTATAAAGGTTTTCGATGCTCATGGGAAAGCCTCCCGATTACTGATCGAGTTCCTTGCGGTGAAGCGATTTCTCGGTGCTGAAGCCCTCCGGATAGCGCGCCCTGAGCTTGTCGATGTTCGCCTGAAGGATTTCTTCCAGCGTCAGCCCCAGCGCGGTGGCCGTTTCGGCGAGATACCACGCAATATCGCCCAGCTCCTTCGCAAGGTGCGCCTTGTCCAGCTCGTGCCCCTGCGCCAGCCACTTTTTCACAATGTCAATCGCTTCGCCCGATTCGCCGCAAAGCCCCATCACGCCGTTTAGGAGCACGTCGCGCTCGCTCAGCGCCGGATTCCGCGTCGTCATGGCAAGTTTCTGGTATTCGTTGATCGTCATAGGTCTGTCCTCCGGTTTCGTTTTCTACAGTATAGCAAACGGAAATCGGCGCGTCAAGAAAGAGGTAGACGAAGTTCACATCCTATGCTATAATGTACACAAAAATGGAAAGGAAGAAACGAAAATGAAACGTGGAATCGCGATGCTTCTGGCGTTTTTGCTGGCGCTCTCCTTTGCGGCGGCTGCCGAATCGCCTGCGTCGACGGAGGAATGGATGGTCGGGGAGACGATCGAGCTGGCGAAGCGAATTCAGGAGCTCGGTGCGGACGAAGCGTACGGACGCATGTATTCGTCGGACGAGCAGATTCTTTCCGTCGGCGGGACGGCGGCGCAGATGACGATCCCGGATGCTTCGAAGGCGACGGTGATCTATGTCGACATGAATTCGTTCCTGATGAGCGCGGCGGGGACTGCGGTGACGCTCTCGGACGAAGCCGCGCACGCGATGAATATGCAGTTTGGAAGCATCCTGCTTCAGATGACGGGCAGCGCGTATGGCGTTTACGCGACGGCGGGGATGAGCGTTTATCACGCGGAAGAGGTTTATCCCGGCTTCGACGCGTTTGCAAACGCGGTGGTGCTGCTGGACTGCGGCACGGCGACGATCGGCGCGGCCTTCTCCATGACTGACAACGGCATTGTGGCCGCGACCGCCAAGTTGCTGCCCGCGGGCGCTATGAACGCGTATCTTGCGATCAATATGCCGAGCGTGCAGACGGAGAGCCGAACCATTCAGGCGGCCGAGGGAGACGAATGGTATAAGACCGCGGCGCTTAACGCGGCGGCGCGGCTGAAGCTTCTGATGTCGGACGCGATGTATGTGGAAGGCATGGGAGCGTCCGACGAGATCAAGGCCGTTCTTGACGGCTATGCCGCCGGAGAGGATGCGGGCATGGAATGCGTGCGGGAGATCATCCCTTCTAAGGATATTTTGCCGAATATGAGCTTTGAGAACGAGACGCAAAAGCGGTTCATGGCCGAGAATATGGCTTCTCAGGTGCCAACGATGCTGCTTGCGCGCAAGGGCGTTACGGAGCTTTCGGCGGGAAGCATGGTAAACGCGACGCTTTACTACAGCGGTTTTTCGGATTTTGAGAGCCGCGTGGTGTTCGTGGACGCGAAAACGTTTACCGCGGGCGTATCGTTCACGAACATGGGCAAGGGCGTTGTGTGTGCGCGCGCGATTCCCATGCCTGCCGATATTCTGAATGATTTTTCCGAAACGGACATTCCGAATATGCTCGGAATGGCGGGCTGATTTTGGCGACGGAAAAGCTAACCCAAAATATGGTTGAATTTTGCGGGGCGAGTGGGTATAATACCATTGTCCGCAGAGAATGCGAATCATCCGAAGGGAGAAACGAATCATGGACGAAGAGCTCGATCTCGTAGTGTTTGAGGACGATCAGGGAAACCAGATCACGATGGAGGTTATCGATTACTTCTTCTACGAGGGTAATGAATATGCAATGCTGACCGATTATCAGGAGGACGACGACACGTGCGACGCGTGCGAGAAGGCCGACTGCGAAGGTTGCCCGGAGCAGGAGGAAATCGTGATCATGCGCGTGGTGCCCGTGGGCGACGATGAGGAAGAATTCGTGCCCGTGGACGAGGAGCTTGCCAGCCGTCTGATTGAAATGATCGAGAGCGGCGCGTTTGACGATGACTTTGAGGAAGAGGACGACGACGAGCAGCCGTAAATCCTACCTCTGACCGGCGGAGCTCGAACGCCCGCCGGTTTTTCCATGTCTTCAGGAAGGAAGTAGCGAATGCGAATCACCGTACAGGCACAGGCGAAAATCAACTGGGCGCTGGATATTCTTTCAAGGCGCGAGGACGGTTATCACGAGATGGACATGCTGATGCAGAAAATCGCGCTGTCCGACGAAATCCGCTTTGAAACCGCAAGATGGACGACGCTGACCGTCAACGGCCATCTGATTGCGAACGCCGGGAAGAATCTGATCGTCCGCGCGGCCAATCTGCTCAACGAGTATATGGGCGAGAAGCGCGGCGTTCGGATTACGCTTTCCAAGCGCATTCCCGTGCGCGCGGGTCTGGGCGGCGGCAGCGCCGACTGCGCCGCGGCGCTGATGGCGCTGAACGACCTGTGGGGCTTCAAGCTTCCGGCCAAGACGCTGAAAAAGCTGGCGCTCAGTTTAGGCGCGGATGTGCCGTATTGCATGGAAAACGATTTCTGCCGCGTGCGCGGAATTGGCGAGGATGTTCAGACGCTGGAAAACGCGCCGAAGATTCCGCTGGTCGTGGCGTGCGTAAGCCCGGGTCTTTCGACGCAGGCGGTGTTTTCGAACTTTGACGAGGCGGGGGATTCGCCGCTGAACGTGCCGATGGAGAAGCTGTGCGGCCGACTGACGGCCGGCGATTTCCGTGCCGCGGACGAAATCAGCGGGAACGCGCTGGAACGCGCCGCGATTCGGCTGCTTCCGGCTGTCGCAGATACCATGGAGCGGATGCGCGCCTGCGGCTCTTTGTATACGCGCATGTCCGGAAGCGGCTCGGCCGTGTTCGGCGTGTTTGAAACCGCGGACAAGGCGCGCGAGGCGGCGCAGAAAATTGAGGGCGCGACCGCGACGGAAACCGTCTGATTTTCTCGGAAAAGTGAATAATTTCCCGCGCATTTGCCGACGATAGATGCATAAAACCCGGGAGGTTTGCATCATGCGTCGGCTTTTGTTATGCCTTTTTTGTCTTGGATTGTCGTTTACATCGATTTGTGAAGCGGAAACGTTTTCGCCCGTGCGTCTGCACGTCGTGGCGGACAGCAACGAGCCCGAGGCGCAGAGGCTGAAGCTTCTTGTGCGGGATTGCGTGGCGCTGGAAACGCGGGCGTTGCTGGCTTCCGCGCACAGCGAAGCGGAGGCCTGCGCGATTCTGCGCGAGAAAGCCGCCTATCTTCGCGCCTGCGCGCGGCAGGCGGCGCGGGAAAACGGATACGACGGGCGCGTCGCGATTCGGCAGGGACAAATGCCCTTTCCGGCAAGACTGTATGGAACGCTGCTTCTGCCCGCGGGCGCGTACGACGCGGTGCGCGTGGAGCTGGGCGCGGCGGAGGGGCGAAACTGGTGGTGCGTGCTGTATCCGTCGCTCTGCGTGCGCGGCGGGACGGACGGGCCGATTCGCTTTTATTCCAGCGTGCGCACGTGGCTTGAACGGATTCGAAGGGAGGGACTGGGGCTGTGAAACGAACGACGGCTTTTCTGCTGGCAATGGCCATTGCGCTTGGCCTGTGCCTGTCGCCCGCGCTGGCGGACATTGTGCTGGAGGTGGGCTCCAGCGGCGCGAATGTAACCAAGGTGCAGAACCGCCTGATTCAGTATGGATACATGACCGGCAGCGCCGACGGAAAGTACGGCGAAAAGACGCGCGACGCGGTCCTCCTGTTCCAGAAGCGGAACGGCCTTACGGTGGATGGGCGCGTCGGCAAGGAGACGGCCGCGGCGCTGGGCGTTACGCTCACGTCGTCGACCTCGTCTTCTTCCTCGACGATCGTTTCGGCGGATCAGAAGCTGCTGGCGAAGCTGGTCTACGCCGAGGCGCGCGGCGAGAGCTACAAGGGGCAGGTAGCCGTGGCGGCGGTCGTGCTGAACCGCGTGTCGTCCTCCTCGTTCCCAAACACCATTTCGGGCGTGATTTATCAGACGGGCGCGTTTTCGTGCGTCAGCAACGGTTCGATCAACAACACGCCGAACGACACGGCTGTTCGCGCGGCGCTTGACGCGATGAACGGCTGGGACCCGACGAACGGCTGTCTCTACTATTATAATCCCGGAAAGACCAGCGATTCGTGGATTCGCACGCGCACGGTCGTTACGGTGATCGGCAATCATTATTTCGCGAGGTAGGCACAATGAAGGAGCGATGGATGAAAACCGCGCTTTGCGCGGTCTCGACGCTGCTTGCGGCCATGGCGGTGCTGTACGCGAGCGCGGCTTCGGATGGAAAGAAGCGGGAAATGGCGCTGAACGCCGTTTATCAGCGGGCGTTTTATGAAACGTGCGAATACGTCAGCGGTATGGAAAACGATTTGAGTAAGCTGAGCGCCACGAGCAGCGCGCGCACGCAGGTATCCCTGCTCGACGATCTTTCACGCCGGGCGCAGGGCGCGCAGTGCAATCTGGCGCTGCTTCCCGTGAGCATGGACGCGGCGACAGCCACGATGAAATTCGTGAATCAGGCGGGTGACTATGCGGAAACGCTCAGCGCGCGGCTGTCCGCCGGAGGGACGCTGGGCGAGGAGGATCGTGCGCAGCTCGGCGTGCTTTCGGAAAGCGCGTCCCTGTTCGCGTCGCGGCTGGACGAAGCGCTGACGACGGGCGTGTTCACCGTCGGAGATGCGGAAGGGGTACCGGAGCTGCTGGCGAACGTGCCGGATACGTCCTATCCCACGCTTCTCTACGACGGGCCGTTCTCCGACACGCGTCTGGACGGCGCGGCGCGCGGGCCTTCCGGCGACGAGATGACGCGCGAGCAGGCGGCGCAGGCGCTGATGGACTTCCTTGGCGACGACGTGGACGGTATTTCATTCACCGGCGACGCGCAGGGCGAAACGGAGCTATATGAGTTCGCGCTGCGCTACCACGGGCGCGAATGCAGCGCGGGCGTGAGCAAAAAAGGCGGCAGGCTGTTCTACCTTCTGCCGGACTCGGCGGGCGGCGAGAGCCTGCGCACGCAGGAGGAATGCGTAGAGAGCGCGAAGATGTTCCTTGAAAGCCGGATTCCGGGCGAGGTGCAGGAAAGCTATTATCGCGTGTACAGCGGCGTGCTCACCGTGAACATGGTGCCGGTGGAAAGCGGAATCCTGCTGTATCCCGACCTGATCAAGGTGCAGGTTTCGATGAGCGACGCGAGCGTAATCGGACTTGAAATGAAGGACTACTATCGCAATCACGCGCCGCGTGCGCTCCCGGAGCCAGCCATCGACGAAGCGCAGGCGCTCGCGCTGGCCGGAGCGCGGCTTGAAACCGAGGGCGCGCGCATGTGCCTGATTCCCATTCGGCAGACCGAGGCGCTGTGCTATGAGGTGCGCGGCCGGGAGGGGGAGGACGAATTCCTGCTTTATATCGACGCGCAGACCGGCGTGGAGCAGACGCTGTTTCAGCTTTTAAAGGCGCCCGACGGGACGCTCGCGGAATAGGAGGGGCGCATGAACAGATTCACACCGGAGAGCCCCGCGCGGCATACGATGAGCAAGACCATGTATGCGGAGCGTGATCCCATGATCGCAAGAGGCGAACTGTACAGCGCCTGTCTCGATCCGGTCGTCGGCTCCGAACAGGGCGGCGTACGTCCCGTGCTGGTGATTCAGAACGACGTCGGGAACCGCTACAGCCCCACGGTGATCGTGCTCGCGGTTACCGGGCAGCTGAACAAGGCGAAGCTTCCCACGCACGTGTCGGTCGCGGCGCAGGGAAACGGCTTGCAAAAGGATTCGGTCGTGTTGGCCGAGCAAATCCGTACGCTGGATAAACGCCGCCTCAAGGAGCGGATCGGCTGCCTGACCCCGGAACAGATGGAGCAGGTTTCGGAGGCGTTGAAAATATCCCTTGGTTTCCCAAACTGACGAGAAGAGGGCCTTTCCGCAAGGAATCGCCCTCTGTTTGCGAATCTTTTTGAAAAATGCCGCGTAAGGGCTTGACAGACCCGTCGTCTACGGTTTATAATAGTCCCCGTGCTTAGGGGCATGGTGTAATGGTAACACGTGGGTCTCCAAAACCTTTGTTGAGGGTTCGAGTCCTTCTGCCCCTGCCAGAAACGCAGATTCGCAAGAGTCTGCGTTTTTTCTTTTGCTATTGTACATTTCCCACCAAGGCAGAATACATTTCATCAAAGCCATCACCATACAGGTGAATGTAAAGGTTATAGGTGATATTCACATCAGCATGACCCAAGAGGCGCGAAAGTATCTTCACATCAATGCCTTTGTGATAGCAATTCGTGGCGAATGTGTGCCGAAAAACGTGTTCCCCTCGGTATTCTATCCCTGCTTCTTCACAGGCTTTGCGCGTCTGATACCTTAATGCCTCGTATGAGAGCCGTTCGCCATCGTCATTGGTGAAAACCCATTCGTTTGTCCTGCGCGCATATTGTTCTTCCAATATGTTGATCGCCTCGGGCGTGAGAGGAATGGTTCTCCGGCTGCTTTCGCTTTTCACGCTGTCCTGAACAAAGGATTGCTTCTTATTCGCCAGCCTGACAACCGTATTCCTGACATTGATGCGTTTGCGTGTCAGTTGAACATCCTGCCACCTCAAAGCAAGCACTTCACCAACGCGTAAGCCTGTTTCAATCATCAGCATAATAGCAAAATACCCTGTCCTCCGCCCGCTGGATAATACATTCACCAGGGCGGGTTGTCCTTGCGCTGTGTATGCTTCAATCAGGCGTTCAGGCTTTGATACATTGTATCGTGAGGGTAAGCGTATGCCAATGCCAGGGTCTGCGGGTATGATGTGAAGGGCGGAGGCCTGTTTCAGCGGAGCCGTCACAATACGCATTTGTTTCTTGATGGTTGATAGGCCGTAGCCTCGTTTTGTGAGGTCATTTACATACTGCTGAATGTCAATACAGGTTATTTCTCCAATCGGCATAGAAGCGATTGTAAA
>SFHK01000023.1 GCA_004556395.1 Clostridiales bacterium
AGCACGCCGCCAGCGTTCGTCCTGAGCCAGGATCAAACTCTCTTGTTTAATCCTTCCCGTTCATCCCCGTGACGCGCCAACGTCCCGAGCACAAACAGTTTCTCAACTCTTTCCCGAATCGACTGTTCTCTTGCTTCTCGTTCTCTGTATCGTTTTCAAGGATCGCGTTGTCGTTCGCTTGACAACGAATGGGATTATACCAGATATCCCGCCGGCTGTCAATACCTTTTTCAACTTTTTTGAATATTTTTTTTAGCCCGGCATATATCTCCCTTTTAGAGGTGATTTGATGCGACGAGTGGGCAAAATCTGCTGTTTTCTGGCGCTTCCGGCGGTGTTTCTGTGCTTTCTCTCGGTGCGCCGCCTGTTTCCGTTTCCCCGCAGCGACGCGCTGACGGAGCGGCAGCAGGCGTGGGCGGGCGTTCTCCGGCTGTGGATCTGCGAGGAGCTGCCCTGCGGGACGCTCGACGCGTGGCTGAACGAAGCGTCCGCCGCGTTCGAGCGGCGCAACGACGGCGTGTACGTGCAGATCACAACGGTCAGCCGCGCGTCTGCCGCCGATTTCGCCGCCGCGGAGAATCCCCCGGACATGCTTCTGCTCCCGCCGTCGCTGCTGGACACGCCGGACGGCCTTCTGAACCGCTCCGGCGAATACCTGACCCCCGTCGCCATGGGCGGCTACGCGTGGGCTGTCAACCGCGCGAAGCTGCCCGACCTGTCGCCGGAGGGCGCGCCCATGCGGATTCCCATGGACACTGAGACCGCGAGCTACTCCGCGGCGCTGGCCGCGCTGCTGTGCGGCGACGAGGCCGCGTCCGGCGATACGCGGCGGGAATCGCGCTACGGCGTAGACCTCGGCCTGCCCGACGCGAGCCCGCATCCGGCGGAGAGCTCCGCGCCCCTCGTTCGAAAAGAGCTTCGCCCCGCGGACGGCTCACAGGCGGACGAAAACGCCTTTCGCGGCTTCACGCGCGGCGAAACCGCGGTGACGCTCGTCTCCCAGCGCGAGCTTTTGCGGCTTTCCGCGCTGGCGGACTCCGGACGCGCGCCCGATTTCGCCGTGGTGTGCACGGGTCACGCCTTCACCGACCGGCTGGCGCTGTTCGCCGCGGTCGATCTGCCGCGGGACGATCTTTCGGCGCGGCAGGCGCTGTGCGAAAAATTCCTCGCGTTTCTGCTGGACGACGCGCGGCAGGCAAAGCTGAGCCGCGTCGGCTGCTTCCGCGTGACGCCCGGCGCGGCGCTGTATGCCGCGTCCTCCCCGCTGGCGCCGCTGGAACGTGCGCTGACGGACGCGGAGCCTCTCTTCCCGCCGTTCTTCACCCGCGAATGGCGCGCGCGGGCGCAGGCGGAAGCGAAGGCGCTCCTTTCGGGCGCGGGCGGCGCGGAAGGCGCGCTGCGCCGCATCGGGCTTTCCCCGTAAAAAAATAAGGAAGGAGCCGGCAAATCCGAAGGGAAATGCCGACTCCTTCCTCGTCAGACCGTTTTGCGCGGCGCTCAGGCTTCCGTCTCCTGAAGGGAAGCCATAACGAAGGCAAGCACAGCCGAGAAGCCCTCATCGGACTTCGGCGCGCCGGAAACCTCAAAGATATAGCCAGCCTCGGTCGCGAAGGAGATGCAAACCGTGTCGTTCTCCTCCAGCACATAGGTGATGGCGGGCATGCCGTTGACGATCACGTCTTCAATTTCGGTCGCGCCGGCGTCGGGCAGCAGCGCCTTATACTCTTCCAGCGTCATGCCGTTCGCGTCCACGTACATCACGGCGAGCGCGGCGGATTCATCCTCCGGCATAAAATAGGCGATGTAGCCGCTTTCCTTATCCTCATCGGTCAGTTCAACGGCGTTGAGACCCGCGGGAACCCACATTTTCACAGCGATTTCATCAAACACAACGAATTCGCCCCGGGCGATCGTCTCGGCGCCCTGCTCCTGCAGATCCGCCCAGTTGACCACGGTGGTCTCCGTCGCGAAGGCCGGAACGGCGCACAGCATCATGACGGCGACAAGAACGAGAGAAACAAGCTTTTTCATTTTGGAAAACCCTCCTTTGTGATTTCGGCAGTCCTCTGCCGGCTTATCGTTTCAAACGATGCCCTTTATCCTACCACCGCCGCGCGCGCGCCGCAACTGTACCGCAGGACAGTCTGCGCTACAGAAGATGGAGCGACTGGGCAATCTGCACGGCGTCGATCAGGTTTTTGGCGTCCAGCTTTCGATAGTTCTCCGAAGCGTGATACTTCACCGTGCGCTGCGTGATATGCAGCCGATCCGCGATTTCCTTTGTGGTATAGCCCGCCGCCTGCATGCGCAGCACCTGAAGCGCCGTCGGCGAGAAGGCGGAAACGTCGATTCCCGTTCCCTTCAGATAGTTCGGATACAGCCGCGCCATGTGCGCCGCTTCGTCCAGCACCTGCCGGAACCACGCGGCCGTCGGCCCGTCGTCCTGCGTAAACAGCGCCTTCACCTCCGTCAGCATCGAAAGCACCGCCGCCCCCTTCGCGCTGACGAGCGGAACGAAGTGATACTCGCGTGCACGCTTCAGCGTCTGAACAAATTCGTCCTTCCACGGCTTGCCGGTTCTGCGCAGGATGATGGCGTTCAGCAGGCCGTATTCCATCTGAAGGTAGGTGCGCTGCGCGTAATCCGCGTACAGCGTCATTCGCCGAATCAGCACCAGCGCCTCCGTATGCCTGCCAAGCGCGATATAGCCGTATATCCGAACCAGATACAGATAGCGGTTCAGCGTGCAGAATTCGACGGTCTCGTCCGGCGCGGTCTCCATCCACGAAAGAATCCGGCTCGTTTTGTTCTCATACAGGCTGAGCCAGCAGGAAAACGCCCGCACGGAATCGCACAGCCGGGACGCGCCCTCGCGCTCCGCCCGCTGAAGCATGCCCGCGACCAGCTTCTGCGCGTATTCCATATCGCCCGCCCCCAGCGCCAGCTTGGCCTGAAGGCCGATGTCGACCCACAACATTTCGAGAATCCCGTTGTTTTCGCTCTGGTTCTGCGCCTTGGTGAGACGGCTGAACACCCGGAAACGATCCTCGCCCTTCTCATAGGCGCTCTCCCCCAGCGCCGTCTGAACCAGACCGATGCCCGCCTTCCCGAGCATCCGCTCCACCACGGGTCCCAGCGTTCGGGCGAGCAACTCGTCGGTTTTGCTCCACTCGCAGAAATCCTTGCCGCCGTTCATCAGGCTGGGCTGATTGTTGGTCAGCGACACCGGGCGCAGAATGTCCCCGCTGCTGCGCAGAAGCGTGGACGCGGCTTTCAGAATGCGCACAAGCTCGCCCGAACCCCTGTGTGGAAGCGCGATGTCCAGATAGGCGATCTGCGCGTTGGCCTCGCTGCGGTCGCCGCCCCTCGCGTTCGCGGCGTAGTCCTTCAGGCGCGCATACCAGTATTCGCTCTTCTCCGTGTTCATCAGCACGGAGTGGAGCAGACTCAAAGCGGTCATGAGCACCGGCTCCCGCTCGACCTCCTCCTCGGAAAGCGCCTGATAGTATTCCCTCAGCGCCCAGTACTGGCCGACGCCCGCGTGCTTTCTCGCCTCCCGCACCAGAATCGAAAGAATGCTGTCCCGCTCGCCGCACTGCTCGTAGACGGCCAGCGCCTGCATCGTCTGTCCGCCCGATTCCAGATACCTTCCCGCGTTGTACAGAAGCCGGTTTACGCGCCTGCGGCCGAACTCGCGCATCGCCCGCTCCCGCATGGTTTCCAGCAGCACCGGACGGATTCGCCATTCCTCCCCCGTGCTGGAAAAGAGGTTGCCCACCCGCTCCGCGCGGCTCAGAAGCAGCGCGCTGCCGTCGTCGCCCGTGATGGACTCCGCCATTTCAAGCGTGAACGCGTCGACCACGGAGACCTGCATCAGAAACGTCTGCACGTCCCGGCTCCACTGCCCGACGACCTCCTCGTCGAGATAGCTCATAAACGTCCTTCGGATGCTCGCCTCCAGCGCCGGCCCGTCCTGCGCGCCCTGCTGAAGCTGGCGCACGAGGTATTCCAGCACCATGGCGTTTCCCCCGGTCAGCGCAAGCCACGTCCGAATGCGCTCGCGGGACAGCTTCAGCCCGGCGGACGCGCAATACGCCGTCAGCTCGCCCTCCGTCGCGCGCAGCTCCTCCTCGGGAATGACGAGGACGCCCGACTGAAGCCGCAGCGCGGAAAGCCACGACGGCAGCGTCGCCCGGCCGATCATGACCATGCGATACCCCTCTTTGCCGGCCATCTGAACGATCTGCCGCTGAAGAAGCGTGCTTTCCACGCACTGCACATCGTCCAGCACCACATACCGGGACGCGTCGCATGCCCGAAGCGCCTGAAGCGCATGCCCCTCCGTGTCGTTCAGGCTGATCCATGCCGCCGAATCGCGATCCAGCACCCGCTCCACCGCGCTCGTTTTTCCAAAGCCCGCCGCGCCGTAGATGTATACGTTTGCGTTCGAAACCACCGCTTCCCGCAGCTTTCGAACCGCCTCCCCCGCGAATTGATTCTGCCTGTCCACAAGCCGTCTCCTCTGTAACGAAATCCATTCCGGCAACCGTATTGTACAGCGCCGCCGTTTCCCTGTCAATGTGCCCGCCCCGCCGAAGCGTTCCAGTTAACGCGAAAAAGCCGACGCCGTTTAAGCAGCGTCAGCTTCCCCCGCAGTCCGTTTTTCGCGCTCTACACCGCGCCCGCGGGAAGCTGGGCTTCCAGCTGGCCGATCAGCCCCGTCATTTCCCGCGCGAAATCGTTCATCTCACGCCTGCGGCCCTCGTCGTCCATGGAGAGGAAATTTTTGAGCGGACGCACGAAGCCCTTCACCGCGTTCACCAGCTGCGGCGCGCAGAAGCGCTCCTCCCGGCGGGACGCGTCGATCAGCGCCGTGAGCGTCTCGCAGGCGCGCACCAGCTCCGCGTCGCCGGAGCGGTAGGCGCTCTCGTTGAGCCTGCGCCCGGCCTCCTCGGCGCTCTGGCGCACGCGGCGGTTCACCTCCGGCGCGCTGCAGTCCACGCCCTCGGCGCGCAGCCGCTCAACCAGTTTTTTCACGTATTCCGGCCGCGTTTTCAGCACGGCGCGGTATTTGTTCTGGTAGCGCAGCGTCAGGCCGTGGTCGCCGCCGGACAGTCTTTGCAGGCACGCGCGCACGCTCGAGCCCTGCGATCGCGCCTTGAACACCTCCGTCATCAGCCAGTCAACTTCTTCCTCCGTGAACGGCACAAAGCGCTGCGGCAGCGGCTCGTCGCCTTTTTGGCGGCGAACCTGGGCATAATAGTAATTGCGGATGCTGTTCGGGCGGCGGCCGGTCTTTTCGGCAATGCGCTCGAACACCGATTTCAGCGGCAAGCCCTGCTGCTGCGCCTCATCCGCGGTTTCCCAAAGAAGATTGGACTCCGCGTCGCTCCACCCGGCGTGGCGTCCCGTCTTCACAAGAGCCTGTTCCATATGATCCCCTCCCAGATAGTCGTTGATAAAGAGTATGCACGCGACCGTCATTCAATATACACATCGGATAAAGATTAAAACTTTTATCCCCACTTGCATTACGCGCGGAATGCGTGTAATATATTGGAAGTTAAGGCAACGCCGCACAAATGAGGTGGTCGGCCGGCAAATGGATTTTTCGTCAGATGCAAATGAAAATTTCGAAGGTTTACTGGAGGTAAATCGAGAAATTTGCATGCCGCAGATGGCGGAAAAGACTTCGCCCGACGCGCCGCCGAATTGTGCGGTGGTGCCTTAAATGTCAGAAGGAGGAAATTCGGATGATCAACAAGCAAATGTCCATCGGTGAGGTTCTGCGCATCGACCGCAACGTCGCGCCCATCTTCATGGAGTTCGGCATGCATTGCCTGGGCTGCCCCCACGCCACTGCGGAGAGCATCGAGCTGGCCTGCGCCGCGCACGGCACCGACGCGGACGCGCTGGTCGCGAAGCTGAACGAATACTTCGAGGCGAAGAAATAATTTCCCGCGCACCGTTCGAGAGGGCTTCGGCCCTCTCTTTCATTTTCCCGTAAAGAGAACTTTCATGGATAAAACGTTTCAGAAATTCCCGCGCGCGGGCGTCGATCTTTCGCCGCTCGGCTTCGAGCTTCGCGCGGACGCAGCGCCGTATTTCTGCACGCCGAAAGGCGCGCGCATCCTCGGCTGGGCGGGCGTGGACGGCATTCACTATTGCACCGTCCGCGGCTCCGGCAGCCGCATTTTCGCTGTGAGCCCCATGAACGCCGCGCCGGAATGCGTGCATCCCATCGCCGAAAGCTCCGAGGATTTCCTGCGCCTTTTGCTCGCCTGCGGCGACGCGGCCGTGCTGGAGCAGAGCTGGCAGTGGGACGAAGCGCAGTTTTCCGCGTTTCTAAATGAAAACCCGCCGACGGACGAACAGAAGGCCGCGCTTTCCGAGCTTTCGCGGCGCATGCGGCTCACGCCCATGCCGAAGCCGTGGCGCTATCTGCGCGCGCTTCAGGCAAGCTTCCCTCCCGCCGAAAAGCCGTCCCCAAGGCTCGCGCAGCGCGAGGCCTTCGACTGCGGCCTTCTTCTTTCCCCTCGCTCGCGCGGGCGCTTCCGAGAGGAACTCGCGTTTGAAAAATCCTTCGACTGGGTCGGCCGTCACTGGCTCGTGCCCGCGGCATACGTGTGCGGGAAGGGGCTCGCGATCGATTTCTGCATGCGCGCGGAAGCGGACGAGCTGCGCGCGTTCATGCAAAAATGGAAGCTGTCGCCCGAAAACGACGACTGCGCGGCGTTCTCGCAGGAAGATCAGCTTCTTCTGGACGCGGAAAACCCGCTCGCGCTGTCGTTCACGCCCACGCTTACCGTGAACGGGAAAACGCTGCACGTTTCGGAACGCGCCTCCGCGAGCTTCCATCCCTGCTTTCCCGACCGCGAAACGCCGCTCGCGCCCCTCATGCGGCGCTATCATCTAAGCGACGCGTTCGGCTGGGTCGTCACGTGCGCGTGGTTCCCATGGAACGGCCGCAGACCCGCCGACGTTCATTCGATCGAGCTTTCCCTGCGCCGAACGCCCGCGCCGCTGCCCGGGCCGCGCTTCACGGTGCGCGCGCCCGGCGACGCGTTCCGTTTCACGCACCCGTACACGGGCACGGAGCATACGCTCACCGCGCTGTCGCTGGAAGCGCAGACGCTGCCGGAAACCGCGTTCGGCCGCGGCTTCCCCACGCACTTCACGCTTCTGCGCTTCGCGCTCGACCCGGAGCCCACCGAGCCGGTTCTGATTTCCGACACGCGCGAGAGCGACCGCCCCGTCAGGCCGGAGACCATTAAAAGCGCGTCCTCCGCCCGTGCCGTCGGCGTCATCGGCGGCGCGGACGGCCCGACCGCGCTGTTCGTCTCCGGCGGCGCGCACACCGCCTGCTCGGCGCTCCGCTTTTCCCCGGATACCCGCGACATTGAATGGCGCGCCACCTTCGAAGCGTCGCCCCGCGACGATTTCTCGCTGTCCCTTCTCTAAATACCAAGGAGCCGACATTCCCGCCGGCTCCTTTTCCTGTTCACTTCTCCAGATAAATCGGGTTCGTCCACGCCCGCCGTCCCTCGGCGTCCTCCACGATGCCGCGGACGTAGGTGGCGCACTCCGGAAGCTTCATCGAGGCCTCGGTGATCAGGCCGTCCTCGTTCTTCAGCATGCGCGTCGGGCGCTTGCCGTTCCGGAACTTGATGTACTTGCAGGGCGAACACTTCAGATGCGCTTCGCCGTCCTCGACGTAGAAATCCAGAATTTCCGGGCCGCAGGAGGAATAGAACGCGCCGCTCTCCAGCGCGCGCAGGATGGAGTCCACGTTCTTCTCAGCGTTCACGTTCACCCAGCCCAGACAATGCTGCCACGACTGATGGCCGTCGTCCGTCGCCACGGCGAAGATGCGCTTGCCGCGCACCAGCAGCTCGTCCCAGATCAGGCCGTTGTCCACGTCCTCGTTGTTCTCCACCACGCAGCCGCTGTTCCAGATTTCCATGGCGAAGCAGCCCTCCAGCTTTTCAAAGCTGCGCGCGGGCGTGCAGCTCCAGTCCGGATGACAGTAAATGACCAGATTGTTCTTCGCGCGCAGCTCGTCCACAACCGGCTGATACTCAAACTGATCCTTCACCACGGCGCTCTGGAAGCGCTCGTCCTGCTTGAACCCGTTCGCCTCGCCCTCCAGGCCGATGCACACGGTGTGAAAGCACATGCCCTCGTCGGTGGTGATGTTGCCGTCCATCTCCATGCCGGGCACAATCAGCACGCCGCTCTCCGGCGCGTAGTCGGCAAAATTGTAATAGCGATGGTCGGTCAGCGCCAGAAAATCATAGCCGTGCGACGCGTGCAGGCGAATCGTCTCGCCCGGGTCAAGCCGTCCGTCGGAACGGGTCGTGTGACAGTGAAGCCCGCCCTTCAAAAAATGCTCCGGCGCGTTCACAAACGCGGCCTGTCGAATCTGCATGGAAAAACCCCCTTCGTATCTTCCTTATGGGATGCGCTCATTATACTACGATTCGCCTGCGAAGGCAACTCGCAGCCCACAGGATTTTAATGTCGAACCGCCGTTTTCAGCGTCCATGGAATCCATTGGAAAAAATGGCGCAAAGCGAATGGTATAATCGAATCATACAAAGCGGATTCATTCGCATGAACGGTCTGCGCTTTGTAGCAAAATTCATTCGGATGTGCACTCATATGAAGAAGCTTTGGCATTCAACAATCGCGCTCATTCTCATCCTTGCCGCGCTTTTCATCCCCGCCGTGACGGCAGAGGAAGCCCCAACCGAATACACAAGCGGTGACTACCGCTACACCCTCCAGCCCGACGGAACCGCGGCGATCGTCAAATACACAGGCTCCGCATCAATCCTGTCCATTCCGGATACGCTGGACGGATACGCCGTAACCGCAATCGGTAACGAAGCGTTCCGTTCCTGCGAATCCCTCAAGAATATCACCATCCCGGACAGCGTGACCTCCATCGGTGACGGTGCGTTCTCTGGCTGTTCCTCCCTCACGAGCGTCACCATCCCGGACGGCGTGACATCCATCGGGGGCCTTGCGTTTAGTTCCTGCAAATCCCTCACAAACATCTCTATCCCAGACAGTGTGACGGGTATGGGCGTGAACCCGTTTATAGGCTGCGAGAATCTGACTCAGATTATCGTATCGCCCGATCACCCTGTTTTTGCAGACATTGACGGCGTACTGTTTCACAAACCCACGAAAACACTGATCTGTTATCCTCAATCGTATAGTCAAGCCAGCTACGTCATTCCGGACGGCATTGCTGCCATCGGGGACAGAGCGTTCTCTTTCTGTTCCTCCCTCACGAGCGTCACCATCCCGAACGGCGTGACCTCCATCGGTGACTACGCGTTCGTAGTCTGCGACTCCCTCACGAGCATTACCATCCCGAACGGCGTGACCTCCATCGGTGAAGGCGCGTTCCTTTGGTGTGATTCCCTCGCGAACATCACCATCCCAAACAGCGTGACTACCATCGGTGAAGGCGCGTTCTCTTGGTGTGCTTCCCTCACGAGCATTACCATCCCGAACAGCGTGACTACCATCGGTGAAAACGCGTTCTCTTGGTGCGCTTCCCTCACGAGCATTACCATCCCGGACAGCGTGACTACCATCGGTTACGGCGCGTTCTCTTGGTGTGTTTCCCTCACGAGCATTACCATCCCGAACAGCGTGACTGCCATCGGTGAAGACGCGTTCTTTTGCTGTGCTTCCCTCACGAGCATCACCATCCCGGACAGCGTGACCTCCATCGCTCACAGCGCGTTCAGTGCCTGCGAATCCCTCACGCTGACCGTCTCCCGCGATTCATGGGCAGAAGAATGGTGCAAAGACAACGGCATGGACTATATCTACTCCGACGCACACAACTGACTGAATCAATAGCCCTGAGAAAAACGGTCTGCGCTTCGCAAATCCATCGGAGCGCAGACCATTCTTATAATTATAAAACAGCATTTCAAAGAGAAACCTACCCCATCTTTCAGAACCGCACGCAGTCCCCCTGTGTCTTCAGCTCTTCATCCGCCGGAACGCGCATTCCCGCGTACACGTCCACCGCCGTTCCCTCTCCGGCCTCGACGCGCGCGCCGGGAATGGGCGTGTACTCGTTGCCGTCCAGAATCAGCCGCGCGCGCGGATACGTGATGCCCTCGTCGCCCACGTGGCGGAACCGGAACACGCTCCCGCCCAGCCGGCAATCCTTCACGCGCACCGTGCCCACCGGCGTTTTCGTGCTCAGAAACACGGGCACGTCGTTTTCCACCCACACGTTTTCAAACGTGATGTTGTCCTGCACCGGCGCTTCCGAGTTCGGATAATAGCTGCGCGACCACACGTCCTTATCAAAGTGCAGCGAAAACGCCACCGGCCGCTTCTTCTGCAGATGAATATCCCGGAACACGATGTTCCGGCAGCCGCAGCTGAGCGTCTCGTCCGCCTGCGCCATGCACCACTGAATGCCGTCGTACGTCGCCAATCCCTCTTCGTGGCAGGGCGGCGTGCGCGAAACGAACGTGCGCCCGTCCGGCGGCGTCACCACGCGGTACACGCGCCCGCTATACACCACGCTGTCCGAGCGCTGCACAACCATGCCCTCCCGCCACGGAAGCCACGACCCCGCCAGCACGCGGCAGAAAAAGCCGGTGGTGTCCTCGTCGTCCAGATCGTAGCAGTCCTCGATCACGCCGTCCTCAATCCAGCCCATCTGCGGGTTGGACGTGGAATAGTCGTGCGCGTTCAGCGCGATGGGATCGTCGAACGTGCGGAACACGGCGTGCCGGATCACGAATTTCCTCCCGCGCCCCAGATGCACGCCGTCCTTGCGCCCCTCAATCCACAGATTCTCAAACCGCGCGTTTTCAAACGTGCACACCTGCACGCCGAAGCTCTCCGCGGGCAGATCCTTCACCACATAGCCCTCCACCACCAGATCGCGGATAAAGCTGAACGCCAGCTGCGCGCTGAGTCCGGTGATCACCTTTTTCTGCCCCTCCCGCGCGGGATCGGAGCACACGCCGCCGGTCGTCAGATGCAGCCCGCGAATTTCAATCTGCTCGTCCCACTCGCGCGTGTACGCGCCGCGGTTGATAAACAGATACGCCGTTTCCCCGTCCGGCGTTTCATGCCTGCGCACCTCGCTGCCCGCGCAGAACACGAGCCGCGTGCCGCTTTTTAAGACAATCGTATCCGACACGTCGTAAACGCCGGCCCTGTCGATGGAAATATCCCCGCCCATGTCCGCGGCTCTCTGTAAGGCCCGCGCGTTCTCCATGCCGTCCGCGCCCGGCAGAAATCCGTAATCCGACGCGTAGATCATCCTTCGTTCCTCCATTCGCTTCCTCCCCGTGAGTATACCACACCTCCGCCCACCCCGCAAGCCGCGGGCGACCGAAAAAAAGCGCCGCGCAGACCCGCATCCATTTCGCCGACGGCGAAATGCGAGTCTCTGCGCAGCGCCTTGAGGGGGTCAGGGGGAGCGACGCTCCCCCGCCTCCCCGGGGCTTCAGCGGAAGCTCACGCTTCCGGTTCCAATCAGCCGGCCGTTCTTCCGGCTGAAGAGCATAATCGCGTTTCCGGAGAAGTCCAGCCGCACCTTCTGGCCGATCTTATACAGCACGCCGCCGAACACCACGCCGGTGAGCAGGAAGTTGCCCACGCGAATCTTCACGGTCGTTTCCATACCGGTAGGCATGGCGCTGAAGATCTCGCCCTCGATCGCGCCGTCATCGGACAGGTGAACGAACTCGGGACGCACGCCCAGCACGAAATCGTTCTCCGTCGGCTCGGGGCGCTCCTCAAACGGCGGGTCCTCCACCAGCGCGATATGGTAGTTGAACGGGCCGTCCTTGTTGTCCTTGGCCACATAGCCGTGCTTACGGGCGTTTTCCGCGGCGATGCTGGCGTTCTTCGCGTCCTGCGCCACGCTCTCGCGATACCACGCGGCCACGTTGGTTCCGCCGCTCAGCGTCATGCGCGCGGCGAAGCGGTCAAGAAGGCTCAGCTTCAGCTGGCCGTCCGCGCCCTGCTCGCCTCTGGCTTCGATGAAGTTCACGGCGGGATTGCCCACGAAGTCGGCCACGAACAGGTTGTTCGGGCGGTTATACACGGTCAGCGGCTCGTCGTACTGCTGCAGCACGCCGTTGTCGATCAGGCAGATCTTCGTGGCCAGCGTCATGGCCTCCATCTGATCGTGCGTCACGTACACAAACGTGGAGCCGGTGGACAGGTGCAGGCGCTGCAGCTCGCTTCGCATTTCAAGGCGCAGCTTCGCGTCCAGATTGCTCAGCGGCTCGTCCATGAACAGCACGCGCGGATTGGGCGCGAGCGTGCGGGCGATGGCGACGCGCTGCTGCTGGCCGCCGGACAGCTCCGACGGATACCGATCCATGAACATGCCGATCTTGACGATGCGGGACACGCGGCGCACGATCAGGTCGATTTCCTCCTTCTCGTACTTGCGCACGCGCGTAACGACCTTTCCGTCCTTCACCACGCGGAACTCGCCGTCCAGCTTCTCACCCACGGCAGCATGCTTCTTCTGAAGCGCATCCAGCTCCGCCGTCAGCTTTTTCCGGCACTCGCCTGCGACGGCAAGGTTCGTGTGCACGCCGAAGCCCAGCAGCTCCTTCGCCGCCTGCATGGAGATTTCATAGCCGTCGATCAGGTGCAGAAGCGCGCGCCCCTCGTCGATCGTGCCCTTCTTGGTCACGCACTCGCCGATGATGCGGGCGACCTCCTCCGGCTTCTCCAGCGCCTTCAGAAGGCTCGTCCTGCGCTTCGCCAGCATGTCGTACACCGGCATTTCCTCGTTCACGTTGGAAAGGCCGAAGGAAATGTTCTGATACACCGTCATGTTCGGCCACAGCGCGTAGTTCTGAAACAGGAAACCGACGCGGCGCTTGTTGGCGGGCACGTTAATGCCCTGCTCGCTGTCGAACACCGGCACGCCGTCGATGGTAATGCGGCCGCTGGTGGGCGTTTCAAGGCCCGCGATCATGCGCAGGGTCGTGGTTTTTCCGCAGCCGGAGGGGCCCAGCAGCGTCACAAACGCGTTATCCTCAATGACGAGATTCAGGTGATCCACCGCGTAATATCCGCCCCAGCGCTTGGTGACGTTGGTCAGCTCGATTCTTGCCATACTAATCCTCTCTTTCCAATCCGTCCCGGTTTACTTGCCGCCGATGCCGGCATCCAGACTCGCGCCCGTGAGTTTGTTCACCAGCGCGTTAAAGATCAGGATGACCAGAATCAGAAGCAGGTTGATGCCGCTGGAGAAGGCGTACAGGCCCATCTCGTCGAAGTAGTCCAGCATCGTGGTGATGATCTTCGTCTGCGAGCACAGAAGCATGAACAGCGTCAGCTCCCTCAGGCACGTCATGAACGGCAGCAGGTATCCGCTGATGATCGACGTTTTCTGAATGGGAATGATGATGCGCAGCATGCGCTTGTACCACGGAATGTCCTGAATGATGGCGGCCTCCTCGATTTCGCCGGACAGCTGCATCATGGAGTTCAGCGCCGAGCGGCTGGCGAAGGGAATATACTTCACCGTGCCGGCCAGAATCAGCAGAAGGAAGGTATTAAAGATGCCCAGCTGCGAGCCGAAGATAAAGAAGGCGACGCCCACGCCCAGCGAGGGCATGAGGTAGGGCAGGAAGGCGATGTTGTTCACATACCCCGCCCATTTGCTTCTGCGGTTCTTGCTCACGCAGTAGCCCACCAGCGTGCCGATGGTGCCCGCCGTCAGCGCGCAGCACACGGCGACGATCAGCGTGCCCTTGAACGCGTTCCAGATGGTGGTGTTGAACAGAATGCCCATGTTGCCGTACAGGCCGTTCTCGGTGATGTTCTCGCTCGTGACCCACCACTTGAGCGTGAGGTTATTCTGAATGCCATGGGTGATGAACGAATAGTCGCCGGGGTTCGGAAGCAGCGTCTCAATGGCGAACAGGATGATGGGCAGGATGCCGGTAAACAGCGTCGTGCACACGAACAGCACCGCGAGCACATACTTCATCGCGCCCAGATTCACCACGCTCGCCTGTCCGGACTTGCCGGTGACGGTGGTAAAGCTCTTGCGGCCGGAGGTCGTACGCTGGTTGATGACCAGAATCAGGAAGCCGAACAGCATCATGATCACCGCCAGGATGCTCGCCTGACCGGCGCGGGAGCCGTTCAGCTCCACGTACTTCGTCGACAGCGTGGACAGCTTCAGGTAGTGCGGAATGGGATAGGAGCCCATGGCGCTGGAAAACACCAGCAGCACCGTGGACAGGATGGCCGGCTTGACCATCGGCATCGTGACGCGCAGAAACGTCTTCCAGCGCGGCGTGTTCAGAATCGTGGCCGCCTCCTCAAGGTTCGCGTCCATGTTGCGGAAGATGCCGCCGATCAGGATGTAGGCAAACGGCGCGTAGTGCAGCGCCAGCACGACGGCGCTGGGGAACAGCCCCCTGCACCACCATTCGGGCATGCTCGTGCCGGTAAGCGCCGTCAGAAGCCCGTCCGCGCCGCCGGTGACGGCGTTGGAATCAAACAGATTCTTCCACACCATCGCCAGCGTCCACTGGGGCATGATGTAGGGAAAGATGAAAATCGAGCTCAGATACTTTTTAAACTTCATGTTCGTGCGTGTAACCAGATAGGCGAAGATTCCGCCGTACAGTATGGCGCCCACGCACGAAAACACGCTCAGCAGCACGGAGTTCAGAAGCGGTGTGACCAGATTCGTTTTCACCAGCCGCTTGCTCATCTTCGTTTTGCCGACAAACAGATCTTCCCAGTTGTAGGCGGTGTACTTCTGTCCGTCCTCGGCCGTCCGCGAATCCACCGAGCCCTCGTGCACGGTGATCGTATCCATGAAAATGGTGACCATCGGCGCGATGGTGGTGATCGTCAGAATGATTCCCAGAAGAATCAGAATCGTGTTCTGCGGCTTGGACAGGTAGGTTTTCACCTTGTTGAGCGCAATGCGCGCTCTGCCCGGGCGACGGGCCGCGATCGTCATAGCGTTTGCCCCCTTTGGCGGAGATTTCATGAGAAGGTATGGCGGGCTTCCAATCGATCCCGGCGACATGCGCGGCGGGATCGCGCTGATTTTTTCGAAGGGAGCTTGCTCCCCCGTCCACCGGCCTGTACCCTGACAAGCCGGGCGGCGCGCCGGTCAGAGCCGACGCGCCGCCCGCAAAGGTTTACGATTGTCAGCGCGGATTACTTCGTTCCGATGATCATGTCGATCCAGTCGCCCAGGTCGAAGGCCACGGAAGCGCAGTACGCGGGATCCTCAACGACGAGCGCGCCGCCGTCCTCGGAAATCCACCACTCATAGCCGCGGTCGTTCTTGGCCGGGAACTTGTCCTCGCCGTCCACGTAGCCGTCCTTGGAGTGATCCTGCATGCAGGCCGGGTTGGCGCTGTAGCCGCCCATGTCCTTGCCCCACGCGGCGAAGCCTTCCTGCGTGGTCACCATGTAGGCGATGAAGGCGCAGGCCGTCCACGGCAGCGGAGAAGTCTTGGGGATCATGAGGTAGTGCTTGTAGGCGTAGCCGCCGATGCCGGTGTAGTCGTCCTGATACGCGGCGACGGTGATGTTGTTCACGGAAGCCTCGTTGGTCTCCTCAACGGAGCGCAGCTTGGAGTACACCAGCAGGCCGGACTGTCCGGCGGCGGAGGTGTTCACCAGCGTGTTGCAGATGGGGCCGTCGTCGGTCTGCTCATTGTACTGCAGGCACCAGAGGTAGATCCACGCGAGGGAGTACTTGGCGTTTTCGGCCTCCAGACCCAGCGCCTCAGCCTCGGCCGCCATGTCGTCCACGGTGGGCTGGAAGTAGGCCTTGTCCTCATCGGAGAGCGCGTCGAACGCGTTCTTCATGTAGTTGGCGTACTTCTCGTTGGTGAGCATATAAAGGAAGTTCTTGCCGACGAGTTCGGAGTTCACGCCCATGTACAGCGGCGCGACGCCTTCCTTCACGAAGTCCCAGCAGTTGTTGATCTTGGTGTCGCCCAGGTTGTTGAACATGAACACCTTGTTCAGCGTCTGCAGCGCCAGCGGGCTCTCGTTGCCTTCCTTCGCAAGGCCCTCGGCCTCGGCCCACTCCTTGGGCACGAAGTTCAGCAGGTTGCCGGTGTCCAGCATCTTGGACTGGATCTGGTTGCCATCCTGAATCAGGGTCATGGAGTACACGTGCTTGGCGCCCTTGATGTCGGCGTTCAGCGCGGTGAAGATGGAGTTGTTCTTCGGCTGGCTCCAGTCGATGGTGCCGGTGTAGTTCGGATCGATGCCCTTGAGCATCTCAATGAAGGACGCGCCGGCGGACTTGCCGCGGCTGGAATTGCCGATGCCGTAGAGCACCTTGCCGTTGGATTCCTCGATGGCCTTCTTGTAGAGTTCCTCGTTGGTCATGGTCTGCGCCTGCGCGATCACGTCCGCGACGGATTCGTCCGCCAGAGAGACGGAGCACACGGAGAGCGCCAGTGCCAGCACGATGAGAAGAGATACGAACTTTTTCATGGTGCGACTTCCTTTCTGTATTGGTCGGTTTTCACCAACCGCTGCGTCTATTATATATGTATGCATACCCAATGTAAATCATAGAAATCTGCGATTTTCCCCGTAATTCTGCGATCTTGCGAAAATCGCCCGTTTTTCCGATAGCGGGACAAAGAAATTGAACACATTGGAAAACATAATTTGACGCGCACGTGCCGCTATGCTATAATAACAGTGAAGCCCTTGGGCTTCCGGCAGGAAGGAAACAGATGGCGCTTGGCTTTTCGCCTCCGAATACGAAAGTTGAGGAGGTGAGATCATGTCTGACTTCGAGATCATTTCCGTAGTCATTATGGTTGCCTCTCTTGTGCTCAAAGCGATCAAGTTCGGTCGCGATGGCAATAACAAGAAGAAGAAAAAGTAAAGCCGCCATCCAGCGCTAACTGGTAGGCGGCCATCCGCATAACGGAGGGGAAAGCTCACCACAAGCGTCATCCCTTCCTGTCGTTATTATAGCACGGGTCGTCCCGACTGTCAACGCCGAATTTCTTACAGTTGCAGAAGCGATTGCGGTCTCCCGTTCCGCAGCGCGGCCATTTTCCCCCTTCCTCGCGGCAACCGGCTCGGAAAATTTACCATGCATGGTAACAAACTCACCGCGTATAGAGAAATTAACCCGGAAAAAGCACAAAAACCGGTTGCAAATCCGCGCGTATAGGAGTATAATTGCTGTTGCTGATTTTGACACAGGAGGTGACAATCTTGCCGAACATCAAGTCTGCTGTCAAGCGCGTGAAGGTCAATGAGAAGAAGAATCTTCGCAATCGTATGATCAAATCCGCGACGAAGACGACCATCAAAAAGTTTGAAACTGCCGTCGCCGCAGGCACTGCCGACGCCAAGCTGCTGAGCGCAACGCAGGGTGCGGTGGATAAGGCTGCCGCGAAGGGCGTTATTCATAAGAACGCTGCTAACCGCAAAAAGGCGCGCCTTGCCAAGCGCCTCGCGAAGGAAGCATAATCGGGCTTTCAAACCGCATTTTCAAGGGATCGCAGGCTGTGCCTCGATCCCTAAATGTGTTTCCTGAAATCGATTTTCTCATGGGAGGCGTTTCACATGCTGTATGACAGCGTCGAATCCCTCGTCGGTCACACGCCGCTCGTGCGCCTGTCCCGCGCCGCGCGTGCGCTGGGCGCGCCGGATCGGCTTTTCGGCAAGCTGGAATTCATGAATCCCACCGGCAGCGCGAAAGACCGTCCGGCGCTTTTCATGATCGAGGCCGCGGAGCGCTCGGGCGCGCTTCGACCCGGCGGCGTGATCGTCGAGCCTACCAGCGGCAACACCGGCATCGGCCTTGCCGCCATCGGCGCGGCGCGCGGCTACCGCGTGATTCTCACCATGCCGGACACCATGAGCCGCGAGCGCATCGCGCTTCTGACCGCCTACGGCGCCGAGGTCGTTCTGACCGAGGGCAAAAAGGGCATGGCGGGCGCGATTGAGAAGGCGCGGCAGCTGGCGCGCGAGCTGCCCGGCGCGATCATCCCCGGCCAGTTTGACAACCCGGAGAACGCCCGCGCCCATGAGAAAACCACCGGCCCCGAAATCGCGCGCGACTTAAGCGGAAGCGTCGGCGCGTTCGTCGCCGGCGTTGGCACCGGCGGCACGCTGACCGGCACGGCGCGCTATCTGAAGCGCGTCTGCCCGGACGTGCGCGTCATCGCTGTGGAGCCCGCCTCCTCGCCCCTGCTTTCGAAGGGCACGTTCGGCCCGCACGGCCTGCAGGGCATCGGCGCGAACTTCGTTCCGTCGATTCTGGATCGCGCGCTGATCGACGAGATCCTTCCCGTGACCGACGAGGACGCTTTCGCCGCCACGAAGCTCCTCGCGCGCAGCGAGGGTCTCCTGTGCGGCATCACCTCCGGCGCGGCGCTGTTCGCCGCCGCCGAGTACCTCAGACGCGCGGGCGAAGCCGCCGGGAACGTCGTGTGCGTCCTTCCCGACTCCGGCTCGCGCTACCTCTCCACCGGAATTTACGACTGACAGGAACGCGGCGCGCGGCATCAGGCGTGCGCGCTGGCTCTTCGTCAGCATTTACGACTAATATAATGGGAGCGATACACCCTTTGGAACATTTTGATTTTGATCTTTCGCAGGAAACCCGCCGCGCCATCGAGGACATGGGCTACGACGCCCCGACCCCGATTCAGGCGCTCGCCATCGCGCCGCTGCTCGAGGGCAAAGACGTGATCGGTCAGGCGCAGACCGGAACCGGCAAAACCGCCGCGTTCGGCATACCGATCATCGAGAAAATCGACGCGGCCGACCGCACGACGCAGGCGCTGGTGGTCTGCCCCACGCGCGAACTCGCCGTGCAGACGGCGGGCGAGCTGATCAAGCTCGCCAAATACCGTCCCGGCCTGAACGTGCTGGCCGTATACGGCGGGCAGCCGATCGAGCGCCAGCTTCGCCCGCTGAAAATGGGCGTTCAGATCGTCGTGGGCACGCCCGGCCGCGTGATGGATCACCTGAACCGCGGCACGCTGTCGCTGGACGGCGTGAAAATCGCCGTGCTGGACGAGGCCGACGAAATGCTGGACATGGGCTTCCGCGAGGACATTGAAAGCATACTTTCCAAAACGCCGGAGACGCGCCAGACCGCGCTGTTCTCCGCCACGATGCCGCTCCCGATTCTGAACCTGTCTCAGAAATACCTGAAGGAGCCGGAGATTCTGCGCGTCGAAAACAAACAGATGACCGTCGAGGCCATCCGGCAGACCTACATTCCCATCCGCTCGTTCCACAAGGTGGAACTTCTGAGCCGCCTTCTGGTGCGCGACGGCGTCACGCGCGCGCTGGTGTTCATGAACACGAAGCTGGGCGTGGAGGAGGTCGTGACCAAGCTGCAGGCACGCGGCTTTGCCGCCGCGGGGCTGCACGGCGACATGCGCCAGATCGAGCGCGACGCGATCATGGAGCGCTTCAAAAACGGCATGGTGGGCATTCTGGTGGCCACCGACGTCGCCGCGCGCGGGCTGGACATCGACAACGTCGAAGCCGTGTTCAACTACGACCTGCCGCTGGACGTGGAATACTACGTGCACCGCATCGGCCGCACGGGCCGCGCCGGCCGCGAGGGACGCGCGTATACGTTCGTCGTGGGCCGCGAAACCTCGCGCATGTGGGACTACCGCCGGGTGACGAAGGCCG
The DNA here is from genome assembly GCA_004556395.1 of Clostridiales bacterium. Lineage (GTDB taxonomy): Bacteria > Bacillota > Clostridia > Christensenellales > Aristaeellaceae > SFHK01. The sequence continues at coordinate 19,690 of SFHK01000023.1, forward strand.
CCATCCTGTGCGAGCAGCCGCCGTCGGGCGAGGACATCAAAAAGGCCGAGGACGCGCGCCTGATCGAAAAGGCCACCGCGCTGGCCACCGGCGAGCCGGACGCCGACGCGCTGGAAACCGCGCGCAGACTGCTTGAGAACGTGGCGCCGGAAAACGCCGTCGCGGCGCTTCTCACGCTGCTCGAAGCCTCCGAGGGTGAAAAATTCGAGCCGCAGCTGGATATTCGCGTGCCCGAGCCGCCCAAGCCCGCCCCGCGCCCCGTTCAGGCGCCCGCCGGACGCTATGGCCGCCCCGCTGACGGCCGTTCGTTCGCACGCCGCGGCGACGGCTCCGTGAACCGCGACGGCAGACCCGCCTTCCGCGGAAACAGCCGCCGCGCCTTCTCTCATGACGGCGAACCCACCCGCGGAGACGGCAAGCCCGCGTTCCGCAGTGCTGCCCACGGCGAAGGCCGCCGGCCCATGAACCGAGACAACAACGCGCCGTTCGCCGACCGCGCCCCGCGCGAGGGCGGCAAGCCCGCGTTCCGCGGCAACGCGCACGGCGAAGGCCGCCGTCCCATGAACCGTGAGAACAACGCGCCGTTCGCCGACCGCGCACCGCGCGAGGACGGCAAGCCCGCGTTCCGCGGCAGCGCCCATGGCGAGGGGAAGCCCGCGTTCCGCCGCGATTCCGAGAACCGGCCGCCGCGCAAACCCAAGGGCTCCGTTCGCGGCGCGCAGCCGTCCGGCTCGCAGGAATTTGCCGCCAACCCTCCCTACCGGCCGTGGGAAAACACCCGCAAGAAGCCCCCGCGCAAGCCGCGGAATTCGTAAGCCCGACGCAGACGGCAGCCTTCACGGAAACCGCCGCGTTTCAACCGTGAAAGCGAACCGCCCGCCGACCGCGCCCCGCGCGAGGACGGCAAGCCCGCGTTCCGCGGCAACGCCCATGGCGAAGGCCGCCGTCCCATGAACCGTGAGAACAACACGCCCTTCGCCGACCGCACACCGCGCGAGGACGGCAAGCCCGCGTTCCGCGGCAACGCGCACGGCGAAGGCCGCCGTCCCATGAACCGTGAGAACAACGCGCCCTTCGCCGGCCGCGCCCCGCGCGAGGACGGCAAACCCGCGTTCCGCGGCAACACCCACGGCGAAGGCCGCCGTCCCATGAACCCCGACAATAACGCGCTGTTCGCCGACCGCGCCCTGCGCGAGGACGGTAAGACTGCGTTCCGCAACGCCGTGCACGGAGAACACTGTCCCTGACCCGCGACAATAACGCGCCGTTCGCCGACCGCGCACCGCGTGAGGACGGCAAGCCTGCGTTCCATCGCGACGCGCACGGCACAAGCTACGGAATTTGCAAGTCGAATCTGCAAAACGGCTTCCCAACCAGAAGCTCTGAGAGCCCCCGGTGGGAAGCCGTTTTTACATCAAAGATTCGCGCCCGCGCGTCCTGCGAAAGGATGCGGTCATCCTTCACGCGGAAAGCGGTTCCTCCCTCGTCTCGCGCGAGCGGTGGAAGAATCTCAACCGCTACGCGTCCCATGGGAGGATGCGGTCGCTTTCCACGCGGAAAGTGGTTTTCTCATCTCGCGCGAGCGGCGGAAGAATTTCGACCGCTACGCGTCCCAAGGGAGAATTCGGTCGCCCTTCACGCGGAAGGCGGTTTTCGCGATTTCCGCGAGCGGGTCGTCGACGTGGGAGTCGGAATAGAATTCGTCGATTGTCACGTCTCCGTACGTCTCGCGCAGGCGGCGCACCTTCTCCTTCCCGTGGCAGTTTTCGCCGGAATACAGGCCGGTGTGCACGTCCACGGGCGAGGCGATCAGGCGCGTCACGCCCAGCTCGGTCAGGATGGGGCGCAGCAGGAATTCCGGCGACGCGGAGAGAATCATATCGTCGGGCTTGCGCTGACGAAGGTAAAACGGCTTTATCCGGCCGCAGTTCTTCTCCCAGAACGCCGCGACCATTCCCTCCGGATCATCCAGATCGCGAAGGAAGCCGAACATGCTCTGCTTGAAGCGCGTTTTATCCCTCGGCAGCACGAACGCCGCCTCGAACGCCAGTCTCGGCAGCCGCTTCAGCATCCGCGGCGTTCGGGCAAGGCAGAACCGATAGAAGCGCGCGGTGGAATCCCCGCGGAAAATGGTTTTGTCGAAATCGTACGCGTTCATAAAATCCCCCTTTTCCCTGAGTATTCGCCGCGGCGGATGAAAAATCCTGCCTGCGTGACAAAGGAGGTACCCGCGTGTTTCTGTCCAATCTGTTAAACGATCCCCGCGCGGCGCTGATCGGTCTTCTGCTCAGCCTGCCCGGCATCCTGCTGGCGCTGTGCGCGCACGAATCCGCGCACGCCTACATCGCCGACCGCTGCGGCGACCCCACGGCGCGGCTCATGGGCCGCATCAGCCTGAACCCGCTGCGCCACATCGACCCCATCGGCTTCGCCTGCATGTTTCTGGTGGGCTTCGGCTGGGCCAAGCCGGTTCCGGTCAACCCGAACAACCTGCGAAACGGCCGGCGCGACGATCTGAAGGTTTCGCTGGCGGGCATCGTCACAAACCTGATTCTGTGCCTGCTCAGCTTCCTCCTGATGATGGTCATCGTGCAGATCGCCATTCACAAAACGCCGTCCTACACGGGCACGCTCGCCTACTACCGCGCGGCCGATGTGGACGTGGCGTTCGTCACCGTCGGCGGCGAGCGCTATCTGGCTTCCTCGCTGACGCTGGATATGAAGGAGCTGTTCAACGCCGCCAGCGGCCTGTGGTCGTATAAAGACGCGAGCGGCGCCACCTTCAACATTCTGGACAACTTCATCAATCCGGTTCTGGGCGAGGTGCCCGGGTATCTGTATCAGATTTTCTTCCGCTCCGCGTGCATCAACGTGGCGCTGGCGGTGTTCAACCTCATTCCCCTGCCCCCGCTGGACGGCTACCACGTGCTGAACGACCTGATGCTGAAGCGCCCGCTGTTCGCGACCGAGAAGGCCGTGCGCATCGGCGGCGGCATTATGATGGCGCTGATTCTGATCGGCAACTACAACGCCGACTGGGACATTATCTCCATCGCCATCAACTTCGTGGAGCAGCACGTGTTCATCGGCCTTTCAAGCCTTGCCCGGCTGTTCTCCGCCGCCGTGCATCTGATATAGCCTATGGCCTACGTCGTTGAGCTGAAACAATACGAATACACCGGCCCGCTCGACCTGCTGCTGGACATGATTTCACACGCGAAGATCAACATTCGCGAAATCTTCGTGAGCGAGATCACCGAGCAATACCTTGAGGCCATGAAGCAGATTGGCGACTTGGACATGGACAGCGCCAGCGAGTTTCTGCAAATGGCGGCCACGCTGGTGGAGATCAAGTCCCGCGCACTTCTGCCCAAGCCGCCGGAGCCGGAGGATCCCGAGGATGAGTCCCCGGAGGAAGCCCTGATCCGGCAGCTGGAAGAATACAAGAAATTCAAGGAAATCTCCCGCGAGATGAAGCAGCTGGAGGACGAGGCGCGCGAGTACATCACCAAGCTGCCCGAGGAATACCCGCTGCCGCCCCCGACGATCGAGCTGACCGGCCTGACGCTGACCGGCCTTGCCAAGGCGTTTGCGCGCGTGCTGAAGCGGCTGGAGGAGCAGGCCGAAAGCGAGCAGTTCGAAAACTTCTCCCGCCGCGAGGTGCGCCGGGAGGTCTTCACCGTCGGTCAGTGCATGGCGCGCATCAAAAAGCGCGTGAAGAGCGGCCCCGTCTCCTTCTTTTCCCTGTTCGAGGACGCGCCTGCGAAGGAGGAGGTCATCACCGTTTTCTTAGCCCTGCTCGAGCTTCTCAAGCTCAGTCAGGTAAAGGCGACCCAGAAGGACGAATACGAGGACATTCTCATCGAAAAGGCGGACGCGCCCGAGGCGCCCGCCCACGAAGAAGCCTGAATTTTTTCCGCGTCCTCCGGTTCATCCGGCGGGCGCGGTTTTTATCCTCACATATTCCGAAACTTTTGCTTTCAAAGCGCGCTGAATTCTCAGTCAGCGCCTGCCGGCATCCCGAAACGGAGAATTGTCGTTGGTATAATATTTCATGACGCACCCGCACTGTCCGTCATAATTTTTCATGGGAATCAGCGTTACCTGCAGCGTGCCATATTCCTCTGTTTCCCTATCCGGCGCAAGCAAAAGCCGCACGATGACGGCTCTCTGGAACTCCAGATCCTGTTTCTTTTTCCACGGCAGCGAATCCTTCACGGCCGGAGGAATGCAAAATTCCGGGCATTCCGCCATGAGCCAGCACGAGCCGTCGTCATAGGTCGTTTCTTCCAGATGGAGGGGAATATGCGCCCATTCGCCGCGACTCAAATGGAACTGCAGCTCAATCTTCTCCACCTTTATCTGATGCTCCCGGATACACTCACCCGTCAGGGCAACGGCCACGCCCTTCGACGCGGCTCCCTTGTTCAGAAAAGGGATGCACTTCGTACGCCCCACTCCGTAGTAGAGTTCCTCATAGAGCATCCCGAACCGCGGCGGCGTTTCTCCCTCTGCTTCCTTCATCTTATAGCCAAACTGAAAAAACCGCGCGTCCTCCAGAATTTCTCCCTCCATACAGCGCGCCTGCCCCGCGGGCAGCCCCAGCTCGGCCGCAAGGTCGGGCAGCGCGTCCTCCGCAAAAACGGAGGACGCGCGGAGCGTCTGCGCAAAGTGCGCATTATCCTTCACATACGCCTTCCACGCGGCGGGATTGCTCCTGCGCGGTGCCTTCCCAAACGGGAATTTCCCGTGCGCCGCCCAGATGTCCGTCTTCGTTTTCGCGTCCACGAGGTTCAGGCAAAGGTAATCGCTGTCGGAGCACGCAATCGCCAGCGTCCGCGCTTCCAGCGCTTCGGACAGCGCCCGCGTCTTCAAAAGCTGCTCCTCCAGGTCATCATCGATCGAATCGGCCAGAACGGTAACCCACGGACTGTCCTTTCCCGCGCACACGCGCACCATCACGTCGGCCTCAGATGCGTCCGCCACCGGCTCCGCGTCCGCACCCCGCATCAGAATCTCCGCGATGCGCCCGGCCAGCGCTTCGTCAAGCGAGCGCTCCATACGCACATGAATATTGGAAAAGGATAGACCCATATCCTCCACCTCCGTCTTTTTTATTCTATCACATTCCCCCCGCGATTGTAAATAAAAAAACTCCTGACCGCGAATGCGGCCAGGAGCCAATTTTGTAAGCTTTCTCAGCGCTTGGAGAACTGGGGCGCGCGACGGGCGGCCTTGAGGCCGTACTTTTTGCGCTCCTTCATGCGCGGGTCGCGGGTGAGGAAGCCGGCCTTTTTGATGGTGCCCTTGAGCTCCTCATCGGCCTTCACGAGCGCGCGGGAGATGCCGTGACGGATGGCGCCGGCCTGGCCGGTGTAGCCGCCGCCGGCAACGCTGACGACGACGTCAAAGCGGCCGAGGGTCTCAGTGAGGGTGAGGGGCTGGCGAACGACGGTCTTGAGGGTTTCGAGACCGAAGTACTCATCCAGGGAACGCTTATTGATGGTGATATTGCCTTCGCCGGGGATCAGACGAACACGGGCGATCGCCTTTTTCCTTCTGCCGACTGCGCTAAAAGAAACTACAGACATTTTTCGTCCTCCTCCCTGATTACTTCATATCGAAAACTTCGGGCTGCTGCGCGGCATGCGGATGCTCCGCACCGGCATAAACCTTCAGCTTCTTGAACATTTTGTTTCCGAGGGGGCCCTTGGGCAGCATGCCGCGGACGGCCTTCTTGAGCGCAAACTCGCTCTTGTTGGCCAGCAGGTCGCGGTACTTGGTTTCCTTCAGTCCGCCCGGATAGCCACTGTGGTGATAGTAGATCTTCTGATCCAGCTTGCGGCCGGTCATGGCGATCTTGTCGGTATTGACGACGATGATGTAATCGCCGGTGTCAACATGAGGTGTGAAGGTGGGCTTATGCTTGCCGCGCAGCATCAGGGCGACCTGAGAAGCGAGACGACCAAGCACAACACCGTCCGCATCGATCACGTACCATTTACGTTCGACGGTTTCGGGCTTCGCGATATAAGAGCTCATTGGGATTCCTCCAAATCAATATCAATACTGATGCATCAGGCATGAGGTCAGCATACCGGATGAAATACATCAAACGCTCGGGGCTGTGAGCGGATTGACACAAGATACATTTTACCGCAGAAAGCCATATGCTGTCAACCGATTTGACAAAATTTAACGCGTAAAAAAGGCGTCTCCGCGCGATGCGGAAACGCCTTTTCTTCTATTCTCCGTCCTCTAAGGACGGCTCGATGAGGTCGGGATATACCATGTCATACGCGTCGTCGGCAAATGCGGGCGGCGTGTCGGTCGGCTCGGCCGTGGGCGTTCCGGCGGCCCATTCCCCGTCGTCATACGTGGCGCGGGACAGGACGCGGGCGCAGCCCGACGCGCCGGACAAAAGCGATTTCAGGGCGATCAGGCACACAATCAAAACCAGCGCCAGCGAAACCAGCCGTACCGCGAAGGTCTTTCCGCCCATCAGATCTGATACTGCTTCACAAACGCGGGCAGGTTCTCCTCGCCGCAGCTGATGTTGATGACGAAATTGCACCTGCTGCTCTCGGAAAGGGCGTTCAGGCGGGCAAAGAAATCCTCCATGTCGTTGAGATTGGTTTTTTTCACGAGCTTCAGGAACGCGTCGATGCACACGAGGGACAGATCATAATTCATTGCCAGCATGCCGCTGAGGAAGCCGAAGAATACGTCGCTGGTGCAGCCCTTCACAGTTTCGTTTTCGCTGACGTCCACAAAGCGAATTTCATGGCGGAGGTCATACATATACCGTTTGTCGTCGTCGATAAAGGCCACGGTGCCGTGCTCGGACTTGAATGCGTCGTTGGCGATGTCGATGAGGCGCTTGGTCTTTCCGCTGCCCTTGTGACCGGCAATTACCTGAATCATTGGAAACCAACTCCTTTGCTTTTCAATTCACCCCTGTGTCTGCATTATACCGTTTTGTACGAAAAAAAGCAAGCACAACCGTATAACGAAAAAATGAAACCCTTCGTGAAAAACTCCGTGGGAGAGCTCGAGAGGGCCGCAGCCCTCTCGAATTTCAATCGCGCCCGACCGTTGGTCGGGCGCGCCCCCGCTTTCCCGCGGGGAAAGCTTCCTCTTCGCTCAGGGGGAGGTGCGGAGGGGGAGCGAAGCGCCCCCTCCGCCTCCGCGCGCGCCGCTTCTTACGCGCCTTCTACCGGCTGCTTCAGCGCGGGCACGGGCTCCTCCTCGGTCTTGCGATGCACGGCGGCCTTGCGCTTCTTTGCGGCGTGCTCGCCGCGAATCAGCGTCGGCTCGGCGTTCTTGTTCACCGCGTTCTCGTCGATGATGCACTTGGTCACATCGGGCTCGCTGGGCAGATTGAACATGGTATCCTGCATCACGTCCTCGATGATCGCCCGCAGGCCGCGCGCGCCGCTCTTGCGTTCCAGCGCCTTGTGGGCGATGGTTCGAAGCGCCGCGTCGGTAAACTCCAATTCCACGTTGTCCATCGACAGGAGCTTAGCGTACTGGCGCACCAGCGCGTTCTTCGGCTCGGTGAGAATCTTCACCAGCGCGTCCTCGTCCAGCTTGCTCAGCGTCACGATGACCGGCAGGCGGCCGATGAATTCGGGAATCAGCCCGAACTTCAGAAGATCCTCGGGCTGCAGCTGCTTCATGATCTCGTCGTTGGACTTCTCCATCTCGCCCTTGATCTCCGCGCCGAAGCCCATCGTCTTCTTGCCGATGCGGCTCTCCACGATGCGCTCAACGCCCTCGAACGCGCCCCCGCAGATGAAGAGGATGTTGGTGGTATCGACCTGGATAAACTCCTGATGCGGGTGCTTGCGCCCGCCTTGCGGCGGCACGGAGGCGATGGTGCCCTCCAGCATCTTCAGAAGCGCCTGCTGCACGCCCTCGCCGGACACATCGCGGGTGATGGAGCGGTTCTCGCTCTTTCGCGCGATCTTGTCGATTTCGTCAATATAGATGATGCCGCGCTGCGCGAGGTCGATATTGTAGTCCGCGTTCTGAATCAGGCGCAGAAGCACGTTTTCAACGTCCTCGCCCACGTAGCCCGCCTCGGTAAGGCTGGTCGCGTCGGCGATGGCGAAGGGAACGTTCAGAATTTTGGCCAGCGTCTGCGCAAGATAGGTCTTGCCGCAGCCGGTGGGGCCGAGCATCACGATGTTGCTCTTCTGAAGCTCCACGTCGTTCTTCTTGCCCTTATATTTGATGCGCTTGTAGTGGTTGTACACGGCCACGCTCAGCGCCTTTTTCGCCTGTTCCTGACCCACGACGTACTGATCCAGCACCGCCTTGATTTCCTGCGGCTTCTTTACCTCGATCTCCGCCCGGTCGTTCGACATGGGAGAAACGTCCTCGGACACGATCTCCTGGCACAGAAGCACGCACTCGTCGCAGATATACACGCCGGGGCCGGCGATCAGCCGGCGAACCTCATCGCGCGATTTCCCGCAGAACGAACAGCGGACGTGCTTGTCATAATCTTCTTTATTCGGCATAATTATCTCCTGGGAAGAATGATTTCGTCGATGATGCCGTATTCGCGGGCTTCCTCGGCGGTCATGAAGTGGTCGCGCTCGGTGTCGGCGGCCACGGTGTCGAAGGGCTTGCCGGTGTTGCGGGCCAGCTCTTCGGTCATGCGCTTTTTAATGAAGCGCATATGGTCGGCGTGAATGAGGATGTCGGTCGCCTGACCCTCGGTTCCGCCCAGCGGCTGATGGATCATCACCTCGGCGTTGGGCAGCGCCTTGCGCTTGCCCTTCGCGCCCGCGGCCAGCAGGAACGCCGCCATGGACGCCGCCATGCCGATGCACAGCGTGGACACCTCGCACTTCAGATAGCGCATGGTATCGTAAATCGCCATGCCCGCCGTAATCGCTCCGCCCGGGCTGTTGATATACAGCATGATATCCTGATCCGGATTTTCCATTTCAAGAAACAGCATCTGCGCGACGATGGTATTGGCCATACCGTCGTCGATGGGCCCGCTGAGGAAAATGATGCGATCCTTCAAAAGGCGCGAGTAAATGTCATACGCGCGTTCGCCCATTTCATTTTTTTCAATAACCGTCGGCACCAGATACATCGGATGCACCTCCCGTTTCAATATATCCGAAAGCGGCGCGGGCTATACTTGAAGAGCATATGCCCGTGCCGCTCTCCTATGAATGATAATTATTCGTGCGCGCAGCCCTTCAGGAACTCGACGACCTTGTTCATCGTCGCGGCCTGCTTGAAGTATTCCTTGTCGCCGTCGGTCAGCTGCTTCTTCATGTCCTCGAGGGACTTCTTGCGGCTGTCGGCCAGCTTGGCGATTTCGGCGTCGATCTCTTCCTCGGTGGCTTCGATCTTCTCCGCGTCGCGGATGGCTTCCAGCGCCAGCTGGGTCTTCACGCGCTCGGCAGCCTGCTCGCGATACATCTCGCGCACCTGCTCACGGGTCTGGCCGGTGTACTTGAAGTAGTCGTCCAGCTTCATGCCCTGATACATCAGGCGCATTTCCATGTCGCGCAGCATGTTGTCGATGGCTTCCTCAACCATGCCGTTGGGAATGTCCATCTCGCAGGTCGCCACGGCCTTCTCCACCACTTCGTTTTCGAAGGCGGTCTCGGCGCGCTCCTCGTTGCGCTTGATCAGGTTGGCCTTCACGTCGGCCTTGTATTCGTCCAGCGTGTCAAAGCCCATATCCTTGGCGAACTCGTCGTCCAGTGCCGGCACTTCCTTTTCGCGGATGCCGTTCACATGCACATGGAACACGACGGGCTTGCCGGCGAGGGACTTCTCGTGATACTCCTCGGGGAAGGTGACGTTCACGTCCACGTCCTGACCGACGGTCGCGCCGACGAGCTGATCCTCAAAGCCGGGAATGAAGTGGCCGCTGCCCAGCACGAGCTCCTGACCCTTCGCGGTGCCGCCCGCAAACTGGTTGTCGCCGTCAAATCCGGCGTAGTCGATGTTCACCTGATCGTCCAGCCTGGCGGGACGGTCGGTCACCTCGACGAAGCGGCTGTTGCGGTCGCGGGCGCGCTCGATTTCGGCGGACACGTCGTCGTCGGTCACTTTGTCGACGACCTTCTTGGCCTCGAGGTTCTTGTAGTCGCCCAGCACGACGTCGGGACGCACGAACACTTCGACGGAGAAGATCAGGTCCTTGCCCTTTTCGATCTGGGTCACGTCCAGCTCGGGACGATCCACGGGCTCGACGCTGTGCTCCTTGATGGCCTCGGAGTAGACCACGGGGAAGATCTCGTCAAACGCGTCCTCGAAGAACACGGACGGGCCATAGTGCATTTCGATCACGTGACGGGGCGCCTTGCCGCGGCGGAAGCCGGGGATGTTGAAGCGCTTCACGTTCTTGGAGTAAGCGGTAGCGAGCGCCTTGTCGAAGTCCTCGGCGCTGACCACGAAGTTCAGCTTCACTTTGTTGGAAGTAAGTTTCTCAAACGTAGAGCTCATGAAGGGTTCCTCCTGACACACCTGTTTCGATTATAGCAGATGAGATTTTAGCACATTTTTCCCTCCGTTGCAACACGCCACCGTAAATTCCGGTTGCCCTTCCGGTGACTTTATGTTATAATTTCGCGCAACAGGGAGGGAAATGTCCATGAAACGATTTTCCGAAGCCATTCAAAGCAAAATTCTTCTGTTTGACGGCAGCATGGGCGCGCTGCTTTCGCGCATGGGACACGTCACGCCGTGCCCGGACGAGCTGGCCGTCACCCGGCCGGACGTGATCCGCTCCGTCCATCAGGGCTATCTGGACGCGGGCGCAGACGTGCTTTTAAGCGACACCTTCGGCGCGACGGAAATGACGCTTGCCCACAAAAAGCGCGCGGGCATGGGCGAAACAATCACGGCCACCGCCGTGCGCCTTGCGCGCGAGGTCGCGGGCAGCCGCGCGCTCGTGGCCGTCGATATGGGGCCGACCAGCGCGTTTCTGTATCCCACCGGCGAAGCCATGCCGGCGGACTTCTATAAAACCTTTTTCGATCAGGCGCGCTGCGCGAAGGAAAACGGCGCGGACTTCGCCATGATCGAAACGCAGACCGACATCGGCGAAGCGCGCCTTGCCTGTCTGGCCGCGCGCGCCGCGGGTCTCGAAGCCGCCGTCAGCTTCACCTTCGGCCGAAATACCGGACGCACGCTCACCGGCTCCCCCGCGGAATGCTGCGCCGCGGCGCTGGAAGCCGCGGGCGCGGCGGCGCTGGGGCTGAACTGCTCGCCCAGCCCGGAGGACATGATCGGCCTTTTGCGCGCCATGCGGCGCGTGTCCGCCCTGCCGGTCGTCGTGCAGCCCAACGCGGGCATGCCCGAGACCGCGCCCGACGGCAGCACGTTTTATCCCTACTCGCCCGAAAAGATGCGCGAATGCGCCCGCGCGCTGCTGGAAGCCGGCGCGTCCGCCATCGGCGGCTGCTGCGGCACGACCTTCGACCATATCCGCGCGCTGAAGCCCCTCACCGGCGGTCCCGTGCCCGCGCCCGCGTGGGACGGACAGGCGCGTCTGTGCTCCCGCCGCGACTGTGCGACGGTCACGGAAGCGCTGGAAGCCGTCGCCGACCTCTCCGACCCCGAGGATGCCTACGACCTCGAGGGCGACGAGACTGCCGTGCGCCTTGACCTGCGCGGCCTTGCGCCCGATGAAGCCGCCGTGCGCACGCTGGACGCGAGCGCCGCTACGCGCCTGCCGCTCATCCTGCGCGCCGACGACGCCGATGCCCTGCGCGCCGCGCTCCTCGCCTGCCCCGGCCGCCCCGCCGCCGACGCGCCCGCCGACCTCCGTCCCATCATAGACGAATTCGGCGCGTTCCCCGTAGCCTGACTCCTCCGCGCCGCCATCCCGGCCATCCCGCCGCCGACGCGCCCGCCGGCCTTCGCCCCATCATAGACGAATTCGGCGCGCTCCCCATAGCCCGCCCCCTCCACACCGCCAGCCATTTCACCTGCGCGCTCAACACGCCGACCTTCGCCCCATCATAGACGAATTCGGCGCGTTCCCCGTAGCCTGCCCCCCTTCGCGCCGCCATCCCTCCAAAGCCAGCGGCGCGTTTTCACCTGCGCGCTCGACACGCCGACCTTCGCCCCATCATAGACGAATTCAGCGCGCTCCCCATAGCCCGCCCCCTTCGCGCCGCCAGCC
>SFHK01000088.1 GCA_004556395.1 Clostridiales bacterium
TTGGATTTCTGACGGTGCAGGCATTCCGGCGAAGAATTTGGTTTCCGGCGAAGCGGGCGTGGGGCGCTCCGCTCCCCTACATCCCCTCGGGGGACGGGGCGCGAGAGGGTTTACACCCTCTCGCGCTCTCCCGTGGGGCTGTGCTGGCGGGGATTTGGGTTTTCGACGGAGCTGGTGCGGGCGTTCTGGTGAAGGATTTGGCTTCCGGCGAAGCGGGCGTGGGGCGCTCCGCTCCCCTACACCCCCTCGGGCGACGGGGTGCGAGAGGGCTGCGACCCTCTCGCGCTCTCCCGGGGCTGTGCTGGCGGGGATTTGGATTTCTGACGGTGCAGGCATTCCGGCGAAGAATTTGGCTTCCGACGAAACGGGCGTGGGGCGCTCCGCTCCCCTACACCCCCTCGGGTGACGGGATGCGAGAGGGCTGCGACCCTCTCGCGCTCTCCCGTGGGGCTGTGCTGGCGGGGATTTGGGTTTTCACGAAGAGATGGTTTTTCTTCTGAAGAGCATGCGTGCGATTGAAGGCGAAGCGAGGTATGAGGGAATGAAAAAAGAAGTTCTATATAAGGAAGAAAGCCGGAGCCGCGCGGCGGCGCGGAGAAGGCGGAAGAGGAAGCGGCAGAAGCGGCTGATTCTGTTTTTGTGCGTGCTGACGCTGGCGGCGCTGTGCGTGGCGGGGGCGTCGATTGTGCGCGCGATTACCGAGGACGCGCGGCCACGGAGCTACACGGCCGACGGGCGGCCGATTTACGTATCGGGCGCGTACCGCTACTGCGAGAACGCGGACGGCACGGTGGACATTTTAGGCTACTTCGGCGAGGGCGGCATTGTGACGGTGGCCGGGAGCGTCGACGGGCACGTCGTGAGCGGCGTCGGCGAGAGCGCCTTTGCGGCGCATGCGGACGTGACGGCCGTGCTGCTGCCGGAGACGGTGTGCCGGATCGGCGCGAACGCGTTTTCCGGCTGCGGGGCGCTTTCGGAGATCGTGCTTTCGAAAAACGTGTACGCCGTGGGCGACGGCGCGTTTTTGGACTGCGCGGCGCTGACGAGGGCGGCGTTTCTGTATGAAAAGCCCGAGGGCACGGCGGGCGAGGCGGCTTCGGCGTTTGAGCTGGGCGCGAACGTGTTTTCCGGCTGCGTGCAGCTTTCGGACGTGCAGCTGCCCGCGAGTCTTGAATCGCTGCCGGACGGGCTGTTTTCCGGCTGCGTACAGCTTGCGGACGTGAGCATTCCCGCGGGCGTGACGAAGCTGGGCGAGGCATGCTTCCTGAACTGCGAGAGCCTGCGGCTGCGCGCGCTGCCGGAGGGGTTGAAGTCGCTGGGCGCGCGGGCGTTCGCCGGGTGTCGGGCGATGGAGAGCCTGATCGTGCCGGGCGGCGTGAGCGAGATTCCGGTCGAGGCGTTTTCCGGCTGCGAGTCGCTGTGGGCGCTTTCGCTGACGGACGGCGTGAGGGCGATCGGCCGCGAGGCCTTCGCGGGCTGCGAAGGGCTGGATTCGCTGGCGCTTCCGGCGTCGGTTGAGGCGGTCGGCGAGGGCGCGTTCCGCGATTGCGCGCGTCTGACGGCGATTTCGCTGCCGGAGGGCGTGGTTTCCGTGGCGGACGGGCTGTTCGAGGGCTGCGCGGCGCTTTCGGACGTGCGGCTGCCCGAGACGATTTCCGCCGTGGGCGCGAACGCGTTTTCCGGCTGCACGGCGCTCACCGCGCTGGAGCTGCCGGGTTCCGTGCGCTGGATTCAGGACGGCGCGTTCCGAGACTGCCGCGCGCTGAAGGCGATTCGCCTGCCGGACGGGCTGGAATCGCTGGGCGCGGAAGCGTTTTCCGGCTGCGCGGCGCTGGAAACGATGACGATTCCCGGCGGGATTCGCGAGCTGGCGGACGGCGCGCTGCGCGGCTGCGAGAGCCTTTCGAGCGTGACGCTGCCCGAGACGCTGACGCGCGTGGGTGCGTCGGCCTTTGAAAACGACCGCGCGCTGGCGACGATCGCGCTTCCAAACGCCGTGACGGAAATCGCGGCGCGCGCGTTCGCGAACTGCGGGAAGCTGGACGGCGTGGTTCTGCCGGACGCGCTTGTGACGCTGGGGGACGCGGCGTTTGAAAATTGCGCGTCGCTGACGGCGATCGACGTGCCCGCGGGGGTGGGGAGCGTCGGGAATGCGGCGTTCCGCGGATGTGCGGCGCTGACGCGCGCGTACCTGCCCGGTACTGCGGAGATTGGGGAGAGCGCGTTCGAGGGGTGCACGTCGCTGATTGATCTTCGGTTCGGCGAGAGCGGAAACCCGGGCGTGATTATTTCCTGAAAAATGAATTGTGGGATGACTGCGCGTCGCGTTCTTTGCGGTGCGCGGTTTTCGTAGTTGTCTGCGTCGATTGCGGAGAGGGCGATGGCAGCGCCCCGGCGGAGGGCTGGGCTGGGGTGGTCGCGCATCTGCATGCCGGCGCTGAAGAAGTGCCGCATTGGCGAGGTGCAGGACAGCCGGTGGCTGCGGGAAACGAAGGAAGAATGCGCAGGGAAGGACGTTTTCCTTCTGGAGATTGCGAAAGGGCGCGCTTTGGATGGAAGCGCGCCCTTTGACTCGGAGGGAGGTTATGTGGTCGTCAAACTGGAATTTATATTTTTTTCTGTAAATAAATCATATCTATCAGTTGAGTACCTGCTTCATATATTGGATGGTCATAATTATCCGTGAAGAAGTTTTTAATGCTATGCGTACGAATAAATCCACACTTCTCATAAAAAGGGATTGTCAACGGACTATCCCCTGTGCCAACTTGCAATATAGAATACTTCCCTTTGTATGTCGTAGCAACAAAGTCAATTAGTTCTTTGCCGTAACCCTTTCCCTGATATTCTGGTTCAGTTGCAATATTTTTGATTTCAAGAACACCGTTCCCCTCGTCTGTTACCACACATTCGCACTTAACTCCATCATCGTCCAAAACATACATTGTCCCTCTATTAAGATACCTGTCTATCATATCTTCCTGCTCATCTGCTAATAGCAATAGAGGAAGAAATTGTTTTTTATTCTCCTTGATTTCTTTAATTTTCATATCAACACGCTCCCTAAATTTCGATTTCTGCGTTTCCATCTTACCACGCCGCGCGAAAAAACGCAAGAACCGCGCGCATGGCTTTATCCGCTGCGGCGGCGAGGCCTGCCGCTATGAACGCGCGGGTTTTGAGAAATTGCGTAAACGTATAGACGAATGATGCATTCCATGCTATAATACGGCGTGAAACCGCTTGAAAATGGAGGAATGGTTGTGGGAAGCTGCATGATTCCGGAGGGATACAGAAGTCTTTTAAGCGTTCAGGACACGGAGAAGGCCATCAAATATGTGAAGGACACCTTTGAAAGAACCTTTGCCGACGCGATGCGTCTGCTTCGAATCAGCGCGCCGTTATTTGTGACGGCGGATTCGGGTCTGAACGACAATCTGAACGGCGTGGAGCGTCCCGTGAGCTTTTACATCCGCGCGATGGACGGCGAGAGCATGGAAATTGTGCATTCGCTGGCGAAGTGGAAGCGGCAGGCGCTGCGCGACTACGGCTTCGGCATGCACGAGGGTCTGTACACGGACATGAACGCCATCAGGCGCGACGAGGACTTGGACAATCTTCACAGCGTATACGTCGACCAGTGGGACTGGGAAAAGGTGATTTCGCGCGAGGACCGAACGCGGGCGTATCTGGAGGACACGGTGAAGGTGATCGTGCGCGTGCTGGCGGCGACGGAGCTGGCGGCGTGCGCGATGTTCCCCGCGCTCACGCCCTCGGTGAACCCCACGGTGACGTTCGTCACGTCGCAGGAATTAGAGGATTTGTATCCGCAGCTTTCGCCGAAGGAGCGCGAAAACGAGATCACGAAGAAGTACGGCACGGTGTTCCTTGAGAACATCGGCGGGAGCCTGAAGTCCGGCAGGCCGCACGACGGCCGCGCGCCGGACTACGACGACTGGTCGCTGAACGGCGACATACTGGTGTGGAACGACGTGCTCGGGCGCGCGTTTGAGATTTCGTCGATGGGCGTCCGCGTGGACGAGGAAGCGATGGCGCGCCAGCTGGCGCTCGCGGGCGCGGAAGACAGGAAGAGCCTGCCGTTCCACTCCGAGCTTCTGAACGGAAGGCTGCCGCTCTCCATCGGCGGCGGACTGGGGCAGTCGCGCATCTGCATGCTGGTTTTGAAAAAGTGCCACATCGGCGAGGTGCAGGCCAGCCAGTGGCCGCGGGAAATGAAGGAGGAATGCGCGGAAAAGGGCGTTTTCCTTCTGTAGCCTGCAGGGAGCTTTTCAGGGGCGCGCTTTGGATGGAAGCGCGTCCTTTTGTCTGGGGCGCCGCCGCATTGTGCGGTGACGCCTTTGCATCTGACGAAAAATCCGTTCGCCGGCCGACCGCCTCATTTGTGCGGCGTTGCCCTGGAGGGGAGGGTATGCGTTCGCCAGGCCGGAAGCCGCTCAGCTGTTACAAATACCATAATTGGAATTGGATTACTTGCTGTTTGCCCTTTTCTTTGCCGCGTAAATCAGCACAATAATCGTATGCACGATCAGTACAGCAACCGATATTGCCACAATAAGTGAGTGGGAAGTAAAGGGCTTGAAATAATGTCCCATCGGCTCCAATCCAGACAGTTTTGCAGCTGCACAGGAAGAAACAAAACTCAATACATTGCCAATATAGAGAACAGTAACATTGTTTGTTTTCAACGCTCCAAAACCCAGCAGGGCAAAACCTGCAATCATTACTCCATAGAACGATATTGTTCCGGATGTCGCATCACCATTCACGGAAAGAAAGGCAAATGGAACACAGTATGCAATCAACAAAAAGACCCTGATAATCCACTCCTTTTTCATGCAATCACTCCTTTGTCAAATCCGATATGCCGGTCTCCGCGTTTCAATTTTATCACGGGGCGCGAAAAAACGCAAGAATCGCGTGGAAAGCCCCATCCGCTGCGCCGGGCATGAAAAACCGACCCGCCGAATTTCAGGCAGGCCGGTTGAGGGGGTGCCGGGGGAGCGACGCGCCCCCGGCTTCCCCGGAGTCAGTCTACGATTCTTCCGTCCGTGGAAATCGTCACGACCTGCCACGGGATGAATTTGCCGCTGTTCTGAAGCGCGGTTTTCGCCGCGTTTTCCAGTCCGCCGCAGCAGGGAACCTCCATGCGGACGACGGTCACGCTTTTGATGTCGTTATTCCGGATGATCTCGGTGAGCTTCTCGGAGTAGTCCACGCCGTCCAGCTTCGGGCAGCCGACGAGGGTGATGCGTCCACGGATAAATTCCTCGTGGAACGCGGCGCAGGCGTATGCCGTGCAGTCCGCGGCGATGAGCAGCTTCGCGCCGTCGAAATAGGGCGCGTTTACGGGAACGAGCTTGATCTGCACCGGCCACTGGGAAAGCCGGCTGACCGGCTTCGTATTCATATAAGAAGGTTCCTCGCCCGCGCATTCCGCGCGCCGGATGCTCTTTGACTGCGTGCCCGGACAGCCGCAGGGCAGGGTCATGCCCTCCTTGCGCATCTTCCTTTGCCTGTTTTCCAGAACGGCCTTCTCGTCGTAGGCGGCGGCTTCGCGCTCCACAAAGGCGATCGCGCCGGTGGGACAGGCGGGCAGGCAGTCGCCCAGACCGTCGCAATAGTCGTCGCGCATCAGCTTCGCCTTGCCGTCCACCATGGCGATGGCGCCCTCGTGACACGCCGCCGCGCACGCGCCGCAGCCGTTGCACTTCTCGCGGTCGATTTCAATGATTCGTCTTTTCATGTTTCTTTTCGCCCCTTCTTGCTTTTCTGGTCTGATTATAATAGAATAGAAGCGGCAAGTCGGTTGAATTTTCAACGGAAGGGGATTTTCATGGAAGAATTTTTGCCCGTGATCGCTTCGTCCCCGCTCTTCTCCGGCGTTTCGGAAAACGAGCTCACGGCGATGCTTTCCTGTCTCGGCACGAGAACGGAGCGCTTCCCGAAGGACGCGTTCCTGCTGCGCGCCGGCGATATGGCGGACTCCGTCGGGCTTGTGCTGTCGGGCAGCGTGCTGGTCATCCAGGAGGACGTATGGGGCAACCGCAACATTCTTTCCAAGGTCGGCCCGGGACAGACCTTCGCCGTCGCGTTCGCCTGCGCGCCCGGCTCGGCGCTGAACGTGAGCGTTTCGGCGGAAATGCCCACTACGGCGATGTTTCTGAACGTGAAGCGCGTGCTGACCGTATGCCCGTCCGCCTGCGAACACCATAGCCGCATCATCCGCAACCTGCTCGGCGAGCTCGCGGAGAAGAACCTGCGCTTCAGCGAAAAGCTCACGCACATGGGACAGCGCACGACGCGGGCGAAGCTGCTCTCCTATTTCTCCGCCGAGGCGCAGAAGCGCGGAACGTACGAATTCGACGTCCCCTTCTCAAGACAGCAGCTCGCGGACTACCTCGCGGTGGAGCGCAGCGGCCTGTCCCTCGAGCTCGGAAAGCTGCGCGACGAAGGGCTGATCGAGTTTCACAAGAGCCATTTCGTTTTGAAGGTATAGCGGAAGAACTCGATTTCAATCTTTCCGCAAAGGCCATGTTTTACCGAAAAACGCTTGACAAAGGTAAAGACGGAGACTATAATAATCAAGCGCTTGTTCGCACGCATGGAAGCGTATCGAAGTGGTCATAACGGCCCTGACTCGAAATCAGGTGACGGGCAACCGTCCGTGGGTTCGAATCCCACCGCTTCCGCTTATCCGTCTGGATTGATGTCCGGACGGTTTTTTGTTGAGCCGGTCGCGGCACTCGACGCACGCGCGCGAAACAGCCACGAAAACCCGTAATCAGACGCTTGATAAAATCGGCAGCCAGCGAAAAAAGAGCCGCGCATTTGTCGGTGAAAATCGATCAATTTTCCCTCCGGCGCGTTAAAACGCCGGTTTTTCCTATCCTTTCGGGCAAAAAAGAGATATAATGTGAGTAGTTGTCAGGAAAAAAACGCGCGCTCTATCCCGCCCTGCCGATGACAAAACCTCACCGACAGAACGCCTTCGAACCCGTTTCAACGGCAACAACCCACGCCGCCAGAACGATTTCGAGCCCGCTCCGACGGCAAAAAAACCATCATCAGAACCGCCCCACCGGTTCCGTCGCTGACAAACCTTCACCGATAGAACAGCCCCCGGAGGAGAGCGCGAGAGGGGCGTTCCCCTCTCGCACCCCGTCCCCGAGGGGGTGTAGGGGAGCAGAGCGCCCCACGCTCCGCGTCGTCGGAAACGAGAGCGCTCGATAGCCCAGCGTTCCTCATTCTGCTGGAAACCGGATTTTCCGTCAGCTCAGCTCAAACGGCTTTGCTGAAAA
>SFHK01000089.1 GCA_004556395.1 Clostridiales bacterium
CTCACGTACTACCCTCGCCCGGCGCGTTCCGGGCGGTTCCACTGCGATGATTCTCTTCCCCGACTGCGCGACGCACGACAAAGGCTCCGCGTCCGTCCACAAATGACGGTCTGAAGCCGTAAGCCGCGCTCGCCGCCATGGATTCCGGCCGCACGGGCAACTGGACGGATGTGCCGGAGACGTAAAATACCGTCTCGCGTATCCCTCACTTTTCCGGCTGCGCGGCTCACGGAAAGTCTTCGCGTCCGTCCATTGAGAACGGCCTGAAGCCGTGCTCGCCGCCCGGGCAATTGGACGGATGCAGCGTACCACTCGCGCCCGGCGCGTTCCGGGCGGTTCCACTGCGATGATTCTCTTCCCCGGCTGCGCGGCTCACGGAAAGGCTTCGCGTCCGTCCATTGAGAACGGCCTGAAGCCGCAAGCCGTGCTCGCCGCCCGGGCAATTGGACGGATGCAGCGCACCACCTCACGTACCACTCGCGCCCGGCGCGCTCCGGGCGGTTCCACTGCGATGATCCTCTTCCCCGGCTGCGCGACGCACGACAAAGGCTCCGCGTCCGTCCATTGGTGACGGTCTGAAGCCGCAAGCCGCGCTCGCCGCCATGGATTCCGCCCGCACGGGCAACTGGACGGATGTGCCGGAGACGTAAAACACCGTCTCGCGTATCCCTCACTTTTCCAGCTGCGCGGCTCACGGAAAGGCTTCGCGTCCGTCCATTGAGGACGGCCTGAAGCCGTACTCGCCGCCCGGGCAATTGGACGGATGCAGCGTACCACTCGCGCCCGGCGCGCTCCGGGCGGTTCCGCTGCGATGATTCTCTTCCCCGACTGCGCGACGCACGACAAAGGCTCCGCGTCCGTCCATTGGTGACGGTCTGAAGCCGCAGGCCGTGCTCGCCGCCGCCGCGGATTCCGCCCGTACGGGCGACTGGACGGATGTGCCGGAGGCATAGAACGCCATGTTCACGACCGCTCTCAACGATCTCATGTATCACCTGCGCCCGGCGCGTCCCGGGCAGCTGATCGACCGCACCGCGTTCGGTGAGGCCGACGGCCAGTCCGTCAGCGACTGGCAGCGCGCCGCCGAAAAGGCGCTGAACCGTCCGTTCCCGACGGCCATGGTTTCGGACGGCCTTTCGGGAGACGGCGCGTTCCCCGCCGCGCGCGAGGAATGCCGGCGGCAGCTTTTCGCGCTGCTTCTGTCCGGCTGCGCCGAGGGGTTCGACCGCTATCTGCCCCGAATGGCCGATCTGGTCTGGGAAATCTGCGGCGAAGCCAGCTGGCGCGAACCGTTGGACGAATACGGCGAGCCGGAAGCGGACGCGTTCGCGCTGGCCACCGCCGAGCTGCTGGCGTGGACGTACACGCTGGCGGGCGAAGCGTTTACCGGCGCGGCCTCCATCGTGACGCGCCGGCTTCAGCGCGAGCTCGCGCGCCGTCTGCTTGCGCCGTTTGCCCAGCGCGAAGCGCCCGCGTGGGCGCAGCGCCGCGGCGGCTGGACGCTTTCGAATCTGATTTCCGTGCTGGCTGTCTTCCTGCTGGCTGACGAAAACGACGGCCGCCGCTGGGCGGGCGTTCGCCGCGCGCTTCTGCTGATCGACGAGCGCGTGCGCCCGCTTCCGCGCGACGGCGCGCATCCCGCCGGGCTCGAGGGCTGGATACAGGACGTACCGGCGCTGTCCGACGCGGCGACGCTGCTTCTCACCTGCACCGGCGGCCACGTGGACGTGGGGGGCGGCGCGTGGTTCCAGCGCGCGGCGGAGTATCCCGTTGCGTCGCACATGGGGAACGGCTATTTCGTCAACCCCGAGGGCGAAGCGCAGCCCCGGCTGGACGGCCGCGCAATGTACCGCGTGGGCGTGTGCGCCGGAAACGAGGGGCTGTGCCGTCTGGGCGCGTTCCTGAACGACGACGAAGCCAATTCGCCCGTCACACCGACGGCGGCGTTTCTGAACGCGCTGATGGCGCGCACCTTCAAGGCGCAGGCGGCGCTGCCCGTCACGCGCGAGCGCGTGCTTTTGCTGGACTCGATGCGGACGGCGGCCTCCGTCGGCCCGTTCCGCGCCGCGCTCATCGGCGGGAGCCTGTCCGGCGACCACATCGACGCGGGCAACCTGTACCTCTTCCTGAACGGCCAGCCCATCCTGACCGACCTGACCCCCGCGCGCCCCTTGGCCGACGCGCACGCCCTGCCTGCCATCGGCGGCATCGGCCCCGTGCGCGGAACGGGCGGCGCGCGCGACCTCGACGCGCGGTTTTCGGACGATTTCGTCTGCCTGTCCGTCAATCTCGCGCCCGCCTTCCCGGACAATCTGGGCGTTCAGTCGTGGCAGCGCAGCGTCATTCTGTCGCCCTCCGAGCAGCAGGTGCGCATCATCGAATCGTTCGACCTGCTGCGCCCCGCGGGCCCCGTTTCCTTCCATTTTATGACCCCCAAACGTCCGGAGCGGCTGAGCGACCGCGCCCTGCGGCTCGGCGACGCGGTGCTGCGCTGGGAGGACGACATGGACGCTTCATACGCCGCCGTCCCCGGCGGCTGGCGCGTCAGCCTCACCATCCCGCCCACCCAGCACGCCAGCCGCGCATTTATCGTGAGCGAGTGACGGGCGGATAGGGTTCCCCCTTCTCCACTTCACGCCCCCAAACGTCCGGAACGTTTGGGCGACCGCGCCCTGCGGCTCGGCGACGCGGTGTTCCGCTGGGAGGACGACATGGACGCAACATACGCCGCCGTCCCCGGCGGCTGGCGCGTCAGCCTCACCATCCCGCCCACCCAGCACGCCAGCCGCGCATTCATCGTGAGCGAGTGACGGATAATGATTCATCTTTTCCGGAAAACGGACTGACTGACCATTTTCCGGTATCGCGACAGGATTTCCAAATTCCCGCGGACGAGAGGCTGACTGACGATGCGAAAATGGCGTGGATTTCTGATTGCCCTGCCAATGCTGACCGCCGCGCTGTGCGCGCTGGCGGCGCTTGGCATACGCTATGTGTCCGACCTGCTTCTGTGGTTCACCCGTCTCGGCGGACGAACGCCCGGCGCGGCCATGGAAACCGCCGCGGACGTGCTTTCGGGCTTTCACAAGGGGACGATTCAGCCGTCCATCCCCGCGGCTCTTCTCGGCGCGGCGCTCGCGCTGCTTCCCGCGGCATGCGTTACCCACCGCGGAAAATCCCGCGCCGCCGGAAAAGTTCTCGCATCCGTCTGCACGCTGATTCCGCTTCTGCTCGCCTTCGCCGCGACGCTTCTGCTCACGCGCGTCAACGGCATTCGTCTCCGGGACGCGCTGCGCTGCCTGTGGCCGATGCGCGATTCCATCGGCGGGCTGCTTCTGTAAACGACCAACGGGGATGGATGATTCGCCGCAACGCTCCTGCTCACGCGCGTCAACGACATCCGTCTCCGGGACGCGCTGCGCTGCCTGTGGCCGATGCGCGATTCCATCGGCGAGCTGCTTCTGTAAACGACCAACGGAGATGGATGATTCGCCGCGACGCTCCTGCTCACGCGCGTCAACGACATTCGTCTCCGGGATGCGCTGCGCTGCCTGTGGCCGATGCGCAATTCCATCGGCGGGCTGCTTCTGTAAACGGCCAACGGAGATGGATGATTCGCCGCGACGCTCCTGCTCACGCGCGTCAACGGCATCCGTCTCCGGGACGCGCTGCGCTGCCTGTGGCCGATGCGCGATTCCATCGGCGGGCTGCTGTAGGCCTTATGAAACGCCATTCCGACAGGGAGGGTTTTTTCGATGCGTCTTCCCGTTTTTCTTTGCCGAGCGCTGTGCGTTCTGCTGGCGCTTCTATTGTGCGCCGCGCCGGGCGCGCGCTGCGAGAGCGAGCCGCGCTGGCGCGCGGGCTTCGGCCAGCGGGAAATTCCGCTTCCGGAGAACGCCGGGCCGCTGTACATTGCCGGATACCGAAACGGCTATGAGATCACCGGCGTGCTCGACCTTCCCCGCGCCACCGCCGTATGGCTGGACTGCGGCGGCGCGGGCGTTCTGCTGATCGGCGTCGACTGCGTGGGTCTTTCGCGGGCGTATGTGGAGCAGCTTCGAGCGTCGCTGGCGGTCGAGTGCCGCGAATGGAACTGCGCGCAGGTCAACGTATACGCCACGCACACCCACGCGGGCGTCGACACGATGGGTCTGTGGGGCAAGGTGGGTAGGGACGGCAAGAACGAAGCCTTCATGCAAAACCTGCTTCAGGCCGCGCGCAGCGCCGCCCTCGACGCATACGCCGACCGCCGCGCCGGAACGCTTTCCTACGGGAAGGCCGCCACCGCCGGCATGCAGCGCGATTCGCGCCTGCCCTATGAGTACGACCCGCACATCCATCACCTGAAATTCGCGCCCGACGACGGCGGCGCGGGCTTCCGCATCGTCAATTATTGCGCGCACGCGGAGTCGCTGCGCGGGCAGAACACGCTCCTCAGCCGCGATTTTCCCGGCGTGATGGCCGACGTTCTGCTGGAGCGAACCGGCGAACGCATGCTGTTCATGCCCGGCGCGATCGGCGGGCTCGTGATGACGCAGGAGTTTGAGAAGAACGCGGACGGCAGCCTGAACGCCGAAAAGAACCTCGAAACCACCGGCCGGATGCTGGCGTGCGCGCTTCTGCGCGTTTCAGACGGCAGGCCGCTGGCCGCCGAGCTGGAAATCGCGCGCACGGAGCTCACCGTGCCGCTGGACAACACCGCCTTCCTGCTCGCGCGCATGCTGGGCATTCTGAACGCCCGCGCCGTGCCGGGCTCGGGCGCGACGGGCTACGCGCTCGAAAGCGAGCTGTCCGTGCTTCGTCTGGGAAATATGTACCTCGCGCTGATTCCCGGCGAGCTGTTTCCCGAGCTGGTGACCGGGCGCTATCTTTCCGCCTCCACCGCCGCCGCGCCGGAGCGCGAAAATCCGGAGCCGCTTGCGGCGATCATGACCCGCCGCGGCCTGAGCGCCGATTCGCTTCTGATCTGCGGGCTGGCGAACGACGAGCTGGGCTACATCGTGCCGCCGAACGACTTTCTGCTGCACCCGGACACACCCTATTTCGCCAACGCCTGCGATTCCGCCGGGCGCAGACACTACGAGGAAACCAACTCCGTCGGCCCGGAAACCGCAAACGTCATCGCCGCGGGCTTCGAACGCTGTCTTTCCCAGCTGTTCCCCGGCGGATAAACAACCCCCTTCCCCATCCTTCAGGCGGTTCGAAGAAAATTTCGAATCGCCTGAATGCGTTTTCCCCGCCCGCTCGTCTAATCAATGGAAGGGGGAGGAAGCCTGTGAACGACCGCGAACGCGCCATGGCCATGGAACGGATGATCCACGCGCACGGAAGCGAGCTGCTTCGTCTGTGCCTTCTGCTGCTCGGCGACCGCGCCTCGGCGGAGGATGCGCTTCAGGATACCTTCGTGAAGGCGTGGCGCGGGCTGGACGGCTTCCGCGGCGACGCGAACGAGCGAACGTGGCTCACGCGCATCGCCGTGAACACCTGCCGCGACTGCCTGAAAAGCGCGTGGCGGCAGCGCGTGACCGTCGATCTGGACGCGTGCGCGCCCTCCGGCGAAGCGCCCGGTGCGGACGCGCGCGACGACACCGTGACCCGCGCCGTGTTCGCCCTCCCGCCGAAGTACAAGGCGGTGGTGCTCCTGCGCTATTACATGGGCATGCCGGTAAAACAGATTGCGAGCGTACTGTCCCTGAACGAGCATACCGTAACAACCCGACTTCAGCGCGCCCGAAAGCGGCTGGAAAACGAGCTGAGAGGATGGTATTACGATGAGGAATAAGCTTGGCTCCGCCATAAACCGCCGTGTCTCCGGCGTTCGCCTGACGGCGGAGGACGAACGGGCGCTGCTTGCCAGCGTCATGGAAAGGAAGGATGAAATCGTGAAAAAGAAAATCAGCGTCGCCATGGTCGCCGCGGCCGTGCTCATCTTCGCGGCCGTCGCCTGCGCCTTCGCGGCGGGCATGAACGCGACCCCCACGCCCACGCCCCTCGCCCCGGCGGACGACGCGCTTCTGGTAACGCCCAAGCCCACTCTGGTCGCGCCCGAGCCCACGCCCGTGCCCGCCTTCAGCGAAAGCGAATGGAACGATTCCGCGAGCGACGGCGTGGTGAACATGAAGATGCAATACGTCAGCGTCGAGGGCGCGTATGTCACCATGAAGGTGCGCCTGACCCCGGTCCGGAGCGAGCGGGTCTATCTGGCGCTCAACGATTCCGAGTCCGGCGTGGACAGCTGTCCCGGCCGCTGGAACCTCGTGATCAGCCGGGACGATCTCCATCTCATCCTGCCGCAGGCGCTGGACAGCGGCCGGCGCAGCACGCAGGTGGCCGTTGACGAATACGGCCTCACCTTCACCCTCTGCGGCTGGCTGAGGGAAGAGACGACGGACGTCGTCCACGTCGCCGCGGCCACAGGCGGCGACTGCCCGCCGCTGAGCATCAGCGTGAAGTGCGCGCCGAACGACGCAAAGACTACGGAAATCTTCAGCGGCGCGTTCGACGCGGATGCCGCGACCGTCAACCGCGTCGCGTGCGCCACGGGCGACGACTTCGCCTCCGTCACCATCGACTACGCCACCGACCCCGTGCCGGTTTACATGACCGCACACGGAAACTACATGCACCGCGACCCGAACTGCGGCGGCATGCAAAACGCTGCCCGCTATGACGACCCGCGCGAAGCGCAGCTCGCCGCGAAGCCGCCCTGCCCCGCGTGCTGGTACGACGCGGTCGACGCGGACGCGCTGTTCGAGAGCGTGTACGCCCTGCTGAACCCCGGCGTGGACGTTCCGGCCTACGCCCACCCCAACCCGATCTCCAACTTCGCGAACGCCATCCTGAACGACGGCTCCCGCGCCGTCTACCTCTTCTACCACGTCGAGTCCATCCCCTGCGACCTCCCCGGATACGCCATCCAGATCACCCACATGGACGAAGACCGGCAGATCCTCTTCACCCTCCCCTCCGCAAACTGACCCTGCCCGCATAGAAAAGCGGCTCTCACGGATTTTCCTCCATGAGAGCCGCTTTTCGTATTCATTTTTGAGTCCGGCGCTTCACCCTCGCCCAGCGCCAGTTTCCGCCGCGCCCGCGTCGGAAAGGCGCACGCGAATCGTGCCCTTCGCCTTCTCCGCGCGAACCGAGATCGTATATGCGCCATCCTCCGGCACGCCGAGCGCAAGCCCCGTGGCTTCCTGCCGTCACGCCGAACGGTTATTCCTCCGCGCCCGCGTCGGAAAGGCGCACATGAATCGTGCCCTTCGCCTTCTCCGCGCGAACCGAGATCGTATATGCGCCATCCTCCGGCA
>SFHK01000090.1 GCA_004556395.1 Clostridiales bacterium
GAATCTCCTGTACGCGGCGCTGTGAGCGTGGCAGGCGTGTAGACGCTGATCGACCCCGAACGTCCGCTCAGCGTGTACTTTGCCGGGCACAGGCTCAACGGCTGCGAACCTTACGTCCATCCGCGCCTGAGGAATCTCCTGTACGCGGCGCTGTAAAAGCGGCGGGCGCGTAGACGCT
This sequence comes from Clostridiales bacterium, assembly GCA_004556395.1. Taxonomy (GTDB): domain Bacteria; phylum Bacillota; class Clostridia; order Christensenellales; family Aristaeellaceae; genus SFHK01. Next base: position 179 of record SFHK01000090.1, read on the forward strand.
GATCGACCCCGAACGTCCGCTCAGCGTGTACTTTGCCGGGCACAGGCTCAACCGCTGCGAACCCTACGTTCATCCGCGCTTGCGGAACCTCCCGTACGCCGCGCTGTGAGCGTGACGGGCGCGTATGCTCTGGTAAGCCGCGCCGCTGGGCGAGTTCGGCTGGGGCGGCGCGGCGGGTGCGTATATGCTGATCGACCCCGAACGTCCGCTCAGCGTGTACTTTGCCGGGCACATGCTCAACAGCTGCGAACCTTACGTTCATCCGCGCCTGAGGAATCTCCTGTACGCGGCGCTGTGAGCGTGACGGGCGTGTAGACGCTGATCGACCCCGAACGTCTGCTCAGCGTGTACTTTGCCGAGCACAGGCTCAACGGCTGCGAACCCTACGTCCATCCGCGCCTGAGGAATCTCCTGTACGCGGCGCTGTGAGCGTGGCGGGCGTGTATGCTTTGGTAAGCCGCGCCGCTGGGCGAGTTCGGCTGGGGCGGCGCGGCGGGCGCGTATACATTGATAGACCCCAAGCGCCAGGTCAGCGTGTACTTCGCCGAGCACATGCTCAACAGTTATGAACCCTACGTCCATCCGCGCCTGCGGAATCTCCTGTACGTGGCACTGTAAAAGTGGCGGGCGTGTATGCTCTGGTAAGCCGCGCCGCTGGGCGAGTTTGGCTGAGGCGGCGCGGCGGGTGCGTATATGCTGATCGACTCCGAACGTCCGCTCAGCGTGTACTTTGCCGGGCACAGGCTCAACGGCTGCGAACCCTACGTCCATCCGCGCCTGAGGAATCTCCTGTACGCCGCGCTGCAAAAGCGGCGGGCGCGTACGCGCTGATCGACCCGGAACGTCCGCTCAGCGGCTATTTTTGTCGAGTATGAGTCCCGTGTTCATCCGAATTTGTGGAATCCTCTATATGCCATGCCGCGCTTTGAACGCGGCACTTTTTTGCGGGCAATTGTTTTTTTATATTGACTCATATATAATTTTATATTATAATAGAAATGGTTTCTTAGCGTAAATGAAAGAAGGAGGGTGCATTGAATGTATTGTATACTTCGCATTGCCTTTCGTAATTTTATCACCGCGTGCCGCGCTCATGCCGCATTCTTTTATCTGTCATTTATTTGCCTGATCAGCGTGCTTGTTTCTATACTGTATATTCAACAGCATGCATATTCTGTTTATAAAGATGCAGTTTCTACTTGGAAGGAAACCAAAACCCTGTACTTTTCGTGTAAGGATCCCGCCGCGGTACATCATATCGCCGCCGAGCTGAGCGATTCCCCCTCGCTTCCGAAGGCGGCCGTCATTTCCGTATCCGGCGGCCAGTATTGCGGGCTTTACTGGGACAGAAGCCAAAAAGAGGACGTCTGGCACACGCCCTATGGACGGTTTTTCACCATGGATGAAATGGAAGCCGGGGCAAAGGCCGCCATTCTGAGCACGGGTTACATAGGTCAGCTTCCGTTCGAGGAAATGGATTCCCTTTGGGAATCGGGGATTGAAGTCGGCGGCGTGCCCTATAAGATTGTTGGAAATTACTACTTGGAAACCGCGGATGTGCCCGAGGAGGTTTACAGGACGGAGCCGCTCTGCGCGCCGATCGTCATTCCGTTGAAGACCTTCTGGGACGGCGGTTTTTCTGCATCGCGGTTCCGCTGCGAGTTTACCGCGCCTGTTACGGCCGAGCAGCGCGCCCTTCTCGCCAATCTGTTGCAGCGCTATGACGAAATTCATTCGCTTTCTCTTCCTGAAACGAGCAACCGCCATACGTTCGTCTCTTATGTCGGCGGAATGGCTTCTTCCACGCTGATCGTTCTCATGGCGCTGGTCAGCTGTATGAACATCGTTCTTTACTGGCTAAGGCGCGAATTTGAGCGCTATCGCATTTACAGAATCTGCGGCGCCGGACGCGGGCAGATTGTGTTCCTGCTGCTTTTTCAGATTCTGTTTTTGATTACGCTTGCCTATCTTTGCGCGTATGGGATTGCGAGGATGCTGGTCAGCCTCATGCCTGCCGGAATTGTTTTGCCGCTGCCCGGAATCCTTTACGCCGGTATTTACCTTGCGCTGCTGTTTTTCATCGGCGCGGTTGCCCTGATCAAGGCGTATCCGCGCGTCCTTCGCGGCCGCATACTGGATCAATGAAGAGGGAGGTGCTCCATGACGACGCTCTTTATCGCGCTGAAGCTGCTATGGCGCAGAAAAGCCGCCAATTTCGTCCTGCTTCTGCAGGTGCTGGTATCGGTTGCCATGCTCGCGCAGATGTATGTGTTTCTTGTCGATCATCTGGACAACGTTCGCGCCGTGGGCGAGCTTCCGACGGAGAACGCGCTCGTTTTGCCCGTTTTTGAGTATTACCCGCCGGCATACGCGGCGGAGCGGCTGGAGGCCTCGCCCCTTGTCGAGGAGGTCGCTGCCGTCGATACAGGCGGGGGCACATGCGGCGATACCGGCTGCAACGTCGCCATCTACGGCGACGGCATCGTGCGGCATTACACCCCCGCGCTGCAAAGCGGAGGCTGGCTGGAGGGCGAAGCGGAAATGGAAGACGGCGTTCTCCCGGCCGTCGTCTCTCAGGAGGTCGGGCTGCGGGTCGGAGACACGGGCACGGTTCGCCTGAACACCGGCGATACCGCGCGCATACGGGTCGTCGGCGTGCTGAAGCGCCCCACGCAATATCTCTATCCCACCGGCTCCGCCAGCCCGGCGTATTTTTCGGCGGATTTTGTCATCAGTCAGGAGCCGGCCGTTCTGCTGCGCGCGCGGGACGCGGCGCAAAGCGAAGCGTTTCAGGCCGCGTTCTCTTCGTCCTCTTTTCGAACGTCTCGGAACCTGTTTGTCTTCCTGCGCCCGGGAATCACGGACGCGCAGTATGACAAAGCGCTTGAGGAATGGGACCGCTACGGCGAGATTACGCCGGCCGCTTCGCTGATTTCCACCTATACGGAAAAGACCGGCACCCTGATTACGGCCGGGCTTCTTACCTTTTGCGTATTCACGGCGCTTGCAATGACCAGCGTCGTGGGCAGCAACGTCATTCAAGCTCTGCGGAACCGCAAGCTGTTCACGGTGTATTATCTGCTGGGAATGGACTGGAGGCGAAGCGCATTCATCGAGGCCGCCCGGGTCGGGCTAATGCTGATTCCCATGATGGCCATGGTTGCCGCCGCCGGGCAGGGCGGCCTTCTGATGATGGAGTGGATGACTCCGACGCGCGCGAAATGGTTCTACGGGATTTCCTTCTTCTACGTTCTGCTCATGTTCGCCTCGGTGGGCGCGGTGTTCATATGGCGTCTTACGCGGGAGGATTTATCCGCGGCGCTGAAGGCTTTACAGAAAGGAGAGTAAAAATGCTGCTTGAACTGACGGGAATCGAAAAAACATTTGCGGTGCGGCGCGGCGGCGCGTCCGTCAAGGCGCTGCGCGGCGTCGATCTTGCCGTTGACAGAGGGGAAATGATCGCCATTCGCGGCTCGTCGGGCGCGGGAAAATCCACGCTTTTGCATATCATAGGCTGTCTGGACAGGCCGACGAAGGGAAGCTATCGGCTGGACGGGAAGGACGTCGTTCAGGAATCGGCCGCCCGGCTGGCGCAGATTCGCAATCGAACCTTCGGCTTTGTCATGCAGCATTTCGCGCTGGTTGACGAGGACAGCGCGCTGCAGAACGCGGCCATTCCTCTGCTCTTCGCGCGCACCTCTCCGTCGCTGGCGAAGGCGCGCGCCCTGCAGCAATTAGACCATCTGGGCATTGCCCATCTGGCGCGGCGAAAGACCGCAACGCTGTCCGGCGGCGAAAAGCAGCGCGTGGCCATCGCCCGCGCGCTGGTCAATCATCCCGACGTCATACTGGCCGACGAGCCGACCGGCGCGCTGGACGGGGAAAACTCCGCCATGATCATGGAAATCTTCAAAACGCTGCACGCGGAGGGAAAAACGATCATCATCGTGACGCATGAGGAAAATGTGGCAGGCGCCTGCCAGCGGATCATCACGCTTTCCGACGGACAAATCCGCACAGAGCCGCCGGGTTGATCTTTTCAGGCGGCGCGGCGGGTGGAATTAACGCGCGGCGGGTGGAATTAACGGGATGTGCTTGATGAAGCGCGCGATTTTTGATAAAATGAGTTCAAATCTTTTGATGAACAAGAGGGATGAACAGGATGGCAAACGTCACGATGGATAAACTCGTCGCGCTGTGCAAAAACAAGGGCTTTATCTTCGCCGGATCGGAGATCTACGGCGGACTGGCCAACACGTGGGACTTCGGCCCGCTGGGCGTGGAAATGAAGAACAACATCAAAAAGGCGTGGTGGCGCAAGTTTGTGCAGGAAAGCCCGTACAATACCGGCGTGGACTGCGGCATTCTGATGAACCGCGAGGTGTGGGTGGCGTCCGGTCACGTGGGCGGCTTCAACGACCCGCTGATGGACTGCAAGGCGTGCAAGGCGCGCTTCCGCGCGGACAAGCTGATTGAGGACTTCACCGGCGGCAAGGAGACCGGCGACGGCTGGACGAACCAGGAGCTGGAGGCCTACATCGCCGAGCACGACATCAAGTGCCCCGTGTGCGGCAAGAAGGACTTCACCGGCATCCGTCAGTTCAACCTGATGTTCAAGACCCATCAGGGCGTGAACGAGAACACCGCCACCGAGCTGTATCTGCGCCCGGAGACCGCGCAGGGCATCTTCGTCAACTTCCAGAACGTCATGCGCACCACGCGCAAGAAGCTTCCGGCGGGCATCGCGCAGGTTGGCAAGTCCTTCCGCAACGAAATCACGCCCGGTAACTTCATCTTCCGCGTGCTGGAATTCGAGCAGATGGAGCTGGAGTTCTTCTGCGTGCCCGGCACGGACCTTGAGTGGTTCGACTACTGGCGTTCCTTCTGCCGCGACTGGCTGCTTTCGCTGGGCATGAAGGAGGATCATCTGCGCCTGCGCGACCACGAGAAGGACAAGCTGGCGTTCTATTCCAAGGCGACCACCGACTTTGAATACCTGTTCCCGTTCGGCTGGGGCGAGCTGTGGGGCGTGGCCGACCGCACGGACTACGATCTGAAGCAGCATCAGGAGCATTCCGGCAAGTCCATGGAATACCTCGATCCCACCACGGGCGAAAAGTTCCTGCCCTACTGCATCGAGCCGTCGCTGGGCGTGGAGCGCGCGTTCCTCGCTTTCCTGGCCGACGCGTATGAGGAAGAGGAGCTGGAGGGCGGCGACGTTCGCACCGTTCTGCGCCTGCATCCCGCGCTCGCGCCGATCAAGTGCGCCGTGCTGCCGCTTCAGAAGAACAAGCTGGGCGACAAGGCGAAGGAGGTCTACGCGAAGCTGGCCAGGAAGTTCATGTGCGAATACGACGAGACCGGCTCCATCGGCAAGCGCTACCGCCGCGCCGACGAGGCGGGCACGCCGTTCTGCGTGACCGTGGACTTCGACACGCTGGAAACCAACAAGGTCACCGTGCGCGACCGCGATACCATGCAGCAGACGCTGGTGGACGTCGACGAGCTGCCCGCGTGGCTGGAAGAGAAGATGGACTTCTGATCAATTTTGAAAGCGCCGACGCGGCGGGATTTCCCGGCCCGCGCCGGCGCGCATGTTAAAGGAGGGCCTACGTCATGGATTTTGATCTGATTCGAGCTTTCGACCCGGAGCTCGCCGCGTCCTTTGAATCCGAGCTGCGCAGGCAGCGCGAAAATATCGAGCTGATCGCGTCGGAGAACTACGTGAGCCCCGCCGTGATGGCGGCCATGGGTAGCATTTTTACCAACAAATACGCCGAGGGCTATCCCGGCAGGCGCTATTACGGCGGCTGCGAGTATGTGGACGTTGCGGAAAATCTGGCGCGCGACCGCGCGTGCGCGCTGTACGGCGCGGAGCATGCCAACGTGCAGCCGCATTCCGGCGCGCAGGCGAACGCGGCCGTGTATTTCGCGCTTCTGAAGCCCGGCGACACCATCATGGGCATGGCGCTGGACAACGGCGGACACCTGACCCACGGGAGCCCCGCGAACCTGTCCGGCGCGTATTTCAATGTGATTCCCTACGGCGTGAGCCCGGAAACGGGACGGATTGACTACGACGACGTGCTGCGCCTTGCCATGGAGCACAGGCCGAAGCTGATTGTGGCCGGCGCGAGCGCCTATCCGCGCAGCATCGATTTTGCCCGCTTCCGCGAAATCGCGGACGCGTGCGGCGCGTATCTGATGGTCGACATGGCGCACATCGCCGGACTTGTGGCCGCGGGCGAGCACATGAACCCCGTGCCGTATGCCGACGTCGTGACCACGACCACCCACAAGACCCTGCGCGGCCCGCGCGGCGGCATGATCCTGTGCCGCGAGAAATACGCGAAGGCGATTGACAAGGCCATCTTCCCCGGCACGCAGGGCGGCCCGCTGATGCACGTGATCGCCGCCAAGGCGGTGTGCTTCAAGGAAGCGGCGACCGACGAATTTCGGGACTATCAGAAGCAAATCGTCAAAAACGCGCAGGCGATGGCGCAGCGCTTCCGCGAGCGCGGGATCCGGCTTGTGTCCGGCGGCACGGACAACCACCTGATGCTCGTCGACCTGTCCGACCGCGAAATGACCGGCAAGGCGCTGGAGAAGCTGCTCGACCGCGCGCATATCACGGTGAACAAGAATACCGTGCCGGGCGAGAAGCGCTCGCCGTTTATCACCAGCGGCATTCGCGTCGGCACGCCCGCCGCCACGACCCGCGGCATGCGCGAGCCCGAGATGGTCGAAATCGCGGACATGATCGCCGACGTGATCGAGCGGGGCGAGGAAGCGGTCGATGATGTGTCCCGGCGCGCGCTGAATCTGACGACGAAGTACACGCTGTACGCGTGAGGTGGACGGGGGAGCAAGCTCCCCCGCCACTGCCACCCCCTCGGAAAAGGATAGGATTTCCTGCGGAAATCCTTTTGATTGGAAGTTCGAGAGGGCTGCGGCCCTCTCGATCTCTCCCGGGGGCGGAGGGGACGGATTCCCCTCCGCGCCACCCTTTCTCAGATTCCGCTGAAATCCTGCGGATTTCCGGGCGCGGAATCTGCAAGGAAGCGATTTTTTCTCCGGGGGGCAAGCTCCCCTCCGAAAA
>SFHK01000024.1 GCA_004556395.1 Clostridiales bacterium
CAGGCGGGCATTCCGCTGCTGTAAAAAAGGGCCCGGGGAAAGCGCAACTGGACTGTTCCCCAAGGAACAGACAGAAAAAGAAAAAGCCCTGTTGAAGAACAAAACCATTTTAAGCGGTCTTGCCCCGAATTTCAAGCGGGGTAAGGCCGTTTTTGAGCGAAATACGCTCAAAATTGTAGAAATGGATGTACTCGGCAACGAGTTGTTCCACCTCGGCGCGCGAGGAGAAGCGGGCGCGGTACAGACATTCCGTTTTCAATGTACCGAAGAAGTTTTCCATCGCCGCGTTATCGTAGGGACATCCGGGGCTGGACATCGACGGTGAAACGTGGTATGTTTGTGTCAGGTCGAAGAATGCTTTGGAGGTGTATTGAGACCCCTGGTCACTGTGGAGTGCGAGTCCATCAGTGACCTTTTCCTGTTGTAAAGCCTCACGGATGGTATCAGTGACCAGTGAGGACGACATTTCAGAGCCGATCTTCCAGTTCAGCACGACCTTCCCACACAGATCGAGCACAGCGCACATATACAGTATACTGCCCGGAATTGGGATGTACGTAATATCCGTAACCCAGAACTGATTGGGCCGCGTCTGATCGAAGCGGCGATTCAGCAGGTTGGGGTATTTATGGACGGCCTGCTGGCAGCGGGTATAAGGCCGGCGCCGGCGAACGACGGACAATAGATACGAACGCCGCGAAGGTATTCCAGAATAGGCTTCTCGTTGCCCTGGTAGACGATGTTGAACATACGGGTTTTATTCTCATCCAGCCATTTGCGGATTTGGGATAGATAGGATTTCCCGCGCTGGACGTAGGTAGTCTTCGTTTCACCTGCCGCGCTCATGGCCTCCATTTCCTTCGCGCCGCCATAGAGGCGGATTAGCTGCGCGAGCTTGGCGTCCATTTTCATGATGAAATAGACCTCGTCCTTCTGGCTGGGCGAAGCAGGGCGTTCATTGCCGAAGGGAGGTAGGATGTAGACATAGAAATCCTCTTCCGGCTGCGCGGTTGGACGGTCAGCGCTATTGCCAAGGAATAGATAGCCGCGGCGGAAAATATTCTTCTCGTACCATGTGAGGTTATACTGATAGATGTGATAGCCTGTCACATGCTGCGGCGTGTTCCATTCGAGGGCGGAAATGAGCAGGTCGAAGAAATAGCGATTGAGGGCATCGTCGCCGAGAAAATCTGCTTTTTCCTGGATTTTCTTGTCGTAGTCGATGTCCTTCTTCAGGTCAAGAAAATACTGGCAGTTATCGCTATTGTATTCGATAAACTGCCCGGATACGGTATTGAGGATGTCGCGCAATACCGTAATGATGGTGGAAAGCAGGAAATCTTCCTCCATGACGGGCATGGGAATATAAAGGCATAGATCGTCCTTCAGGCTCTGCGCGGTAAGGCCCAATTTTGCGTCCAATGTGCCGGTGGTCAGGCGATGCACGCTTAGGGCATAGACGATCTGCAGGGCAATGGGCCGATACGCCGCTTTCGGAAAATTGCGAGCAATGATGTCCTCCAATACGGTGGACTTGGAAAGAACCTCATGCACGGCTGGGTCTGTACGCAGGCTCGGATTCTCCTTGATGCGCTTCCAATAGGTATCATACGATACGACGCCCGGCTTCATGGGATCGAGGTCGTTATCGATGATTGCGCCGATGGTTTCGGAGATGGTTTTCAGCACCTCGCGCTTTTCCACGGTTACGATATGCTGGAATGTGTCGATATACGCCGGATGGATTGGAAACATGTCCACGTAATCCTCCAGGCGGTCGGCCATATTCTGATACAGTGGGCAGAATTTCTGCAGGTGATTGCGGATCAGTGCCTTCTGCTCCGGCGACTTGCGCAGGACGCGGCGCTGGGCAACGAAAGCAATATCTTCAGAGCGAATCAGAACCTGCTCGAAGCGATCTTTCATTTTCAGCAGTGAGCTGGAAACCTGCCGGAAGGCCGAATTGTCGAATAGTGCCTCCTGAACGCCGCTGATGAAGCGGAAGCGGGAGGATTTGATGATTTCGCCCAATTCGCGCATGAAATTCAGGTCTGCCATGAGCTCGTTATCCTTGCGGGTGCGCAAATAGTCAAGCAGCTCATCGACAACGACCAGATAGCCGCGCTCATCGCCATACTTCTCGGCGAATGCGGCCATCATATCAAGCAGCGAGTCCTTATTATTGGTGATCGTCTTAACGTCCGGGAATTTATAGGAAATGCCTCGGCGGGCCAGGTCTTGCTCCAAGTTAGATGTGATGATGCCGCGCAGGGACATGGCTGTTGAGCCAATTTCAATACGCAATACTTCAAAGCATCCTGCAATACAGGCCGCATTTTCACGAAATCTTCACCCGCTCGAAGCTCCACGTCCGCCCGTTTTCCAGCGCAACAATGGGCCGCGCTTCAACCGCTTTCCAGAAAACGTTCGCATTCAGCAGCGCTTCCCCCGTAAGCAGATGACTCAGCTCGTCCATTTTGAGATTCTTCAGGCAGGGCTGCCCGTTTTCCCACGCAAAGCACAGCGCGCTGGGCAGATGGTCGCAGCTCTCCTTAATGGAAACCGGTGAAAGCCGCCGCCCGCGCCCATGAAGCAGAACGCCCGCCGCAAAAAGACTGAACGCCGTCAAAAGCAGCGCCGCCGCCATCCATGGCGCAGGAGAAAGCGCATCGCAGACCGGCAGACGGGAAAGCAACGCCGCCAGCGATGCAAAATCCAGCAGCACCGCCAGCAGACAAACCGCAAACGCCCGCCGCCGACGGCAGCGCGCCGCGCTCATACAGCCGAACAGACCCGCGACCGCGCCGATCAGCAGCAGCGTACAGAGCAGTCCCGCGCAACGCATACTCACGCGCGTTCACCTCCCCGTTCAAAGGAGAGCGTCGCGCATTGTTCGCCGTCCGAATCGTCAATCGTCAGCCTGCCTTCGCTGGCATACCGGTTCATATCCGGCCGTCCCGCCGCGTCCTCCATCATCAGCCGGATGGAAAAGCGTTCTTCGCATTCTACCCGCACCATCAGCGCGCTGAGCGAGGGCAGCGCGGCTTCCAAGCAGTCCTCAAAGAAATCGTACGCCGTCTGCACCTCGCGCCCGCCGACGCAGCCGCTCCCATCCTGATGAAGCGCGCAGGAGACGCCGTATTGCGTCAGATACGTCAGCGATTCCCGAACGCAGTGCGTCAGTTCCTCCACCGGTACCGCCGCGTCTCTTTCGCAGATCAACGCCAGATTGACCCGACGCTTGACGTATGCGCCCAAAATGCAGACGCGCTTCAGCTTCTGCCCGTTTCCATCCTCCAGCAGCCGCTGAATCTGAAGCAGCTGCGGCTGTACAAGGCGTATCATCGCGTCCATCAACCGGTTCTTTTCCTCAATCTGCGCACGCTGCCGCTTCAGCTCGTTCTCCGCCCGAATCAGCTCGTTTTCCTCCGACAGCTGCGCGTTGATTTCCGCAAGCTGCTCCCGCATGCGGTTAATTCTCGAAACATCCTCCACCCAGTACACGCGCCCGTCCTGAACCGGCGCGCTCCGCAGCCGCGCGTTCGCATCCAGCATAACCGCGTCCCGCGCCGCCGCCCGAAGCTGCTCTCCGGTAAGCCGCGGCGCGCCCTTGGCGCGATAGACCGTCCTTCCCTCTCCGTCTACAATCTGCGCGGCCACCGTCGATTCTAAAAAGAAATCGCGGTAATACCCGTTGCTGGACAGCAAACCCACCTGAAGACTGCTTTCCCAGAACGCCGCAAACGTCAGGCAAAAGCACTCCGGCATCTTGTGAAATGTGTAGATATTGGCAAAGCTCAACACACAGAGCACGAACCCGCCCAGAAACACGCAGACCGGAATCCACGCATATTTCCGGCTTTCTGAAACGCGGCACTTGCGGAAAACCACCATCCCGGTTGCCAGCAGCAGCCCGACAATCCAGACCATAGCCAGATAATACAGCCGCCCATGCGTGTAATCCGCTTCCAGCGTCGCCGCGCCCGGAGCCATTCGAAACGCCGCCTAATGCCAGTCATTCGTCAGAATCCCGCCAATCAGCAGCGCCGCCGGCACAAACAGCCAGTACCACCGGCGCAAAAACGGCTCGTCCTCCCGCCGCCCGATCTGTAAGGCCGCATATAAACTGAACAGCGGCGTAAGAACCTGCGGCACATAATACAGATACCACAAATACCGCGTAACATCGTCGTCCACAAAAAATCGATATTTCACCGCGCGCAGAAACAGCCATACCACCGTCATCCCGCACCCAAACAGCAGCCACCGCCGCTCGCCCCGATGCAGAATCCGCCGCGCTATGGAAAATCCCCACGCCATACCCAAACCAATATAAGTCAGATTGGTCAGCAAAAACCATCCCGCCGACCATAGCGTCCCCGCCGCCCGCTCCATCTGCCGAAACACCCCGGCCAAAATAAACAGCCCGAGCGCCAGATACAGTTTTCTTCCGACCTTCTCCCTCTCGCCGTCATTGGCTACCTCGCATAGCACAACCACTGACCACGCGACAACCCCGCCATATTCTTTCCGCGTGATGCGATCTGTCAATCATTCCAACGCAGGATTACAATCGCGCAATACTTTTCGTGTCCGCACGAACTACAATCGCAACAAATCGTTTTTCAATCGTCATCCTTCATCGCGTCGCGCATGTCGTGGAACTGGGCTTCTAATTTATGGGCGGTGATGGTCTGACACACGAACACGGAGATGAATTCGGCAAGGAGGGCAATCATGCCGGCCATGGACGCGGCGACGCTGGAGGCGGAGAAGCGCAGGAGCGCCATACAAGTCAGCGCGGCGGCGATCATCAGGATGGGCATGGTCTTGGTGAGCAGGCGGCCGAAGCACTTCTGCGCGAACTGCCAATGCGCCTCGTCCTTTTTGGAAACGAAGTTACGGTAGGAGAAGAAGCCCTTTCCCAGCTTCGGCGGGCGTCTGAGCAGGGCAAGGCCCACCACGAGATACAACACCGGCAGAACCTCCATCATCAGAAGCAGACCCCAAAGCATATTGTTTGTCATTTTTCTCTCGTCCTTTTCTTATTTGTATGTCTGCATCATAGCATACGCGCCCGAAAATTGCAAGCGACTTGTCGTTTGCACGGCGATATTCAGTAAATTTCCGGCAGGATTAAACTTTCTCTTGCAATGAATTGGAAAATCGATTATAATAATGCTGACATAGCTTTGCAACAGACAAATTCGGGCTTTTGTCCCTGAAATACCGGAACGGAGGAATGCGGATGGCACGCAAAATACTGATCGTAGACGACGAACCGTTGATCGTGAAGGGACTCAAATATTCCCTTGAACAGGATAATTATGAAACGGATTCCGCAATGGACGGCGAGGAAGCGCTGAACAAATTTTTCGCCGGGCGCTATGATCTTGTGCTTCTGGACGTCATGCTGCCCAAGGTAGACGGCATTGAGGTGTGCCAGCGCATCCGCGAAAAATCCACGGTGCCGATCATCATGCTCACCGCCAAGGGCGAGGACATGGACAAGATTCTGGGTCTCGAATACGGCGCGGACGATTATATGACCAAGCCGTTCAACATCCTCGAGGTCAAGAGCCGCATCAAGGCCATCTTCCGCCGCACCGCGATGATGCAGAAGGAAAGCACTCAGTCGATTCTGACGGTGCGCGACATGCGCATCAACCTGAACAACCGCTCGGTGACCATCGGCCAGAAGGAGATCAACCTCACGGCGAAGGAATTCGATCTGCTTCAGCTGTTCGTCAGCAACCGCGGCAAGGTTTTCAGCCGCGAAAACCTTCTGGAAACCATCTGGAAGTACGACTATCTGGGCGACCTGCGCACGGTGGACGTGCACATCCGCCGCCTGCGCGAAAAGATCGAAAAGAATCCAGCTCAGCCGGAATTCATTTTCACCAAATGGGGTGTCGGCTATTATTTCACTGACAAGGATTAAAAAAGCCGCCTACTCGCTGCAATGGAGATTCATCATCGCCTATCTGCTGATCATCATCGTCGCCTTCGGCGTTGTCGCCGCGTCGGTGATTCAGCTGGTAGGCGAATATCTGTTTACCCAGCGCAAGCGTGAAGAGGTACGAGCCGCGACGGAAACCGCCACGCAGGTCGTATCCCCTCTGCGGAATTATGACATCGACCGGATGAACCAGATCGTGTGCGACGCCGGCAGCGCGCTGGACGCACGCGTTCTTCTGCTGGACGAAAACGGAACCGTGCTGGCCGATTCGGAGGACGCGCTGAACGGGCGCAGGCTGTCGCTGAAGCAGGTGGCCAACGTGCTGGCCGGCGCGAGCAGCGATTACGCCTATTACCGCTCGGAAGCGCTGAACGCATGCCTGCACAGCGACCGCGATTACGGCGCGGTGACCGGCATCTGCGTCACCCGCGTGATCAGCGGCGGCTCGCTCAGCGGCATGGTGGTGTATGTCTCCGGCGCGCAGGATATTTACGACGATCTGGTCGGCGTCATGCGCCGCGTCGGCATTACGCTGCTGGCTGTGTTCATCGTCGTGGGCGTTTTAAGCGTGCTCATCGGGCGAATGTTCACCCATCCCGTGCGCGACCTGTCCGAGGGCATTCAGCGAATGACGAAGAGCGACTTCAAGGCGCGCGTGCGCGTGCGCGGCAAAAACGAGTTTTCGGAGCTGGCCGGCGCGTTCAACACCATGTGTCAGCGCATGGAAACGCTGGATCGCTCGCGCAACCAGTTCGTGTCCAACGCTTCCCATGAATTGAAAACGCCGCTGAGCACGATGAAAATCCTCCTTCAGACGCTTCTGTATCAGGAGGTCTACGATCCCGCCATCTCCCGCGAATTCCTGACGGACATCGACAAGGAAATCGACCGCCTGAGCGCGGTCATCAGCGATTTGCTCACGCTCGTGAGCGTGGACAGCGGCGAGCTCAAGCTCAAAACTGCCCCGCTTTCGCTGCGCGATCTGATCAACGACAACGTGCGCCGTCTGGCGCCGCTGGCGCGCGAGCGTGGCATCGAGCTGCAATTCACCGGCCGCGAGAACGTCGAAATCGTCGGCGACCACATGAAGCTGACGCAGGTGTTCTACAACCTCATCGACAACGCCATCAAGTATACGCCGCGCGGCGGCCGGGTGCACGTCGAGCTCTCAAAGCAGGGTAAGACCGCCGTGGTGCGCGTCGCGGACAACGGCATCGGCATCCCGGAGGAAGACCAGCTGCACATCTTCGACCGCTTCTACCGCGTGGACAAAGCGCGCTCGCGCGAAACGGGCGGCACCGGTCTGGGTTTGTCCATCGTAAAGCAGATCGTGCTTTTGCACGACGGCAACATCAGCGTTTCCTCAAGGGAAAACGAGGGCAGCACGTTCACGGTAGAGCTGCCGCTGCTTCAGAAAACCACGGGAGGGAAAGCGCATGAGTAAATCCTCCGCGCGCATGCTTGCGCTTGCCGCCGCGATGGCGCTGCTGCTGACCGGATGCGACGGGCTTCTCGTCTCCCCCGGCGATTCCGCGCGCGAGACGCTTCCCGCGCCCGTCTCCAATTCCCCCGCCGCTCCTGTCGGCGACGATCAAATGCTGAACAGCTTTTACGCGTGGCTTTCCTATCCGAACGCCGACGGCACGGCCTACGCGCCGGTCAGCCGCCTGTTCACCGACACCAGCCTGAACGACGAGGCCTTCGCCGCGCTTCAGGCGCTGCTGGAGGGCGGCGCATCCTCCGTGCGCTCTCCCGCGCCGGAGGGAACGCGGCTTGTAAGCGTTGAAATCGCGTCGCGCATCGCGACGGTCAACCTGATTCCCGGCCGCATGCTCTCCGACGACGAAAAGGCGACAATCGCCGCCTGCGTTTCCGCCACGCTGTTCAACCTGACGGAGCTTTCCGCCGTCAACGTTCTTCTGGCCGGACGGCCGCTCACGCTGTATTCGCTGCCCGTCGGCGCGCTGCGCGAGAGCGACGTCACCTCTATTTCCGACCTGAAGGAGCATCTTCAGCGGGACGGCGCAGCCGCACGCTCCGCCGCCGTGTATTACCCGGACGCGGGCGGACGGCTTGTGGTGCCCACCCTGCGCTCCCTGTCCGCCGATTCCGACAACGCCGCCGGTCAGCTGCTTACCCTGCTGGCCAGCGCGCCCGGACAAACCGGCCTGCTGCCCGCCATCGCCGCGCGGGAGGGTCTTCTCACCTCGCCCTGTACCCTTTCCGCCGCCGACAACAACCGCCTTGTGCTCGACATTCCCTTTTCCGCCGCCGTCTATGACGCGCTGGAAGAAAGCGACGTCTCGCGCTGGCAGTTCCTCGCGTCGGTCGTCCTGACGCTGACCACCTACATCGACGAGCTCGACGGCATCCGCATTTCATTTGATGGAAAGCCGGTCAAAAGCGTGCCCCTTCCGGACGGCGGCAGCCTGTCGTTTGAGAACAACCTTCTCACCCGCGCGGACTTCAGCGGAAGCATCGGCGAAATCGCGGTGCTGTATTTCGTGGACGAAAACGGAGCCCTGTCTCCGGAATTCCGCGCGCTCCCCGCGGGCGACGCGACCTCCATCCGCGCCCGGCTGGCGCTTCTGATGGAAGCTCCCCTGACGGACGGCCTTGCGTCCGCCATTCCGGATGGTATCACGCCCTCCGACCTGCTGGGCGCAGGGCTTCGAAGCAGCACGGCGCTGATCAACCTGTCCCGAAACGTCTACGCGCTGTGTCAGCCGCTCACGCCGGAGGAAGAAGCCCGCTTCGTATACGCCATCGTGAACACGCTTACATGCATGAACAGCGTAAACGCCGTGCGCTTCTACGTGGAAGGTCAGACGGTCGACACCCTCTCCGGCTCCATCTGCATAAAAAACTACCTGCTGCCCAACCGTGGCCTCTGCGCAGGCCACACGCTGGCCGCCGCGTCAGAAACCCCGTAACCAGTCCCGCCGCCATTTCGCATGAGATGACGGCGGCTTTTTTCTGATTCCGTTCCCGCACCTCCCCGGTGCCGCACAGGCGCCGTTCTTCTGCCCTTTATACCTCCGCTTCCGCCTCCGTCTGCACCATCCACTCGTTCACCCTCAGAAGAAACGACAGCTCCCCCGCGTCCGGGTTTGCGCCGTAGGCATTGTCGCGCACGGCGGTATCGTCAATCAACGCACGAACCGGCTGCCCCGAGTCGGCCAACAGCCGCGCGATTTCCTCGCGCAGCGCCCGAGACGCGTTCCCACGAGAGAAGACCGGCGCTTTCCCCGCAGGAAATCGCTCCCGCATCTCCACAGGCGCGCCGTTCTTCTGCCCTTTATACCTCCGCTTCCGCCTCCGTCTGCACCATCCATTCATTTACCCGCAGAAGGAACGACAGTTCCCCCGCGTCCGGATTCGCGCCGTAGGCGTTCTCGCGCACGGCGGCATCGTCGATCAGCGCGCGAACCGGCTGCGCCGGATCGGCCAGCAGACGGACGATTTCCTCGCGCAATGCTCTGGACGCGTTTCCATGATGTAAAACCGGCGCTTTCCCCGCAAGAAAATGCGCCCGCGCCTCCCCTGCGCCCCACAGGCGCGCCGCGACAGCTTCGTTGACAAATGGCATTTCCGCCCGCACGCCGCGCGCGGCCAGCAGCGCCGTCGTCTTTGACGCGAGCGCAGGCAGCAGATACGCCGCGCGCAGACCAAAGGCGGCGAAATCCGCGTCGCCCTCCGGCGAGTGCGGCAGACGATCCAGCGCTTCGTGCAGCCGATCGCGCAGATAGCGCTCCGGATTCAATCTTGCCCGCAGGGATGGCTTCAGAAACCTGAGATGGCAGACCTCCCTCTGCCACGGGAACAGGCCGTTTTCCGGTTCGAACGCCCCCTTTTCCGTCGGAAAAAGCGCCCCAGCTCCCGTCGCCAGCAGCGCGCGCGGCGACAGGCGCGCACTGTGCCCGGCCAGCTGAAGCAGCGCGGCGTTGTTCGGGTCAGCGTCCGGGAAGCCCAGAATACCGACGCTTTCCGCCTCCAGCTCGGCGCGCTCTGCTTCCGTCTGCGCGATTTCCTCGGCGGAGCCATCCTCAGCGGGCGTATGTACCATTCCCTCTCCGCGCAGATGCAGCGTCTCCGGCGGGCGCATATACTTCTCGCGCGCCAGCCGTTCCAGAAGGAGCGACCCTGCCCCGCCCGAATGCCACAGAACCGGCACTTCCTCTCCCGCCTCCGGAATCGCGGAAAGCAGCGCCGCGCGCGCCGCACACAGACCGCCCTCCTCCGGCTCCAGCGACGCATAGCGCTTGATTCGCGTCCCGCGCGCGTCGGCCACAAGCACGCACCCGGGTTCCAGCCTGCGAATGTCCCGGAACGGCGTGCGCATGGGCGCCGAAACGCCCGCCACCTGAAACAGCTCCAGAATGCCCTCGCGATCGACCACCCGTCCCGCCACGCCGGCACGCAGAAGCAGCTCCGGCCGTCCGGAAAACGCCGCGCTGCGTCCGCGCCACGCGTAATACACCGGCACCGCGCCCATGCGGTCGCGCGTCAGAATCAGCCTGTCTTCAATCCGGTCGATCACCGCCGTCACCGCCGCGCCCTCAATGCGCCGCGGGTAATCCGCGCCCCAGCGCCGATAGGCGTTCAGCACGAGCGCCGCGTCCGGCAGCGGCTCGGTCAGCTCCAACGTTCTCAGAAGCGCGCGGCGGTTTGCGATGTGTCCGGCCGCCAGCGCCATCAGCGCCCCCTGCGCGCACACGTCCCGCCCGCCCATCGCGCTGGTTCCAAGCGACACAAACGTCCCCTCCGTCAGCTGCCTGGCATGCGCCGTGCGCGCCTGTCGATACATGCCCAGAAAGTCCAGCATTCCCACCACTCCCGACCGTTTATCAGAAAAGCCTATGCGAAAGCGCCGCGCGATAAAACCGACAACTCGGTAAAATCGCGCGCATCCCCCTTGCGAAAAAGCGGAAAATCTATTACAATAGGAGGACAACGAATGGGTTGGAGGACATATGCCATGAAGTTGGGAGAAAAGGGAAAGACGGTTCGCCTCGGCGTCATCGGCCTGGGCGGACGCGGAATGAGTCAGACGGATACCTTGCTTCAGATGCCGGATGTGGAAATCGTCGCCGTATGCGACGTATACGACGACCGCGTACAAAAGGGACAGGATCTGGTTTTTGAAAAGCGCGGCGTTCGTCCCGACGGCGAAACGGACTATAAAAAGGTGCTCGCGCGGCCGGACATCGACGCCATCTGCGTGTTCACCAGCTGGGAAACGCATATTGACATTTGCGTGCAGGCCATGCGCGCCGGAAAAAAGGTTGCCACCGAGGTTGGCGGCGCAAACAGCGTGGACGAATGCTGGAAGCTGGTTCGCGCCAAGGAAGAAACCGGCATCGAATGCATGATGCTGGAAAACTGCTGCTACGGCAAGGAAGAAATGACGCTTCTGAACATGATCCGTCAGGGCGTGTTCGGCACGCTCGTTCACTGCCAGGGCGGCTATGAGCACGACCTGCGCGATGAAATCGGCAATGGCGACATCAACCGCCACTACCGTCAGCGCCACTTCCTGCACAGAAACGGCGAACTGTACCCCACGCACGAGCTCGGCCCCATCGCCGAATACCTGAACATCAACCGCGGCAACCGCATGGTGTCGCTGTGCGCCATGTCTTCCAAGGCTGCCGGCCTTCACGCGTGGCTTCAGGAGCACCGCCCGGACAGCGAGCTGGTCAATGCCCAGGTCAATCAGGGCGACATCGTCACCACGATGATCTCCTGCGCCAACGGCGAAACCATCCTGCTGACGCACGACTGCACCCTGCCCCGTCCCTATTCCCGCGGTGGCCGCATTCAGGGCACCAAGGGCATCTGGATGGAGGACAACCGCAGCATCTATATCGACGGTCGTTCCCCGGTCGATCCCGGCTACTGGACGCACCGCTGGGAAAAGGACGAAGCCTATATGGAGGAATACAAGCATCCGCTCTGGCAGGCCTATGAGGAATTCGGCCTGCGCGGCGGCCATGGCGGCATGGACTATCTGGTGCTGCGCGCGTT
The DNA here is from genome assembly GCA_004556395.1 of Clostridiales bacterium. Lineage (GTDB taxonomy): Bacteria > Bacillota > Clostridia > Christensenellales > Aristaeellaceae > SFHK01. The sequence goes on from SFHK01000024.1 coordinate 11,987, forward strand.
CGTCGAGAGCGTGCAGAAGGACGAGTGCCCGCCGATCGACACCTACGACACCGCCAGCTGGATGGCCATCACCGCGCTGACCGAACAGAGCATCGCCATGGGCGGCGCTCCCGTCCCGGTTCCGGACTTTACCGAAGGCCGCTGGCTCCAAAAGCGCGAATCCTTCGCCACCGGCGAATACGCGCTGAACTGATTCGATCTCATGAAGAGAACCGCCTTTCCCCGCAGAATCGCGAAGAAAGACGGTTCTTTCTTATGGAAAACGTGTCTCCCTGATCATTCTCCCTGCGTCCGGCTCTTCCAGCGTTCCATGGAGGTTTCCGGCCAATAGACGCCGCCCTGTTCGTTGATCAGCATCACGCCGTCCATCATGGTTTGCAGGCGGGTGCCCCAGCCTTCGGCGGCCTCCTCCGGGCAGGTGAAGGCAATCAGGTAGGTATACGCGCCATATTCACAGAGAACGCCCTCGCCGTACACGTTCGTTCCCTCGAACAGCGCCCGCTGCGTCGTCTGAAGCGCGTCCGCGTCCTCGGTCGCCGCGCGGAAGATATACAGCGCCGCACCCTCCAGACCGTCGAGCGGCTCGATGACCGCCGACTGCGCTTCTTCGTCCTCCGTCACGGTATAGGCCTGCGCGTCCAGATACAGTCCGAAGCCGAGCGGGCTCTGATACCACGTCTCCCGCACGGTCTCCGCTTCGCCCTCGACGGTCTCCTGACGCTCGCGCTCGGCGGGCATTTTTCCGTCGCGAACGGCCGTCAGGCGCGTGCCGTCCTCCGCGTCCACATATTCGCATTCGATGATCTTGCCGATATACAGCCCGTCCGACAGGCCATCCAGATCCTCGTCGCCTTCCTTATAGAAGTACACCTGCTCGCCGTTCCAGTCCTCCATCAGGATCGTATGCATGGCCGCATCGACGAGCACGCCGCTCACCGTCTTTTTCTCCGGCTCCGCGGGCGTCGCTTCCGCCAGCGCGAACGCCGGAATCAGCGCGCAGATCAGCAAAAACGCCAGCACTTTCTTCATTATATAAGTCGCCTCCGTCTGTAGTATTTCCACTTAGACGGAGACGATTTCAAAAAAGTTCCCTTACAGCAGCTCCACGGCCTTGCGAACCAATGTGGCAATGCCCACTTCCTCCACGCCCACGATGATCGTCTCGCAGGCGTTCACCGGAATCAGCACGCGGCGCGCGCGGCTTGAGCCGACGGCTTCCGCCATGCGCGGCGTAACCTCGCCCATCAGCGCGTCCGCCACGGCAATGCCAACCGGCCCGACGATCACATCCGCCGTGCGGCATGCCACGACGACGGCGTTTTCGCCGGTGGCGGCGCGCGTCGCGCCCGCCTTGCGCATAGCCAGCGTAGCGGCGCTGTTGGTTCCGACCGCCGTAAGCGCGGCTGCCGGATACTTTTCCAGGATGGCGGCCACGAGCATTTTGCCCATGCCGCCGCCCTGACCGTCAATTACAACGATATTCACGGATTCTCCCGTCCTTCTCTCTTCAGCTCATGCGGAAATCGATCTCCCGCGGCGGCGTCAGCGTGTGGCGCATCTCCTCCACCAGCTGGTCGGTCACCTTCACGCCGCGCTTCTCCGCTTCGCGCGCCGCCTCGCGGCGGAACCACAGGTCGGTCAGCGACGTTTCGCCCTCGCGCACGGCGGCGTGCGGCATGCGGAACATTTCGTCCATGTACGCATACTCGCCCACCTCGATCGCCGCGACGCCGGCAAGGATGCTCACGCGGTCGTCCTTCTGAGTTTCCTCCGGCGCGGCGGCAAACGCGTCCCACGCCGCCTGATAGCGCTTGAGCGTCAGAAGCATCTGAATATATTCGCGCGTATAGGCCGCGTCCTCGCGATCTCCGCCCGCGGCCAGCGAAGCCTTCATGTGGCTGACCGCGCCCTCTTCGTCGCCCCGGCGCTGGCACAGCACCGCCAGATTGCGCTCGGCCATCGGCTTGTATTCGCCGCCGACCTGCCGCCACAGCGCTTCGGCCTCCGCTTCGCGACCCGCTTCCATGTGCAGAATGCCCAGATGGAGCTTCGCCGCGTCGGAATCGTCGCCTTCCAGAAGCGCCTTCCAGCGCTCGTCCACCATAAACTCGGAAACGCGCGCATCGCCCAGCCGGCCGTTTTCCAGAAGGTTCAGCCACGGCTTCTGTTCGGCGGTAAGCGTGTTGTCCTCAAACCAGAAGCCCGCGGGAATCCCGCGCCCCTGCCTTGCCCGGCGGATGCGTTCCAGCGCGCCCCAGCCCGCGCCGTGGTGCCAGATTTCCACCTCTGCGCGGTCGTCGTCGTGCAGTCTGCGGGCGCGCGCGTCCATCGCTTCCACGTCCTCGTCGCTCAGCGCCGCGCCGACATTCGCCTTCGCCGCCATGCGCGCGGAAGCGTATTCGCCGTACATCGGCGCGGGGTCGGCGACGTGCGCGCAGGAGAACGCCTGCGTGAACACAATTTCGCTCTCGGGCGCAATGCGATAGCCGTGCACCTGCGTGGGCGCGAGACCCGCCTGCAGCTCGATGTAATCGCCCTTGCCCGGCTCGGCCAGATAGTCGCACCAGAAGCGGCCGCCGCGGCCATGCCCCCAGCAGAACATCTTGCGGTAGCGAAGCGCCTGCGTCGACTTCTCAAGGAACATGAAGCCGTCCTTATAGCTCACGGCCTCCCACGGATACTTCACGTCCTCCGGCGTCTGGAAGAAAAATTCGTTCGCCCGCGGGAAGCGCATGGAATAGGAAGCATCGAAATAGCCATGCACGCTGCCGTCCTTTTCGGTGCAATCGGGCAGCTTCGCGACGCCGAAGCCATAGCTCACGTACTTGTCGTGGCCGTCCTCGGTCTTTTCGATGCGCATGTCCTGATAGATCACCTCGTCAGTATCGCTGAACACGCGCGCTTCCTCGGTTTCGACACACGCCGTGTTCGACCACCAGTACATCGGCTTTTCCACCTTGTCGTCGTTGACCACGCGCACATGCGCGACCAGCGCCTTCGCGCCGTCCGGCAGGTGGAAATCGATCGACCAGAACAGCCCCTTCTGCCGCTCGTATTCATACATGCGCAGGAACGGCTCCTCGTTTTCCGGCCGAATCTTCGCAAAGAACACGTCGGAGCAGGTGGTAAACGTGTGCCCCAGCTGGCCGATGTTCCATTCCACGCCGCCGCTCGTCCACGCGTCGCGAATCGCCAGATTCGCCGGCTGGAACACGGGATTCGTGAACAGAATCGGGCGGCCGGTCGCCTTCTCCGTCAGTGAATACAGCTTTCCGCCCAGCCACGGCAGAAAGACCGCGCACAGGTGCTCGTTTTCCATTACGATCGCGTCCCGCTCGATGGGCTGGCGCTCGCGGGTGTATACGTCCTGCATCCGGTACGGCAGAACGCGCGCGCCGCACTCGCTGCCCAGCAGCCTGTTTTCCTTCTCGGTGAAGGAACCGTTGGTGGTTACGTCGCGGTCATGCTTCGCGTCTCGAAAGCGCGGAAGCGGATTCTCGCCGATGCCCTCAGGGCCGGGAAGCGCGATTTTCGTTCTGTATAAAAGCATGGGCACGTACTCCTTTTCCTCGTGTAGCCTGTTTTTTGGGGAGAACTTTCCCTTCTCCCATTCCGTCTGCTTCATTATATCATAACACATACGCCTGTCAAGCCGCAAATGCACCTTTTGATTTTTTCTTTGAAATTCGCAACATTCCTATTGACTTTTCGTCAATATGCCTTTATAATGAAATCGATGTTTGATAAGTAAGCGGTTTCCTGTACGAAAGTTTACAATTTCGCAGATAAAGGAGGCCTGTATCTTGCCAAATGTACCCTTATCTCCGCCCCTCTCCTCGGGAAAGCATCGAAAGACCTTTCTGGAACGCATGCGCGGAAACTGGGATCTTTTCCTGTTCTGCCTGCCGGGAATGATCATCACGCTGATCTACCACTACTGGCCGATTTACGGCATTCAGATCGCCTTCCGCGATTACAAGGTCAAGCTCGGCATGTTCAACAGTGAATGGATTGGGTTTTCCAATTTCGCACGCTTTTTTCGCTCCGCCAATGCATGGATCACGATTCGTAACACCCTTATCCTGAGCGTTTACTCTCTCGCCGCCGGCTTCCCGATTGCCGTCATTCTCGCGCTGCTTCTGAATTCCTTCCGTTTCAAGAAATTCCGCAAGATCATTCAGACCGTTACCTACGCGCCCCACTTCATATCCACCGTCGTCATGTGCGGCATGCTGTTTCTGTTCCTGTCGGTGCGCACCGGCGCGGTGAATACCATCATCCGCATGCTCGGCGGCGAGCCGATCAACTTCATGGGCAAGAGCAGCCTGTGGCGGCATATCTACGTGTGGAGCGGCGTATGGCAGTCGATGGGCTGGTCGAGCGTGATTTACTTCGCGGCGCTGTCGGGCGTGTCGCCCGAATACCACGAAGCCGCCATTGTGGACGGCGCGACCAAGTTCCAGCGCACGCTGCACATCGACCTTCCCTTCCTCGTGCCCACAATGACGATGCTTCTGATTCTGGACTGCGGCAGCGTCATGTCCGTCGGCTTCGAAAAGGCCTACGCGCTGCAGAACGACCTGAACATCGGCGTGTCGGAGATTATCTCCACATACGTATATAAGGTAGGCCTTATCAACCGCGATCAGGCCTTTTCCACCGCCATCGGCCTGTTTAACGCGGCCGTTAACGCCGTCCTGCTGATCACGGTGAACGCCGTAACCCGCAAGATGGGCGATAACAGCCTGTGGTGAAGGGAGGCGCGCGCATGGAAAGACGGATTGGCCGCTGCCGAAGCGATGTCATCTACGATACCATACTCTTTATCCTGCTTTCGCTGGTGTTTCTGGTCGTCGCCTACCCGCTGTACTTCGTCATCATCTCCTCGGTATCCGACCCCATCGCCGTGTCCAACGGCGAGGTAACGTTCTACCCCATCGGCTTCACGCTGGACGGCTACCGGGAGGTCTTCAAGACGAACACCGTCGTTCGCGGCTTCCTGAATTCGCTTCTGTACACCGTGTGCGGCGTAAGCGTGAACCTGCTTGTTACCCTGCCCACCGGCTACGCGCTGAGCCGCAAGGACTTCGCGCTGAAGAAGTTCGTCACTTTCTTCTATATGCTTACGATGTTCATCGGCGGCGGCATGATGCCGACCTACCTCATCGTCAAGCAGACCGGGCTTCTCAACTCCATGTGGGCGCTGATCATTCCCGGCGCGATGGGCGTATATAATATGATCGTCGCCAAGACCTTCTTCAGCACCAACATTCCGTTGGAACTGATGGAGGCGGCCAGGCTGGACGGCTGCGGCAACACGCGCTTCTTCTTCCACATCGTGCTGCCTCTCTCCGGCGCAATCACCGCCATTCTGGTACTGTACTATGGACAGGGGCACTGGAACAGCTACTTCAGCGCCCTTCTGTACATCAACGACCGCGAAAAGTGGCCGCTTCAGCTGGAGCTGCGAAACATTCTTCTATTGAACACGAACACCATGACCAAGGAATTCATCACCGAGGAAATGCGCAAGGAACAGGCACGCCGCGAAGCGCTGGCCAACATGATGAAATATTCCCTGATCATCATCTCGTCGATTCCGATGCTGATCGTCTACCCCTTCGTGCAGAAGCACTTCGTCAAGGGCGTGATGATCGGCTCGGTCAAGGGCTGATTCGCGTTAGTAAAGCCGCAAGGCTTAAAAAAGGAGGTTCCCCCATGAAAAAACTGGCTCTCGCGCTGGCAGCCATCCTGCTGCTGAGCACCTGCTCCGCATTCGCCGACGTGCTTCTCGAAGGCGAAAAAGTCTGGGACGGCGACACTCCCTTCGAATTTACGCTGATGATCGACGACAGCTACGAGCCCGACGGCCGCGTCGTCTACGAGATGCTCGAGAAGAAGACCAACGTTCACGTGAAGCTGAACCTTGCGCCCTATCAGGTGCAGCTTGAGAAGATGGCCGTGGCGCTGTCCACCGGCGACTATGCTGATGTCATTGCCGGCTGGCTGCTGGGCACGAAGGACGTCATCGAGCTGGGCGGTGACGGCACCTTCCTCGCACTGGAGGATTACATTGCCAAATACTGCCCCCACATCGAGGAGGTTCTCAACCGTCCTGGTGTCCGCGAATCCATGACGCTGCCGGACGGCCACATCTACACCATTCCCTACGCTATCGGCGAGCCGGAGGTTACCTTCAAGCCCTACATCAATCAGGTATGGCTGGAGCGTCTGGGTCTCGAAATGCCCACGACCCCCGAAGAGCTGAAGGAGGTTCTCATCGCCTTCCGCGACAACGACGCGAACGGCAACGGCGACCCGAACGACGAAATCCCCTTTGGCGGCGACACCAACAACCTGAACCTCGGCATGTGCGCCGGCTGGTTCGGCATCGAAGCGGTTGATAACAACGGCTATCCCTTCTTCGCCAAGAAGGACGGCAAGCTGTTCTTCTCCGCCAACAAGCCCGAATTCAAGGAGTTCATCGAGTACTTTGCGGATCTCTACAAAGAGAACCTGATCGACCCCGAGCTCTTCACGCAGGATCTTGAAAACTGGAAGGCCAAGGGCGGCAAGGATCTCTACGGCGTTTGCATCGGCTACGGCCCCGGCGACTGGTACACCAACTACGAAAAGGGCACCGCTGACTACGAGAAGTACGGCGAGAACGCCTTTACCTGCCTGCCCGTGCTGAAGGGCTGCGACAATCCGCTGTTCCACCGCAACTCCAACGGCGTTACCCTGTTCCGCACGCAGCTTGCCATCACCGACAAGTGCGATGAAGAAAAGCTGCTCGCCATCCTCCGCTGGCTGGACGTCCTCTACATGGAGGAAAACTCCGTTCAGGCCGGAAACGGTCTCCTCGGCGTTGAATACGAGAAGATCGGCGACCACCTGTACCGCGAAATCTACCACAAGGTCGGCGAAAACGGCTGGACGCAGGAAGACGAGGACAGAAACACATGGGCGCGCTGCTTTACCCAGTCCATGCCCCGAAATATGGGCGTTGCAAAGCTGCTGCCCTACGACAAGGATGAGCCCGATCCGTCCTTCATGGATCTGTGCGACGAGGTCTACCGTCCGTACATGACCGAAACGTTCAAGGCCGTCTGGGGTGCGAATCAGGAGGACGCCGAGCGCAAGTCGATCATCGAGACCGACCTCAAGAGCTACATCAAGTCCAAGATCGCCCAGTGGGTCTCCGGCGAAGCCGATGTGAACGCCGAATGGGATGCCTACTGCCAGCAGCTCGAAGCCTACGGTCTGAGCGAGCTCACCGACATCTACGCCCGCGAGCAGGGTCTGGACATCCACGAAGCCAACTAATCCGCCTTTCCCGGGTCGCCGCACAAGCGGCGGCTCCTTCCTCTATACAGGGCAGCCCGCTTCGGCTGCCCTGCTTCGTTTTGCTTTCCAAAGAAAATCAAAAATGGCGGCTCCCGTTCTCTCGAAACGGAAGCCGCCCCTCTGTCTATGCCTCAGAATTCATCGTCGTTGTATTCGTTGTCGGCGTAGGTCTTGTGAATCGCCATCGCGCCCAGCAGGCGCAGCTTTTCGTCGATTCGCTCATACCCGCGCATGATGTACTTCACGCCCTTGATCTCGCTCCGCCCCTCGGCGATCAGCGCCGCGACGATCATGGCCGCGCCGGCGCGCAGGTCGGTGGCCGTGATGCGCGTGCCCCGCAGCTGCGGAACGCCCTCGACGATGGCCGTGCGCTCCAGCACGCGAATGTTCGCGCCCATGCGCCGCAGCTCATCCACATAGCGGAAACGGTTCTCGAAAATCGTCTCCGTGACATAGCTGGAACCGGGCACCGACGCGAGCATGGCCGTCATCGGCTGCTGCAGGTCGGTCGGGAAGCCGGGATACACTTGCGTTTTGATGTTGATCGGGCGCAGCTTGCCGTCGGCGCGCACGCGGATCCTGTCGTCCGCCTCGTTCACATGCACGCCCATTTCCAAAAGCTTCGCCGTGAGCGACTCCATGTGCGTAGGAATCGCGCCGCGAATCATCACGTCGCCCCGCGTCGCCGCGGCGGCGATCATCAGCGTGCCGGTTTCAATCTGGTCGGGAATCACGGCATAGTTGGAGCCGTGCAGCGGGCGGCCTCCGCGAATGCGGATGACGTCCGTGCCCGCGCCCTTGACCCACGCGCCCATCGACGACAGGAAGTTCGCCGTGTCGACGATGTGCGGCTCCTTCGCAGCGTTGTGAATCGTCGTCGCGCCCTTCGCGCATACGGCGGTCAGCATGGTATTGATCGTCGCGCCCACGGACGGGAAATCAAGGAACACCTCCGTGCCCTCGAAATGATCGGTTACCTGCGCGCGAATCACCCCGCCCGACAGGTCGACGTCCGCGCCCAGCGACGTGAGACCCTTGATGGTCTGGTCGATGGGGCGGTTTCCGATGTCGCAGCCGCCGGGCATGGGCACGCAGGAGGAGCCCATGCGCCCCAGAAGCACCGGAACCAGATAATAGGACGCGCGCATCTTCCGAACCAGCTCGTAGGGCGGGTCGTTGCGCGTGATGCCGCGCGGGTCGATACTCATCACGCCGTGCTCGAACGTGACGTCCGCGCCCAGCCATATAAGTATATCACGCAGACAGTACACATCGTCGATATCCGGCAGGTTCTCGATCGTACTGGGCGAATCGGCGAGCAGCGCCGCGGGAATGATGGCCACGGCCGCGTTCTTGCCGCCGCTTACCGTCACTTCACCCTTCAGGCGAACGCCCCCGTCGATCAATAACGTTTCAATCATGCAATCCTCTCTCCGCAAGCGGAGCCTTTCCGGTTGATGGTTATTTGCCGCAGCCGGAGCATCCGGCGCAGTGGCCGCTGCAGCCGCCGGAACGCTTCGCGCCGAAATTGCACTTGCCGTTCCAGACGCGCTCGGCCTTCCTGCCGCAATCGGGGCAGACCGCCTCGTCCTTTCGGGCGACGGTCAGAATTTCCTCAAAACGCTTCCCGCAGGCGGGACAGCGAAAGCTGTACAAAGGCATATTGACTTCCCTCTTTGTATCCATACGCGATCATTCTCTATTATACACGCAAGAGGGCTTTCAATCAAGACTTTTTCTGAAAAACTGCGAAATCCGCCGCCGCGCGCATTGACTCCGTGCCGGAAAGTCTCTATAATGGGAGAAAAACCATCGGGACGGTGATTTCGCGATGCGCAGGCGCATGGCAGCCCTGCTTCTGGCAGGAATCCTTCTGTTTTCAGCGGCCGCGGAGCGCCCGCAGCCCACGCTTGCGCAGACCGAGCGGCGCGCGGTCATCCGCGTAGCCGGGGATTTCGTGATTCACGACGCGCTCATCCGCTCCGCGCAGGCGCTGGGCGGCGGCGAAGCGTACGAATTCTCCCCCATGCTCTCCGAAATCCGCGCCGCGCTTTCAAACGCCGACTTCACCTTTGCCAACGTCGACGGCGCGCTGAGCGGCATCGTCGGCCGGGATGTCTACAGCGGCTACCCGCAGTTCAACACGCCGGAATCACTGCTTCCCGCGCTAAAGAACGCGGGCGTCGACGGTCTGACGATGGCGAACAACCACATGCTCGATCGCTACTACGACGGCCTGCTCCGCTCGCTGGACAACGCCGAGGCCGCCGGTTTCTTCACGGCGGGCGCCAGCCGCTCGCAGGAGGAACGGATGCAGCCGACCCTCCTCACGCTCTGCGACATCCGCATCGGCATTCTCAACTACACCTGCTCCCTCAATTCCATCGACCGCATGCGCGGCCTGAACCCGAACGCGATGGTCTTCGCCGTGCACGCGGTGAAGAATTCCGATTTCGGGCAGGACGTGCGCGCGCTGCGCGAGGCCGGAGCAGAGCTCATACTGTGTTTTATGCATTGGGGCACGGAATATATGAAAACGCCCGACTCCACGCAGATTGCGCTCGCAAAGCAGCTTATGCAGGCGGGCGTGGACGTGATCATCGGCGGGCATCCGCACGTGGTGCAGCGCGCCGACTGGCTGGAGGGAACCAACCAGTTTGGCGAAGCGCAGCGCACGCTGTGCGTCTATTCCCTCGGCAATTTCCTGAGCGGACAGCGCCAGAACGGCCGCGACGGCGGCGTGATCTTCCAGCTTGCGCTGAAGGAGGACGAAGGCCGGATTGCCGTGGACTCATTCAGCTTCGTCAGCACGTGGGTGTGGCGCACCGGCACCGAGCGCGCGGGCTATACCTATTCCGTGCTGCCCGTAAGCCGCTACCGCGAAACGCCCCTGAAGGATATGACGCAAAGAGATCGAACCGCCATGCTCGAATGCGACCGAAGGAACCGCCAAACTCTCGCATCCGGCAGCGCCATCGTCGAGGAGCTCTCTGAATAAGCGTCACCCGCGCGTCAGGTTGCGCTCGAACTTCGCGGTGCAGGACGCCTTCAGCTCGTCCCCGGAAATGCCGCAGCATAGCATCACGTCGTTGTAATACATCCGCACGCAGTGCGCATCTCAGCTCCGCGTCGGCGCAGGCCTTCATGCCGCCGTGCTTCTTCACCAGATCGATCACCTCGCCGATTTCGCCGGTCATCCACAGCAGCTTGTTTTTTCCCGTCTCCGGTGAAATCGCCTCCCACCTGCCCCTGTATTTCTCCTGAAGCCTTCTCTGCATCTCCTGCATTTCGCCGATGCTGAAATCCGCCATCGTACCTTTTTCCCCGTTCAAAACAGGAGCGCCCGTTTCTCCTGCGGACGCTCCTTCTGTTTATAATCCTTAGTCTTCGATTCGAACCGTCGTCAGCCCGTGCGCGCGCAGCGGCACGAGCACCGCGCCGTTCTGAATCGTCTGCGCGTCCAGCGTCCGCTCGCGAATGTCGGACAGATGCGCCGCGTGCGGCGGGACGGCGGGCGTAAGCACGGCCTGCGTCGCTTCGCCGTAGTTGATCAGGCGCACGATGGTTCCGTTTCCATCCTCCGCGCACTTCACGGCGGCAAGCCGCACATGCTCCGCCTGAATCGTCAGGAAGCGGCCGCTGCCCGCCAGCGTGCCCTTGTGCGGACGCGCGGTGATGCTCGCCGCCGGCCGATTCAGAAGCCGTGTAAACAGCGACAGGCTTTCCGGCTTCACGTCCTCCGTCACGCCCAGCGACAGGCTGAACTCGTGCAGTCCCTTCTCCGGATCGGGATCCGGATCGTAGCCCGCGCGAATCAGCGTAAGCTGGAGCGTATTGTCATAGCTGCGCACGCCGTATTTCGCGTCGCTGGTCAGCACCATCGCGGGCGTACTCTCCTTCGGCAGCGCACAGGCATAGGTGCGCACGGGCATATCCATGTTCATAGGCGCGCGGTCGATGTATCCGGCGGCGTTGTCGCAGCGCGTCTTTTCGGATTCATAGGCATACGGCGCCGCGAACGCCAGCTGCGCCATGCCGTTTTCACGCGTGCCGCGCTCGCACCAGTCCACCTTCACCTGATAGCGCAGCGCCTTCGCGCCCTTGTCCAGCGACACCACGACGGACAGCGTGGACGCGGTGGCGAAGCTCGTCTTCATTTCCAGCGCGCCGCGCAGCTCGCCGTCGGCCGCGCGGGTTATGCGCACATCCCTGCGAATTTGCTCACGGCGCAGGTACCGTCCGACCACCCAGCTGGTCATGCCGTGCGCCGGGTCCTCCAGAATGTCGAAGAAGCCCGCCGGGCCGGAAAGAAGCTCCTTCCCGCTCGCCTTATCCACAAGGGAAATCAGCGCGCCGTCGATCACGTCGAACTCCGCGCGGAGATGTTCGTTCTCGAGTACGTACCGCTCCGGCGCGTGCAGCCGCGGGTCGCCCGGATAGCGCAGCGGGAACGCATCGTCGTCCGCCGCGTCCAGCACCACCGTCTGCCAGCCGCAGGCGGGAATCTCCGCGTCCACCAGCAGACGCACATAGGAATGCCCCATATAGCCGATGCCGTTCGCCCGTGTGAGCCGCTGCACAGGCAGCGAGCGCCCGTCCAGCGTGCGCACGACGATCGCCTTCGCGTCGCCGGGATAGTCCCACACCGTAAGCTCGGTCGGCGTGGTGCGGGGCGCTTCCTCGCAGTTGAACAGGTGGAACACGCGCGTGAGCGACGCGCATCGTTCGGCCACCGGCGGGCGGAAGCGCATGCCGTCGAAGCCCACGCCCGCGCCCTCGGAGCGCGTGAACGCCGCCGGGCTCTGTTCCTCAACGGAAGAGGTGTCAATCGCTTCGGCCAGCGAACGCATCGCGGCGGCATAGGCCGTGCCCGCGCCCGCGAACGCTTCGGAGAACGTCGCCATCGCGTATTCGCGCGTGTCGCGCACGCCGGAGCCGGTCATAATATCGTGGAACTGGCTGAACAGCACCTTGCGCCACGCCGTCTCAAACATGCCCGCGGGATAGGCGCTGCCGATCAGCGCGTTGGCGGCGGCCGAAAGCGCTTCGGCCTCGCGCAGTGTGTCCTCGCCGATGCGGTTGGTCGCCTTCACGCGGCTCTGCGTCGTGTAGCAGCCGGTGAACACGCAGTTCAGCTCGGTATCCACCACGGGCAGACGGTCGCGCACGGTCTCGAGTGCGCCAAAGAACGCGCGGTACGACGAATGAATCAGCCTCGGGAACACCGGCCACGCGCGCATTTCTTCAATATAAGTAAGATCCTGCCGGGTCGGCCCGCCGCCGTGGTCGCCCACGCCGTACACCTTCACCGCGTCCATCACGCCGGTTTTCCGGCAAAAACCGGGCACAAACAGCGCGAAATTCGGGTTCACGTCGCCCAGATACCACGTCGGCTCCTGGAATGCCAGCACCTCCGCGCCGGAGGGCGCGCGCCAGATATGCGCGCCGGTTCCTTCGTGCCCGCGGCAGTAGTAATAATACTTCACGCCCGCCTGGCTGAGAATCTCCGGCACGTTCGCGCCGTGGCCGAAGGTATCCGGCTCAAAATCGAGATTCAGCGCGTCGGGATCGATGCCCAGCAGCTTGGAAAGATAGTTTTTCGTATACAGCAGGTGACGCGCCATGCTCTCCTCGGAGGGCATGTTCTTGTCCGCCTCCACCCACGTGGAAGCCGAAACCTCCCAGCGCCCTTCCTTTATCCGGCGGCGAATCACGTCCAGCATCGCGGGCTCGTATTCCTCCACGATGCGATAGGTGGAAGCCTGCGACTGCGCGTAGGTGAACTCCGGAAATTCCTCCATCAGCTTCAGCACCGTGCGGAACGTTTCCAGCGTCACGGCGACCGTTTCATGATACGGCCACATCCAGTTCATGTCGATGTGCGCGTGCCCGATCATATGTACCGTGTAGGCCTTCGCCGCGTCCTTCAGCGGAAGCAGAATCTCCTCCGCCCGCTGCGCGGCGGCCTTGGTGATCGCGCCCTCGCTTTCGAGCGCGTCCAACAGGAAATCCGCGGCTTCGCACACAACCGCATCGTACCGGCCGCCCTCGGCCTCGCTCATCCGGTAGGCAAAGGCGGTCTGCATCACGGCGCGCTGCACAAACAGCGGCGCTTCCGCGATACCCTCCCGCGCAAGCTCTCCGGTGACATAGTGGCGATAGCCGTCCCGCTGATCCAGATTTACGGCCTTCAGCAGCGCGTGAATCCGTTGGCTTAAGGAAGTCATAGCGCATTCCCCCCCGATTTATTTCTTTCATTTGCTGTTATTATACCTTCCCCGCCGATTCAGTGTCAATACCGGGGTTGACAGGGAACCAGCGAACTTGTTATAATTTTCACAGGAACCCACACGCGGAGGACGATTACAATATGAAGAGTCTTTCCTATCTGCAATTAAAAAAGAACTGCGCACGCACCCCGGAAACGCCGGACGGCACGCGCTTTGCCCTGCTGGGCGACTGCGCCACGCAGCTGCTGGCCACGGCCATTCGCGGCTACGCGCTGGAAATGAATCTGCCGCTGCGCGTATTCGAAGCCGACTACGACCAGATCGACGCGCAGCTGATGGACGCGGGCAGCGAATTTTATGCCTTCAATCCCGAAACCGTGCTCCTCTACCACTGCACCGAAAAGCTGTACGAGCGCTTCGTGCGCACGCCGCTGGACGCGCGCGGCGCGTTCGCCGAAGCCGAAATCGAGAAAATCCGCGCGGAATGGGCGCGCATTCACCACGGCACAAAGGCGGACGTCCTGTTTTTCGCCTTCCTGCCGATGGACGACGGCGTATTCGGCTCCTATGCGCTGCGCGAAGGAAGCGCCTTCCCCTATCAGCTTCTGAAGCTGAACTTCCTGCTGGCGGAGGCGGCGCGCGAAGCCGGAAACGTGCGTCTGATCGATCTGGAACCGATTCGCGCGCACATGGGCTGCGACGCGTTCCACGACCCCAAGCTGTACGCCATCGCGAAAATGCCCATCTCCACGCAGGCGCTGTCCGCGGTCGCGTCGCGCGTGGTGGACGCCATCCTCGCACGCAAGGGACGCTTTCACAAATGCGCCATCGTAGACCTTGACAACACCCTGTGGGGCGGCGTGATCGGCGACGACGGACTTGAGGGCATTCAGATCGGCGAGCTGGGACAGGGTCACGCGTTCACCGAGTTTCAGACATGGCTGAAGGAGCTGAAAAACCGCGGCGTGATGCTGGCCGTCTGCTCGAAAAACGACGAAGCGAACGCAAAGGAGCCGTTCCTCCGGCATCCGGAAATGGTTCTGAAACTGGACGACTTCTCGGCTTTCGTCGCCAACTGGGAGGACAAGGCCTCGAACATCCGCCGCATCCAGAAGGAGCTGAACATCGGGCTGGACTCGATGGTCTTCTTCGACGACAACCCGTTCGAGCGCAATCTGGTGCGCACGATGCTGCCGGAGGTCGAGGTGCCGGAGCTGCCCGAGGATCCCGCCGAATACACGGCCTTCGCCCGCATGCAGAACCTGTTCGACACCAATTCCTATTCCGATGAGGATCGCGTGCGCACGGAACGCTATCTGGCCGAAAAGAGCCGCACCGAGCTGAGCGCCGGCATCGACAACTACGACGACTATCTGAAGGCGCTGGGCATGAAGGCCGTCTGCGCGCCGTTCGACGCGTTCCACATTCCGCGCATCGCCCAGCTCACGCAGCGCTCAAACCAGTTCAACCTGCGCACCGTGCGCTACAGCGAGCAGGAAATTGAGGAAATCGCGGCGAATCCGCGTTACGTCACCCGCTACTACACCCTGCGCGACCGCTTCGGCGAGCACGGACTGATCGCCGTGGTCATTCTGGAAAAACGCGAAAACGAGCTGTTCGTAAACGAATGGCTGATGAGCTGCCGCGTACTCAAGCGCGGCATGGAACAGTTTATCGCCGATTCCATCCTCCGCGCCGCAAGGGAAGCAGGAGTCGCGCGCGTCGTCGGCGAATATATCCCAACGCCCAAGAATGCCATGGTAAAGGATCTCTACGCCTCCATGGGCTTCCGCCCGCTGGGCGACGGCCTGTATGAAGCGCGCGTGGACGACTACCAGAACCATCAAACGTTTATAACGGAGGAAGAAGCCAAATGATGAAGGTTGACATCATGAAAAAACTGAACCGCGTGTTCCGCGAGGTTTTCGACGACGCGTCCCTGAAGATCACCGAAAAGACCAGCGCCAAAGACATCGACGAATGGGATTCGCTGATGCACATCACCCTGATCGCCGAGGTCGAGGACGCGTTCCACGTAAAGTTCACCATGAAGGAAGTTACCGGCATGAAGAACGTAGGCGAAATGGCCGCCCTGATCGAAAAAAAGTCCGCCAAATAGCCCCTCCGCCGCATGAATCTCCGCGCAATCCTGCGGAGATTCATGTGTTAAGAATTGAAATTCATATTGACATTCGTGTTCTCATCGTGTATACTATTATCTGTTCGCGGGGTTATAGCTCAGTTGGTTAGAGCGTTACGTTGACATCGTAAAGGTCGATGGTTCGAGCCCATTTAACCCCATATACGGCGCGTTTGATCGCGTCGTATTTTTGTTTTTCCCTTCCCCGCAGAAAACGCGGCCGTCATCTTAGCAAGGAGACGGTCGCGTTTTCTATGCCCGGCGTGAACAGCAGCTAAGTGGCGGAGACCCGTAGTGTGACCGCATGGAAGTTCATCCAACGCTACCCGAATCCCGTGCGGAAGCCGCTTGCTTGATCGTTTATGTATTGACACATGGTTAAATGTGGATATATAATTGAATACAAATAAAGGAACGGGGGTTTTATTCATGCGGTTTAAAAAGCTGTGCGCCTTGCTTCTGGCAGTCGTGCTGACGCTGGGGCTTTGCTCCTGCTCTATTGGCAAGAAGGGCAAGTATGAGAAGGCCGTGGACGCTGTTCGGAACGGACGGTATCAGGAAGCAATCGAGAGCCTCGAATCGCTGGACGGCTACGAGGACAGTGCGAAGTATATCACCTATGCGCGTGCCTTACAGGCGGGCGACAGCGGCGATTACGAAACTGCCATCAAGGCGCTTGAAGCGTTGAACGGATTTGAGAAGTCGGCCGTATACATCACGTCGTACACCACGCTTGCCTACGAAGCCGAACAGGCGCGAATGAAGAACGTCTACAATCAGGCTATCGCGGACGTGAAATCCGGAAACTACGACGCGGCAATCGCGGCCTTTGAAACGCTGAACGACTACGAGGACAGCGGCAAGTATATTGCTTACGCGCGAGCTTTACAGGCGGGCGACAGCGGCGATTACGAAACTGCCATCAAGGCGCTTGAAGCATTGAACGGATTTGAGAAGTCCGCTGTATACATCACGTCGTACACCACGCTTGCCTACGAAGCCGAGCAGGCGCGGATGAAGAGCGTCTACAATCAGGCTGCCGCGGACGTGAAAGCCGGAAACTACGATGCAGCGATCGCGGCCTTTGAAACGCTGAACGATTACGAGGACAGCGGCAAGTACATTATGTACGCGCGTTGCCTGAAGACGGGCGACAGCGGCGATTACGATACCGCGATCAAGAGCCTGACCTCGATGGGCGATTTCAAGGAAGCGGCTATGTATATCAAGTACTATACCGCGCTCGCGTATGAAGCGGACGAGAGCTACGAGAAGGCGGCCGCCGTTTACGATGAAATTCTGCTCTTTAAGGACGTACAGACCCGCGTTGCCGCATTGCCGGATAAAATCCTCGACCGCGATCTGGAAAGAGCAATCTTCTGGTTCGGCACGGAGGATCACCGTTATTTGAGCGAGCTTGAGGATTTGCTGCGGAAAAAGTATTCTACCTCGGATACGCTGATGTATGAAAAGGTCATGGCGTACGCGTCCCAGTGGAGAGAACAGAAGAACTACGAACCGGCCGTGGAGGCGTATGCGCTGCTGGTGGGCAGAGGGTATCGAAAGGCGGAAAGCGCGCTTCAGGAAACGGCCTATGATTATGCGAACGCCCTCATGTCGAATGGGCAATATGCGGACGCGAGCAATGTGATCAATGAAAGACTTTCAGGCTATAAGGACTCTGCCGAGCTTCTGAACGAGTGCAGCTATCAGCTCGCGCTGGAAATGGAAGCTGGCGGCGCGCAGAACGCGCAGGCGGCGTACGATGTGTTTAAAGTGCTGGGCGCTTATAAGGACAGTGCCGAGCGCGTCGCGGCGTATGAAACCAAATACAGCGACGCTGTTTCCAAGGAAAAAGCTGGTGAATTCGACGCGGCGATCGCACTCTTTACCGAGCTGGGCACCTTTTCGAACTCCTCTGAATGGATCACTGAAACTCAAAACGCAAAGGCATACGCGGCGGCCGCTTCGCTGATGGCTTCCGAGAAGTATGAAGAGGCGATTGAGGCATTTAAGGCACTGAACGGCTATAGCGATAGCGTGACGAAAATCAGCGAGTGCAATACGGCGATTCTCGAACGAGAGTACCAGAAAGCGCTTAAACTGATGACGGATGAGAAGTACGAAGAGGCTATCAAAGCTTTTGAAGTGCTGAACAACTACAGCGATAGCGCGACGAAAATCAGCGAATGCAATACGGCAATTCTTGAGCGGGAGTACCAAAAAGCTTTGAAGTTGATGATGGACGAGAAGTACGAAGAGTCCATCAAAGCCTTTGAAGCGTTGAACGGCTACAGCGATAGCGCGACGAAAATCAGTGAATGCAATGCGGCGATTCTCGAACGAGAGTACCAGAAAGCGCTTAAATTGATGAACGAAGAGAAGTATGAAGATGCCATCAAAGCATTTAAGGCGCTGAACGGCTACGGTGATAGCACGACAAAAATCAGCGAATGCAAGACGGCAATTCTCGAGCGGGAGTACCAGAAAGCGCTGAAATTGATGACGGACGAGAAGTACGAAGAGGCCATCAAAGCCTTTGAAGCGTTGAACGGCTACAGCGATAGCACGACAAAAATCAGCGAATGCAAGACGGCGATTCTTGAGCGGGAGTACCAGAAAGCGCTTAAATTGATGACCGAAGAGAAGTACGAAGAGGCTATCAGAGCTTTTAAAGCCCTAAATGGCTACGGTGATAGTGCGACGCAGATTAAGGAGTGCGCCTATCGGAAAGTCGAGAAACTTCGGAAGAACGATAGATATACGGATGCGTATAATGAGTATTTGACAATATCGGACTACAAAAATGTTTCTGAAACTCTCAGAGATAAGAACTTTTTGAAAGAGGTATTTAAAGAGGTATTTAGTGCGGGGACGTATCTTGCCTTTGGAAGCTATCCACAGACGAAAACCGGTAATGATGATACGCCCATCGAATGGCTGATCTTGGGATAAGGTACAATAAGTTGCGCAAATTCCAGAACAGGAGGATTGA
>SFHK01000091.1 GCA_004556395.1 Clostridiales bacterium
GTTCTCGGGCGCCGCTCCGGCTTCGATCATGCGCATCGCCTGCGCCTCCGCGCCGGAAAACGAGCATTCCCCGTCTCTGTGCGAAAGCGCGAACGCGCCGGTCGCCGTTCCGCGAACCGCCAGCCGTTCCAGCGCCGGCCCTGCCGGAAAGCCCAGCCCCAGCCGCACGCCGACCCGATCTACCAGTTGCCCGGCATGCAGATCGTTGGAGCCGCCCACCTTCGAAAGCGCGCGGTTTTCGTCGGCATACAGCGTCTCGGTCGTCCCGCCGGACAGGTGCATCGCCACAAACGCGCCGGGCCGAATGCCGGAATCCACCATCGCAGCGCGCACGTGTCCCTGCTGGTGACTGGTGGCATAGAACGGCACGCCCAGTTGGTGGCATAGAACGGCACGCCCAGTGCCGCCGCAATGCCGCGCCCCATGCTTTCGCCCACCAGAAACACCGGCATGTACGAATCATCCACGTCCCGCGGCCGCGTGCTCGCGCAGACCGCCGCCACGCGCACGCCCTGAACGCCGCTCATCAGCGCTTCCAGAAGCGCGTGCAGCCTTGTGGTATGCTGAAACACGCCGTCGGACTGCCGAAGTCCGCGCTCGCCCTCCGCGACGGTGAGCAGTTTTCTCTCCGACGCAACGACACGCCCGTCGCCCGCGAGGGCAACGGACGTGGTGTAGCAGCTGGTATCGATTCCAAGCGTGCAATTCATTGAATTTCACTGCGCATGATTGCGCCCAGCACGCCATTTATAAACGTGCCTGCCTTCTCGGTGGAATACTTTTTGGCCATTTCCACCGCTTCGTCGATCGCCACGGCGGACGGCGTGCCGCCAAACTTCATCTCGTACGCCGCAAGGCGCAGGATGGCCAGATCGACGCGCGTGATGCGCTCAAGGGACCAGCCGATGGCATGCGCGGAAATCAGCCGGTCGACCTCGTCCGCGTGCGCCTGCACGCCCGCCACAAGCTCGTCCACATAGGGCTTGTTCTCGTCGTCGGGCTGAATTTCCAGCAGGTTCAGGCGGGTATCCTCGCCGCCGTCGCCGCCCATTTCCCATTCGTAAACCAGTTTCATTGCGCACTCGCGCGCGTCGGATCTTTTCATATCTTCTGCTTACCCCGTTCCAGAACGCGTTTTCCGCGCTTATTCCGCCGTATTTTCATTCTCCGGGTCGCTGTTTTCGCCGAAGCTCTCGTCCTCAACCTCGGCCGGCTCCCGCACCGCGGGTTCTTCCGCCTTCTCCACCACTACGGGCTCCTGCGCGGGTTCCTCTACGACAGGCTCCTCCGCCTTTTCTTCCACCACGGGCTCCTGCGCGGGCTCGCAGGTAACGGGCTCTTCTGCCTTCTCTTCCACCACAGGCTCCTCCTCCGGCTCCACCGTCTGCGGAGGAACGATCGCCTCACCCTCGCCGGGCACCTTGATCGTGGAAATCTTCACCGACACGCCGCTCAGCGCGATGCCGCTCACATCGCCCAGCTGGTGGCGCACGGCCTCCTGCATGCGGGCGGTGGTGACGGGAATGTTGATATTGGAGCTGACCGAAACGTCGATCATCACTTCAAGGCTCTCGTCGTGATAGCCGGTGATCACGCGCATGTCGCTCACGCCCTCGGGCTGCCCAACCGCGGACGCGACCAGATGGTCGAGCGTCTCCTGCGACAGCAGCACGACGTCGCCGCTCTCATGGCGCAGTGTGATCATGCGCGCCTGCCGCACCTGTCCGGAGCGCAGCGCGATCATGAACACCAGCGCGCAATACGCCGCCAGCACAAGGCCGAGCACCAGCGAAAGCACGCAGTTTCTGCCGCCGAAGTTGTACATCAGCAACACGTCTCCCACCAGACCAAGCACCGCAAAGGCTTCGATTGCGATGCGCTTCCAAAGCTTCATCATCATGTGTTACCCTTCCTTCTCAAGGTCGGTCGCTTCCGCGGCGGCTTCCTCTATGCCGCCGTCCTTCGGTTCTTCCTCTTCCTCGTCGTCCTCAACGTCCTCCAGATCGAGTTCGAAATCGCCGTCGTCCGCGGCCGCTTCTTCCTCGCTCGTTTCAGGCGCCTTGTCCGCGGGCTCCTCGTTCTTCGCGCCGGGCGCTTCCTTGCCCAGCAGCTTGCGCTGGTTCATTTCCAGCTCGGCCACGGCGCGGTTTTCGCGCTCGAAGCTCACGCCGGTCACGTGCACGTCCACGCTCTTCACGGACATGCCCGTCATCGTTTCAATCGCCTTTTTCACGTTTTCCTGAATGCCCTGCGCGACCTCGGGAACCGGGAAGCCGTATTCCACCACGATCGTCACATCCACGGAAACCACATTGTCCGTGATTTCCACCTTGATGCCGCGGGTAAGATTGCGCGAATTGGACAGCGCGCGGCGCATGAAAATTTCGGTAAGACCGCCGGACGTGCCCACGGTATTCGCAACGCCCTCCACTTCCGTCACGGCCAGCCCGGCGATGGTCGCGACGACATCCGACGCAAAGTACACCATGCCATTGCTGTTTGTATTCAGTCTGACATCGGAAGCATTGTTCTCAGCCATAGTTTTTCCTCCTAAATCAGCGGGACTCCTTCGAATAGACAGCCCTCCACGATGATTATACCAGATTCTCGGTCAAAACGCAATTGGTTTATTCATCTCATCGGGGAACGGTCATAATTTTCACATTTGCGCCCGATTGTCCGGTCTCGCGCATCACCAGCTCCAGAATCGCGGCGCTCTCCGCCTGCGAAAGCGCGTCTGCGCGCACCACCACGTTCACGGAGTTTGCCGAGACGGTCACCACCGCGTCCTCAAAGCCGCGCATGCGCAGAACGCCCTCCACCGTCGTTTCCGTCTCCATGCGCGAGGTCAGCGTCAGAAGCTCGCTTCGCGCCCGCGCGCGCGTGCCCGCGTCGGCTTCCTCGTCCGCCGCCATCGTGCTCAGAACCGAGCTTTCCATCTGCCGCACCCGCGCGCGTTCCTCCGAAAACGCCAACAGCGCGTCCGGCCTTGCCGTTGCCGCAGCCTCCGCCGTCCGACCCTCCCACGGCTCCGCCCGGTTCCCCCTGTCCGAAAAGCAAAAGAGCGCGCCCGCTACAAGCACCGCCGCGCTGAACACCGTCATTGCCCGAGTCCATCCTCCACTACGCTTCATTCGCCGCCTCCTTCCCAGAATGCCCTTCATTCCCATACAGTGCGCCGACAACCGCCGTGATCATCACGCGCCGCCCGCCGCTTCCTCCATCGGCGACACGTCGATGCGCGCGTTATCGATGCCGAGCACCGTCTGCACCGCCTTCTGCAATCGCAGCCGCACGCTCACATCTCGCGCGCCCTCCGCCACCACGAGCACGCCCGTCTGCCCGTCCGTGCCCTCAAACACCATCACCTTCACCCGTCCCGCGCCCTCGACCTCCGAAAGCACGCGCTCGAGCCGCGCCTCCGTCTCGCTGCGCACGTCCGAGGTTCGAACGCCCGGTGCCAGCAGTACCAGCGCCGCAACCGCCAAAAGCGCCAAAAGCGCCCATGTTCGCGCGCGAACCGGGCCCAGCCGTTTAAACGCCTCCGCAACCGACATTTTCCCCTCCGTCAAAGCGCCGCCAGCACGCCCGCGACGACCTGACAGACCGCCCGCACGGCCATCAGCCCCACCGCGGCGCGCACGCCGTTTTGCAGCCGTCCCTCCGGCAGAAGCGCGTCCGCCACCCCGGAAATCAGCGCCAGATACAGAATCCGCTCCATCCGTCCCTCACCCCTTCGCCCTTATCCGCCCAGCCGAACGCCAAGCCCCACCGTCGCGCCGATCAGAATCAGCGTCAGCACCAGCGTCGCCGTGACCGCTGCCGCGAGAAGCGCGTAGGCCGCCGCGAACGCGTCCATCAGCTTCGCCATCCCCTCGTCGCCAATCGGCTCCAACGCCGCGGCCAGAAGCTTCAGCCCCACCATGGCCGTCAGCGCCGCCACGACCGGCCGGGCGCACAACAGCGCCAGCGCCGCGAAACCCACAACGCCCACCGCGCCGCGCACGACCGAAGCGCTGGCCGCCAGCGACTCCATCGTGCCCGCGACCTTGCCCCCGATAATCGGAATCAGCCGGTCGACGGCGAGCTTCGCCCCGCGAATCGCCGCGCCGTCATAGGCTCCGCTCAGAAGCCCGCCGGTGGACATCATCGCGAGATACGCCGTCACCGCCGTCGTCAGAATCCATTTGGCGAACGACCGCGCCGCCGAAGCCAGTCTGCCCAGCTTCAGCCGTCCCACAGCTCCCGACACCGACAGTCCCAACCCCGCGGCGGTCAGCGGCAGCGCCGCCTTCTGTACCGCGAGCGCCATCAGCCGCGAGGCCAGCGCCCCCATCGGCGTGATCAGCGCGGCCGACTTCGTGCCGCCCGTCAGCGTCAGAAGCGTCACGAGCACCGGCGTCAGCGCGTCGTTTAGCCCGGCGGCGCGCCCGACCGCCGCGCGTGCCATCTCATACACGCCGAAAAAATGCTTCATCAGCGCCGCGGCGCAGCACAGCGCACAGGCACACCGCGCCAGCTTCGCGCCCGACCCAGACGTAAGGTGCGCCAGTACCGCCCACAGAAGCGCCGGAACCGCCGCCGGAATGAGCGCCGGGAGCACCGAACGCACGATCGCCTCTGCCTCCCGCTGCAGATAGCCCGGCAGGTCGCGGATGAGCGAGCCTGCGTCCCCGGACAGAAGCGTCTCCAGCAGCCCGCCAACGTCCAGCTCCACGCCCGCGTCCGCCGCCGCCCGCTGAAAGCCGCCCAAATCGACGGCCGCCGACACCTCATCGGCACGCGCTTCCAAGCCCTCACCTGCCGACTCCGCGCGCGCGGACATTCCGGAAGCCAGCGCCAGCAGCACCAGCATCAGCCCGAACCAACGCTTCACGCCCATCCTCCGTTCGCGCCCGCATCCCCGTTTACACAGGCTCCGCGCAGACAATTTCCCAGAACAGCACTCCCACTCAGCGTCTCTCACGGAAGCAGCGACACCGCCGCGGCCAACAGCGTCAGGAGCGCCGTCAGCGAAACCCGCGTGCCGAGCTCCACGCGCCTTCCCCGGAGTCTCGACATAGCTGCGCAACGTAATCGCTGATTGATGACACTCCATAATGAGGCAGCTAGCCAAAGCTAACGTCACGGAAGCAATGCCACCGCCGCGGCCAGCACCTCCGCGGCCAACGGCGTCAGAAGCGCCGTCAGTGAAACCCTTGTTCCGAACTCCACGCGCTGCGCCAGCGCGCCCTCTCCGGCGTCCCGGCAAAGCTGCGCGGCATACTCACCGATCAGCGACAGCCCGCACAGACGAAGCAGAAGCGCCGTGTCCCCGTCGTCCGCGCCGGCCTTTGCCAGCCATTCC
Organism: Clostridiales bacterium; assembly: GCA_004556395.1. Classification (GTDB taxonomy): domain Bacteria; phylum Bacillota; class Clostridia; order Christensenellales; family Aristaeellaceae; genus SFHK01. The sequence continues at coordinate 5,348 of SFHK01000091.1, forward strand.
TTCAGAACCCGCACAGCGCCCGCCAGCTCGTCCATCGACAAAAGGCATGCCGTCAGCCCCGCAATCAGCCCAACCGCCATCGCCAGCTCCGGCCGATTCACGCGAATCGCCACGCACAGCACCGCCGCGGCCACAACCAGCGCCGCGATTTTTACCGCCGTCACGTCTCTCCCTCCGTCAACACCGATTGAACGTCCGCCCCAGCCAGCTTCCGCGCAACGCCGTCCCATTTCCCCATCAATACAGGTTGAACATCTGCCGCACGCTCGTAAAGAAATCGCTGAGCAGTCCCACGACCACCAGCATCACGATCGCAAGCCCCGCCAGCGTCGTGAGCGTGGCAATGTCCTCCCGCCCCGCGCGCGTGAGCAGCTGGCTCATGACCGACAGGATTATACCGAACGCGGCAATCTTGAATACCAGATCCACATTCATCCGTTTTCCCTCCCCCATATCAGGAGTCCCTCGGCCGCCCGCACAGCCAGATACCGCTTCCCATCAGACACAGCATCAACGGAAAAGCCCGCCTCGGAATCCCTTCATATTAAAAGGATGCTGACTGCCAGTCCCGTCATCGCGCCGAGCGACGCGTACAGCCGCCGCTTCTCCCGTCCGGCGACGCGCAGATCCCTTTCCCATCAGGCACAGCATCAACGGAAAAGCCCGCCGCGGAACCACGACCCGTTCGCCGCCCGAATACGTCGGCAGGAAGCCCGCCGCGGAATCCCTTCACATTAAAAGGATACTAACCGCCAGCCCCGTCATCGCGCCGAGCGACGCGTACAGCCGCCGCTTCTCCCGTCCAGCGGCGCGCAGATCCCCTTCTCTGCGCCCCAGACGCTCGATTGTGCGCGCGTATTGCTCCGCGTGCTCGCTGCGCCCGAGGACTTCCAGGCCCTGAAACAGCCGCTCAAGCTCCTCCGCGTCTGCCTGCGGAAGCGGCACAGGCTCCCCCTTCTGCGCCTCAACCGTCTCCGCCCACGCCTTTCCCGGCGTTAAGGCCACGTTCTTCCGCATCCGCTCTCCGGTCTGACGCAGAAGCGGCACGCGCATCTCGCTCAACGCGTCGCCCATGGGAACCAGCCGTTCCAGTGTCAGCGTCCGGAGCATTTGCATATCGTCCATCAGCATCCGCAGCGAATCCGCCTCGCGCGACGGCGTTCCCCCGAACGCCCGCCCGGCCAGATAGCTGAACGTTGTCAGCGCCGCGGCAATTACCAGCTTTCCCGTCATCGAATTTCCTCCCACGCCTTTCCGCTTCCGATGCATTCCCAAAAAGCCGAATCCATCGGAATGTGATTTCTTCCCCAGAGCGAATCCTCTCCCATCATAACCCGACACCGGCGCGCCGCCGTTCAATACCTCCGCGACGTGCCAACGCGCCAGCGCTTCGGCCAGCGTACCGGCGTACGCCGTCGCAAGCACGGCCGTTCCGGAGTGTCGCCGAATAGAAACGCAAGCGCCCGCGCTTCATACACTCCCGTCGATTTCCGGCTTCCACTCGCCCGTCCGTGGTTCCCTTCGGTACACCGCGCGAACTGTTCCCGGCGCGCCGCCGAGCGGGAACGCGTAGCTCAGCGCGCCGCCGTTCAATACCTCCGCGACATTCCGACGCGCCAGCGCTTCGGCCAGCGTACCGGCGTACGCCGTCGCAAGTACGGCCGTTCCGGGGTGTCGCCGAACAGAAACGCAAGCGCCCACGCTTCATACGCTCCCGTCGGTTTCCAGCTTCCACTCGCCCGACCGCGGCTCCCTTCGGTACACCGCGCGAACCGTTCCCGGCGCGCCGCCGAACGGAAACGCAAGTCTCCGCGCTTCATACGCTCCCGTCGGTTTCCGGCTTCCACTCATC
>SFHK01000025.1 GCA_004556395.1 Clostridiales bacterium
GTAAATTCGCGCTGTCGCTTATCAAGCGCTACAAAGCGCAGACAAATTCCAAACGTCCGTTGTCACAAATTATGCTGGATTGCCTGCTGGAACTTGACCCTTTGTGTGCGGTCTTGGAAAGTTGATTTCCGTGCTCCGTTTTGTGCAAACGTTGACTGGATGAAGCTTCCATGGTATAATAAGCATGCTGCGCGCCGAACGAGCCGCAGCAGATCGTTCCCTGAGAGGATGGAGATTCATGCTGTCACAGCTTTCCATGAACCCCGATATCGCCCGCAAGCTCCTGCAGGTGGGCGAAGCCTTCCGAATTCCCGGCCCGTTCTTTTCCTATGAGGAAATCAAGGTGGGCAACGTAAATCACACCTACAAGGTGAATTACATACGAGACGACGGCACCGGCATGGCGAAGATCAAGTCCTATCTGGTGCAGCGCGTGAACACCTACGCGTTCCAGCACCCGGTCGAGCTGATGCAGAACATCGACCGCGTGACCGAATACATTCGCGAGAAGCACCCGGACTCCCTGTGCCTGCATTTCCACCACACGGAGAGCGGCGCGAACTACCTGATGGACGAGGACGGCTTCTGGCGCTTGAGCAACTACGTACCGTCCATCACGTTCGACACCTGCGACGACCTGGACGTCGTGCGCAGCGCGGGCGAAGCCTTCGGCGATTTCCAGACCATTCTTTCGGATTTCGACCCCAGCCAGCTCTTCTACACGATTCCGGACTTCCACGACACCCGCAAGCGCTACGAAAAGCTGAAGGCGGACGCGGCGGCCGACCCGTGCGGACGCGTGGCCGAGGTGCGCGCGGAGCTGGACTGGCTGCTGCGCGTCGAGGACGAAGCCTGCGCGCTGACCGACCGCTTTCGCGCCGGAGAGCTGCCGCTGCGCGTGACGCACAACGACACGAAGATCAACAATGTGCTGTTTGACACGCAGACCCACAAGCCGCTGGTGGTCATCGATCTGGACACCGTCATGCCCGGCCTGATCGGCCACGACTTCGGCGACGCCATCCGCTTCGCGGCGAACTTCGTGGAAGAAGACTGTCCGGACGCGAGCAAGGCCGGCGTAAACCTGAACATCTACTGGGCGTTCGCCGAGGGCTTCCTGAAGTACACCGCGAGCACGCTCACCGAAGCCGAGGTTGAGACGCTCGGCACCAGCTGCTTCGCGCTGGCCTGCGAGCTGGCGACGCGCTTTCTGGACGATTACATCCTGGGCGACCGGTATTTCAAAATCAAGTACCCGACGCACAACCTCGTGCGCACGCGCTGCCAGATCGCGCTGGCCAAGGACATGCAGCGCAAAATGAACGCCATGAACGCCATCGTGCTGGACTGCTGGCGCAGAAACCGCTGAAGAGGAATGGAAAAGCGAAGCCGAGGCAAACGACTTCTCTTTTTGTTTCAGGCAGCGCCGCACAAATAAGGGAGGCGGCGCCTTTACAGCCAGATGCTGAAATACCGCTCATCGTCCACGATTCGGTTCGCGGCGGACGCGTAGTCGCACATGCGCGTCGTTCGCTCGCCGTCCGACGTGGAGAGGGTTACGTCGAAGCGGCACTGGCAGCCTTCATCCTCCACCGGACGCAGGGTGCAGGCGCAGGGCTTTCCCGCGACGGACGGCGTTTCGAACATTTCCGCTTCGGTGTTGCCGTTCTTTTTGCTTCTCGCCAGCAGAATCGGCCCCACGCGCAGCGTACAGCGCGCGTCCCAGATCATTTGGTCATAATGCATTTCGCCCAGCGCGCCGAAGGAATCCTCCGTGAGGTTGCACCAGCGGCGCGGCTTGTAGGCCGTTTCGGGCTGCACGCAGGCCGGCTTCCATTCCGTCAGAACCGGCGTGCGATCATACGCGATTTCCACCGTCGCCACGCTGTTCGGCAGAAGCTCTACCTCGAAATACTCACCCTCCCGCGGCGCGTATGCCGTTCCGTTCACGCGAACCTCGCTTTTATGGCTCCACGCGGGCACGCGGATGTGCGCCTTTTCCGCCCGCCTGCACTGGTGATCAATTCGCACAGTTGCGCGGCAGTCGCGCGCGTAGCTTCCGCGGATGGAAACCGCATCCTGCCCGTCTTCGTATCGCAGTTTCGCGTCAAAATCGCTGAAAAGATTGATATACAGCCCCGCTTCGCCGCGCATCACAGCCGCCTGCGCCGCGTTCATGAAGCCGCGGGGCAGGTTGTTCACGCAGCAGTGGTTGTGCTCGAACCCGCACTGATGCGCGATCAGATGCCGGCCGTGACCGCGCACGCCGCGCGCGCCCCATTTTCCATCGTCGAAAACCGAAGCAAGGAACGGATTCAGATACGCCAGCTCGAACGAATCCATATACCGGCTCTCGCCCGTGAGCGTGAACAGCTCATAGCACAGCCGCATCCAGTGCACCACGTCGCAGGGCTCGGTAATCGCGTTCATGTGCCCCGCCGCGTTGATGAACTGATCGTTGTAGCCGACGCTGAACAGCACGTTCAGCTCATATTTTTCCAGCAGCGCGTACATCGCCCTGCACGCTTCCAGATATTTCTCCGTGCCCGTCACGCGATAAAGCTCCAGAAGCCCGTCCAGACAGGACAGCATCTCATAGACCTTCGCGCCCCACGGCTCGCCCGGATACCAGTCGCCCACCGGCTTTCCGGATAGCGCGTTGCGAATGAGATTGGGCGCGCGGCCGTCGTCGCGATCCCAGTTTTCCGCCGTCTCCACGCAGAGCTTCAGGTAGCGTTCGTCTCCCGTGAAGCGATACAGCACGAGCATCGGCTTGATGATCGACCCGCTGGGCATACCATGGAACGTGCCGGTTTCGCCCAGCGTCAGATGCAGCCTGTCAAGCTGCGCAAGCAGATGATCCGCAAGCCTTCGGCAGCCGGTCAGAATTTTCTCATCTTCCAGCAGCTCGCAGCATTCCAGCAGACCCCACAGCGTGTACTTGCGACACCAGATGTTCCAGCACCAGTCGCACGCCCAGCCGACCTCCCGCTTCGTCACCTCGGGATCATTGGGACGCACGAAGTCCTCATTCTGGTACGAACCGATATACCCGTCCGCCCGCTGACAGGACAGCACGCGATACGCGCTCTCCCGAAGCGTCTGCTTCAGCTGCGCGTTCCCGTTGTACCGGCACACGCGCGCCGCGCTGATCGCCAGCTTGCCCCAGAACTCGCCGCGCCAGTAGCCGACGCTCGTCGCGTCGTCCACCGGCTGGAAAAACGCGCTCTCCGCCTCGGCCAGCACCTCCCGCACGGCCGCGTCAGACAGCATGCGCTCCTCAAAAAACCGCTCGGCCAGCTCTCCGGCATAGCCCCCGATGTGCGTGTCCGCCGGCTCCGGCGGATGAACAACATTCGTTCTCCGATATGCCCGCATGGTCTACCCTTCCTTCCCCTGTGTTTTCCGCGCGCGGAACTCCGTCGGCGTAACGCCCTCCACCTGCTTGAAGCGCTTGCCAAAGGTCGAAGCGTCCAGATAGCCGACCCGCTCGACGATCTCCCGCACCGGTTCATCCGTATCCAGCAGCAGCTTTTTCGCGTAGTCGATGCGCAGCCGCGTGATGTATTCCCGGAATGGCACGCCCGCGCAGCGGCCGAAATAGCGGCTGACGTAATAGCTCGACAGGCTGAAATGCTGCGCCATCGTCTCAAGACTGATGTCGGGCCGAGCAAAGTTCGCGTTCGCGTAGGCGATCATGTCCGCCCCCAGCCGCTTGTCGCTTTCACTGCGCATATGGTTGACGTGCCGGCACAGAAGCGCCGTAAGCCGCGCCAGATCCTGCAGCGACTGCCGAATGTCGCGCATGTGCAGCACGCTCTCGATTTCCTTCTCAAACGTCTTTCCGGAAAGCTCGCGTGCCTCCTGCACGATGGCAATGGCGATGTTCATCAGCTCGTAGCGCGTGAACAGATACGACCGCCCCTCCGCGGACAGCTCCGCGTGAATCTCCTCGAGCGTTTCCAGCGCCAGCGCTTCGTTCCCCTGCCGAATGTATTGCAGAAGCCGCAGGCGCTTTTCCTTCATGTCGTCGGCTACGCCGGAGGTATCCTCGCCCAGCGTATCGTCATAGCTGCGCACGCCACCGCGTTTTCGGAAGCGGAGCGACTCCATGGCGATCATCGCCTCGGTATACGAAGCCGCGATGCCGCCGAAATCATCGTACTCGCGCCCCACGCCCACGGCCGTCAGCTCCGAAAGCCCCGCAGCCGCCAGCTTCTGCGCCAGAATGCCCACCTGCTCGCCCGCATCCGCCTCGGCCGCCAGATTGAACACGAGCAAAATCACGTTTTCATATCCGCGCTCCAGCGGAAGCACGTTCAGCTCGCCCTCGCTTTCCACGCACATCTCCTGCGCGATTTGCAGGATGCTCTGGTGCGCGGTGGAAGTTGACGCGCTTTCCTCGCCCGCGAGCATGCCGACGGATGCGACCGCAAAGCCCGGCAGCGACAGGTCGATTCCGATTTCGCGCAGCTTCCGGCTACAAGCCTCCCCATCGATATGGCGGCTCAAAAACTGCTCCATCGCCGAATCCGCCATCATCGGCGTGTTCTGATCCATCAGCTGCTGAAGCTGGCGGTAGTTTTCGCGCGTCGCGATTACGGACGTAAGTATGCCGTCCAGCTCGTTCTGCCCCGGCTCGACACCCATCGAGTCGGACAGCCTGCCGATGGGACGGTAGCTGCTCCACGCGCTCATCAGCGCGATTCCCAGCCCCAGCACAACCAGCATAAGACCAATCTGTAAAAGCAGCAGCTGCTGTTGCTGATCGCCGCTGGTCAGCATCTCCGTCGGCACGGCGCACAGATAGCGCCAGCCGTTCACGGACGAATCCCTGTAAAACACAAGCTCGTCCGCGCTGTCCAGCTTGCAGCGCTCATTTCCCTGCTCAAGCGGATACCCGTCGCGCGCAAACGCGCCTTCTCCGCGGATCTCCGAGAAGATCGCGCGCCCCTTCTCGTCCAGCAGCGCTACGCGGCTGCCGCCGTCCATGTGCATCAGCTCGCCGAGCTGCGCTTGCAGGTCGTCGCACGGCACGTAGAAGAAGAGCGTGCTGAACGATTGCAGGCTGCTTTTTTGAATCGGAAAGAGGAACACAAGGCAATCCGTTCCTTCGATCGAAACGCGTTCCACCCGATTATAGACGCAATGGCGCAGCACGTCAAGCAGACTGGCCGCGTCTTCATCGGAAAGGCGGCAACGCCGCTTCAAAAAGGCTTCCGTGCCCGTGAAGCCCTCGTGCGAATACACACCGTCCATCGGCTGATAGTAAATCTGAATATTCTGGCAAAGCTTGTTCGTGGCGTTGTGCGCACTGAGAAGCGTGGTCGCCTGAATGCGCAGATGAATATCGTTTTCCAGCGAATTAATGCGAAGACGGCTGTCCGCGCGCACGCGCACGGCGATTTCCATCAGCTCCTTCACGCGCGCCTCCACCAGCTGCTGCGACTGCGCCAGCCGGTACTCGATCAGCTTCACCGCGTCCTTCTCCACAGAGCGCACATGGAGGGTATAGAAGACCGCCTCCGCCGTGACCAGCGGCAGCAGCATAACGAGTATGAACTTGAATATATACTGCTTCTTCAGTGTGATTCCGCTCATATATCGCTTCAGGCGCTTCATACATTCCCTCCGGCGTTTTCTTCCCTTTATCCTTTCAACGAGCCAACCAGCATTCCCTTCATAAAATAGCGCTGCAGGAACGGATAAATGATCAGAACCGGCACCGATGCCACGATGATCACCGCGTATTTCATCGTCTCCGCGCGGTTGATCATCTCCGAAAGCGCCGCCGAGCCCTCCGCCATTGCTTCGGACGCGTTGCCTGCCATGTTCAGCGTACCCTCGGTGTTGATCAGCAGAATCTCGCGCAGCACCTGCTGCAGGGGATACATGCTGCGGTCGGACAGGTAAATCAGCGCGTCAAAGAACTGGTTCCAGTGCCCCACGCCGTAGAACAGCGCCATCGTCGCCAGCATCGGCACCGAAAGCGGCAGAACGATCGAGCGAAACACGCGCATGTCATCGCAGCCGTCGATCATGGCGGCCTGCAGAAGCTCCTCCGGAATGTTCTTCTGGTAGTAATTGCGCACGAGCACCAGATTGTAGGCCGAAACCGCGCCGGGAAGAATCATTGCCCAGAACGTATTGCGCATGCCGAGATCGCTCACCAGCATATACGTCGGAATCAGACCGCCGCCAAAGAACATCGTAAACGTGATCAGCAGCATGCACGCGCGCATGCCCGGCAGGCGGCTTTTTGAAAGCGCATACGCGCCCGTGAACGTGAACAGCAGGTTGATCGACGTGCCCAGCAGCGTAATGATGATGGTGTTTTTGTAGCCGTTCCAGATGTCCTTATATTCCAGCACGTACCTGTAGCTGTCAAACGTCAGCCCCGCCGGAAGCAGAATCACGTTGCCGGAATTGATTTCGATGTAATTGGAGACGCTGGCAATCACCACAAAATACAGCGGATAGGCGATCAGAAGCGTAAGCAGCGTCAAAAGCGCGCCGTTGACGATCGAAAAAACGCGGTCGCCCTTTGTATCCCGAATCATATTCCTTCCCCCTCCCTACCACAGGCTGGTTTCGCTCAGCCGGCGGGACAGCGTGTTGACAAGGACGAGCATGATGAACTGCACCACGGAATTGAACAGTCCGATCGCGGTAGACTGGCTGAACTGCGCGCCGGTAATGCCGATGCGGTAGGTATAGGTGGAAATAACCTCCGACCGTTCGAGCACGGCGTCGTTGCTGAGCAGGAACACCTTCTCAAAGCCGACGTTCAGGAGCGAGCCCGTCTGCAGAATCAGCATCACGATAATCGTGGGCAGGATGCAGGGAATGTTGATGTTGATCACCCGCTGAAGCCGCGAAGCGCCGTCGATCATGGCGGATTCGTGCAGCGCGGGGTCTACGGCGGCCAGCGCCGCCACATAGATGATGGCGTTCCAGCCCATGTTCTGCCAGACGCCGGAAATGACGTAAATCGGAACGAAGCAGCTTGGCCGCATCATGAAGTTGACGGCCGTGCCTCCGAAAAGCTCGATGAACTTATTGATGATGCCGTAGGTCGGCGAGGTGAAAATCGTCACCATGGCGGCGACCACCACGGTGGAGATGAAGTGCGGCGCATAGGTGACCGTCTGCACGGTCTTCTTCCAGAAGCCGCCGCGCATCTCGTTCAGCATCAGCGCGAACAGCACCGGCAGCGGAAAGCCAACGATCAGCGACGTCAGCGAAATGGTCAGCGTGTTGGAAAGCACCTGATAAAAGTACGGCCGGGCCAGAACGCGCTCGAAATACTTCAGTCCCACCCACGCGCTGTTCCATATGCCCAGACCGGTGTTGTAATTTCGAAAGGCCATCTGCAGGCCATACATGGGCGCATACTTGAAAAGCAGAAAATAGGTCAGCGTCGGCAGAAGAAGCAGATAAATCTGATAATGCCGGCACATGAGCGCCAGCCTGCCTTCGCGCTTCGCGGTTTGTAATCTCATGTCTTCCTCCTGTGGGCTCTGCCGCCGACCGGGAACAGGCGCCCCGCCCCGCGGCGGGACGCCTGAAAATGGCATTTATTCCAGATTGTTGGCGATTTCCAGATAGCGCTCGTACGCGCCCTGGTTGATTCGGATGTAATCCTCCACGCCGATGGACTTGAGATGTGCCTGGAATTCGTCCCAGCCCTCGTCAATGTCCACCTCGCCCACGACGAACTTGACCTCCATCTGGTCGACATACGTCTTCAGCTCGGTGCTGATCAGCGCCAGCTCGTCCGCTTCTTCCTGCGTCAGCGAATATTCCTGCGGGAAGCACGGCACGGTGTACTGCCATGTGTCGGCGTAAATCGCGCGCAGGTGCGTGTCGGTGTCGCTCATCACTTCGTTCATCCATGTTTCCGAATAGCCCAGTCCACCGCGCAGCGCCATCGGAGCCACCGCGCCGATGCGCCAGTAGTACACGCCGGAATACTCCTCAGGCACCTCGAAGGCGTACTTCGTCTGGGTGTCGTCAATGTAGTACCAGCCGCCCTTGCCGTCCCAGTCGCCCTTGATTTCGCTGCCGAGCTGCGGGCCGCGGATGATCTGCGCCCACTCCTCGGTGTACAGGTAGTCCAACAGGCGGGCAGTCACCTCGCGGTACTGGTTCGCCTTGGTAACATAGAGGTTCGCGCCGTACATCTCGTTGAAGTACTGCCTGGGCTCTCCGCCCTCCGGCGCGATGGGGCCGAAGGCGACGTACTGCTCATACTTCTCCGGGTCGGTTCCGGCCAGCACGAACGGCGCGTCGGTGCGGCATGCGCCGATCTGCATGTTCGCGCCCTTGGCGAGGAACTGCGTGGAGGACTGCGTGTAGATTTCGTTGTCCAGCAGCTTCTCCGCGTACAGATAGTGCATGCGCTCGAGATAGGTCTTGTACAGGTCGCTGGTCATCAGGTATTCCATGCTGCCGTCCTCGCCCTCGTACCAGTCGGAGCGCGTGCCGGCGCTGTTATTGGAGATGCCCAGCGTTTCCGTCACGAATACCTGCGCAGCCGTGGAAATCGCGCCGGACAGCGGAATTTCGTCGTTCTCGCCGTTGCCGTTGGGGTCCTTGTCGCGGAACGCGGTGAGTACGGCGACCAGCTCGTCCCAATTCGTGGGCATCTTCATTTCCACCGCGTCCAGCCACTTCTGGTTGATGACCACGCGCGCGCCGGGCAGCGCCTTCTTGCCCTCGGACGCCTGTCCGATGAAGCCGATCATGTTGCCCTGTGCGTCGTACAGCTTCGCGCGCTCAATCGGCTGGAAGCGCTTGAGGAATTCGCTGTAGTTGGGCATCAGCGGCAGCATGTCATTCATGCTGGTCAGCTGACCGGAGGTGAAATACAGCGACCGCTCGTCGGTGGTAAAGCTGCCAATGATCAGATCCGGCAGCTCGTTGGACGCGAACATCAGAGACTTGCGCTCGTTCCAGACGGAATTGTCCACGCGCTCAACCTCAAGGCGAACGCCGGTTTCCTCCTGCAGGCGCACCAGCGCCCACATGTCGGTGTGCGTGTTGGCCGTGTTGGCTTCGGCGATGACGAGCTTCAGGGAAATCGTCTCGTCCGTGATCGGATAGCCCTCCAGATTCACGTCGGCCAGCGCGGGCACGACGCAGACCAGCATCAGAATGCAGGCCAGAGTCAGCGTAAGCAGCGATTTCTTCATGGAATACCCTCCCCAATCCTTTTTCGCAGTCGGTTCCCGGCGCGTATCGGCGGCCCGGAACGTCCCGTCCTGCACCTCATTATAGAAACCTTCCCCAGCCCACACAATCAGTGCTTTTTGTCATTTGTGGAGAAAACTTGTCATTCAGGCCGAAAATCCACAGCAGATTCAGCCAATCTGATCAAGGCGATGGATTTTTCTCAACACGTCCTTCTTCGCGGCCACAGAAAAAGCGAAGGGAACGCCGCCCTCCGCCTTTTCGTTTTTCACCCACGCTTCATTCCTCCGCCCTGTCCAGCGCCTTCCAGCCGAAGCGGAGGATGGATACGATCATGGAAATCTCCGTGACCAGCTCGTCCATGACGCCCGCCAGCGAGCCGGTCGCCACGTCGTAGACGATCCACAACGGGGAATTGATAAACATGCCCGCGACGCGAAGCTTGCGCGGGTTATGGGTATAGCCCGCAACGGTCGTGGCGATTTGGCCGCGACGGGCAGGATGGAGATCCAGCCGCCCCACGTGAGCGCCAGCGCCAGCAGCTGCGCCAGACAGATGAGCGCGCACATGGCGCGGCTTTTTCCGAATTTCCATTTCGCGCCCAGACAGAATGAGCGGAAGATGTTGATGACATAGCTGATTCCGCCCGTCACCGCGCCCAGCAGAAGCAGGTGCGCCGTGTAGAACACATAGGATGCGAACTGCACCTGAAACAGCCTGCGGTTGCTTTTGCACTGATAGGAGAAAAAGAACAGCAACGTTCCGCAGAGCCCGATCAGCTGAACCAGTATGTATCTGAGCGTCATATTTCCCGTTCCCTTCGATCAGTCGTTCAGCGCTTCGTCGAGCGCGCGCAAATCCTCCTCCGTCGTCGACCAGCTCGTGGCGAAGCGCACAACGGTATGCGCGTCGTCCTTCTTCTCCCAGAAGCTGAACGCGACCTTCTCGCGCAGCCTTTCCATACGCCCGTTTTCAAGCGCCACAAACTGCTGATTCGTCGGCGATTCGGTCTCGAATTTAAACCCGTGGGCGATGAAAACTTGCTTCATCCGCTCGGCCATCTCGATTGCGTGCCGGCTGATTTCAAAATACAGGCCGTCCGTAAACAGCGCGTCAAATTGAACGCCCAGCAGCCGCTCCTTGGCGAGCAGCGCGCCGCGGCGCTTGACGGAGGTCAGGAAGTTCTTCGGCTTGTTCCCCCGCGTGAACACAACGGCTTCGCCGCACAGCGCGCCGACCTTCGTACCGCCGATGTAGAACACGTCGCACAGCCGCGCAATATCCGCCATCGTCACGTCCGTTCCCCGGCTCATCACGCCGTAGCCCAGCCGCGCGCCGTCCAGATACAGCGGCAGCCCCCAGCGGCGGCAGATCTCCGAAATCGCTTCCAGCTCGCCCTTGGAATACAGCGTGCCGTACTCCGTCGGATGCGTGATGTACACCATGCCCGGGAAGGTCATATGCTCATGATTTCCGTCGGCGTAAAAATCCGACAGATACCGTTCCAGCGCGTCCGGCACGAGCTTTCCGTCCTTCTGCGCGATTTCCAGCACCTCGTGCCCGGTATACTCGATCGCCCCGGCCTCATGCGTGCTCACGTGCCCGGTGTGCGCCGCGACCACGCCCTCATAGTCCGCAAGCATGGTGGAAATGACCACCGCGTTCGTCTGCGTGCCGCCCGTGAGAAATTCAACGTCCGCGTCCGGCATGCCGATGGCCGTCCGAATCTTTTCCTTCGCGCTTTCGCAATATCGATCCGCGCCGTACCCCGGCAGACATTCAAGATTCGTCTCCGCGAGCCTTTCAAGCACCTTCGGATGCGCCCCCGCGATATAATCGCTTTCAAAAGAAACCATCGTTCGTCCTCCCGCCGCCGGTTTTCCTCCGGCATGCCGGAATTATAGCACGGCAACGTAAAGGCAGCAAGCCCGCTCTTCGAAGCCGCAGGACTTCAAAGGGCGGGCAAATTCGTTCAAATCGGCGCGTTATCTGTGAATAATCTCGGAAATGGCGTTCAGAATCTTATCGTGGCAGCCGCCGCAGCCCGTTGTGCAACTCGTAATCTCCTGCACCTCGCGGAACAGCTCCTCCAGATTCTCCGTCGGCTCCGCTTTGTGCAGCGCGTCCTCCACGTCAAAATACGAAACCTGCTTACAGTTGCAAATCATGTAATTTTCCATAGTATTCCCTCCTCTTCCGGCATTATACATCCGTACCTCATGTTTATTCTGTTGCATGCGCAACGTTTTTGCCGTCAGCCGTTCAGCTTCACATCCAGCCGGTCGAGCTCGCGCGCGACCGCGGAAACCGCCTTCTCCAACGTTCCCTCGGCAAAGGGATTTTCCAGATTGCCGATCTTCAGAAGCTCAAAGTATCCGCGGCTTCCGCCGGCGCGGCACAGGCGCAGATAATCGGCCCACGCGGCGGGCTGGTCGTCCAGCATGCGCAGATAGAACTGGAACGCGCAGATCTGCGCCAGCGCATACTCAATATAATAGAACGGATACAGGAAGATATGCTGCTTCTGCATCCAGAAACCGCCGCCCTCGAGGAACTCGTTGCCGTCGTAGTCGCGCCACGGCATGTATTCCCTTTCCAGCTCGCGCCACACCGCGCGGCGCTCCATGGCCGTCATCGACGGATTGTCGTACACCCGGTGCTGAAGCTCGTCCACGCAGCACATGTACGGAATCACGTTGACCGCGCCCCACAGGTGATCGTAGAAATACATGTCCGTCTTTTCGCCGAAGAACAGGTGCATCCACGGATAGGTAAAGTGCTCCATCGCCATGGAATGAATCTCGTTGATCTCGCTGGTGGAATGCGCCAGCTCCGGCAGCGGCATGAGCCGCCCGGCCGTGTAGCCCTCAAACGCGTGCCCGGCCTCGTGCGTCAGAACGCCCATATCCGCCGCGGTGCCATTGAAATTCGAGAAGATAAACGGCGCCTTGAAGCTGGGCAGCGACGTGCAGTAGCCGCCGGGGCGCTTGCCCGGCTTGGTCTCGAGATCGAACAGGTCGTACTTCATCATGAACGCAAAGAACTCGCCCGTCTCCGGAGAAAGCTCCCGGTACATCTGAAGCGCCTTGTTCAGCAGCTCGTCCTTCATGCCCTCCGGATCGGCGTTTCCCTGCGGGAACACCAGCGACTCGTCGTACCAGTGCAGCTTGTCCACGCCCAGACGCCGGCGCTGACGCTCAAACTCGCGGGCGCACAGCGGCGTGATCACCTTTTTCACCTGCTCGCGGAACACCTTCACGTCCGCGGCGGTGTAGTCAAACCGGCGGCGCTGCAGATACGCCATCTGCGTATAGCTTTCAAAGCCCAGCGTGCGCGCCATTTCGGTGCGCAGCCGCACCATTTCATCGTAAATTCCGTCCAGCTCCGGCGCAATGCGGGCGTACAGGCCGCTCCATGCCGCAAACGCTTCCCGGCGCGTCTCGCGGTCGGGCGACTGCATCGCCTTCAGAAGGCCGTAGAAGTTCACCCTTTCGCCGCGGAACTCCGTAACCGCCGTGGCGGAGCAGCGCGAATAGCGCCGCGTGAGGTCGGCCTCCTTCACCTGCATGGGAACCAGCCGCTCGTCGGCAAAGCGCTGGCTGTTCTTCATGTTCTGAATCAGAATCGAGCCGAACTCGCGCTCGAAGTCCTTCACAAACGGCGACGCCAGCAGCGCCGCGTCCGCCTGCCGCTCAATCAGCATCAAGGACGGCAGCTCGGCGTGGAAGTAGCGCATCTCGCCGTCGTAAAACGCGTCGGTCGTGTCCACGGTATTGCGAATGCTGGCGACGCTGCGCATCGTCATAATCTCCATGCTCTTCGCCGAATGCGCCAGCCATTCCGCCTTCAGCTCTTCCCAGCTCTTCGCGTTTTTCACCTTTTCCACATGAGCCAAAAGCTCTTCCCGGTACGCCGCCAGATCGGGACGCACGTACTGAATCTCCGAAAACCTCTGCATACGCTTCCTCCTTACCGTAATCTGCCCTCATTATACCGAAAACCGCCCCGCCCGGCAACCGTTTTTCGCAAAAAAAAGACGGCTCAGGTCTTTCAACTCAAACCGTCTTTTTCAATTCTGTGATTACCAGTCTCCGTACACCGTGAAGCTGGGCGTATAGGGAAGGTTCCAATACACCTCATCGGCCACGTCATAGCTGGCCTCCACGTCGCCCCAGCGCATGAAGTCAATGCCGCTGAAGGCGCTTCCGGACAGCGTGAACACCAGCGCGCCCACCGCTTCGTCCTCCGGCGCCTCGAAGGGTACCGCAATCTGCCACGTGCTGCCGTCGAACCACGCGACGGACACGTCCGTCTGCACGCTGCCGCGATGAATTTCGCTGCAATTCCGGTCGATGTACCGCTTCAGCGTGGCGGCCTGCATCTGATCCTCCATGCCCAGCCGCTTCAGCGCCATTTCATATTCTCCGTAGGAAATCAGGCTTACGGCCTCCTTGGCCTGCCGATACGCATCCTCCGACGGTTCCGCCATTGCCGGCACCATCAGCGCCAGCATCAGGCATACGCCCACGATGGCCGCCATAAGCCGCCGCGTCCCGTTCATCCTCACTGCGCATCACCTCTGATTACTCTCTTATGTAAAGCTTTGACGGAGCGTCCCCCGTTTTGGTTTCATTTTCTTCTGTTAAGTTTTCTGTTTTTCTTCTAAGATTGCCCGCATCGCCGCGTCCAGCGCTTCCTCGTCGCGCATCCGGCCGCTTTTCACGGCATAATCGAGGGAAACGCATTTCTCGTACAGCGCCAGACAGCGCGCCGAGGGAATCCGGCCGCAGCGGTTGAACGCGTTCCGCACGGCGAACGGCCGCTCGCGAATCGTCGCCTGAATCTGCGGAAGCGTCATGCGCTTGTCGCGCTGAATCGCCACGTGCGCAATCAGCCGCATCTGCCAGATGAGCGTCGCCAGAATCTGCACGCGGTTCTCCCCCGCATCCGTCATCGCGCCCAGCACGTTGTATGCCTCGCGCGCCCGTCCCTCCATCATCGCGTCGATCATCAGGAACACGCCCGCCTCGGTAGAGGGCGTGACGATGGCGCGCACGTCGCCCGCCGTCACCACCTCGGCGTCGCCGACGTAATTCGCCAGCTTCTGAACCTCGCCCAGCAGCCGGTTTAAATCGCGCCCGGCCAGAAAGATCAGCTGCGACACCGCGTCCTTCTCGACCTTCTTGCCCTGCTCGCGGAACGCCTTGCCCAGACGCCTGCCCAGCTCCTCGTCGTCCAGCAGCGGAAACTCCGTCACCTGCGCGTATTCGTACAGCGCCTTTGTTACCTTTGTCGCACGGTTCGGCTCCGCCCCTCCCGCGTAAAACACGAGCACACAGCTCTGCGGCGCGTTCGGGAGCCATTTTTCCAGCTTGTCGGCCTCCTGATCGCCGCCCTTGAACAGCGGCGGCCAGTCCTTCACCAGCACAAAGCGCTGGTCGCACATCACCGGCAGCGTCTCCGCGCTTTCGATAATCGCCGTCGCGTCCACGTTTTCGAGCACATCCTCGTTCAACAGCTCCAGCCCCGGCGGCAGAAGCGCCGCGCGAAGCTGATCCACGGCGCTCTTTTTCACGAACTCCTCCGGCCCATAAAACAGATACACGCCCGCGGCCTTGCCCGCCCGAATGTCCTTAAACAGCTGGCTCCACCCCAATGGACGCTTCGGAGCCAATCCTTCCTTTTTTGCCATTTCTATCCCTCCGGCACGCGCATGGTTTCATACGCGACGCGCCCGTCCGGTTCCAGCGTCACCGTGACCGCGCCATGCAGATCCGTTCTCAATACCTCCGCGCCGACCGCCGCCAGCCGGTCGAGCACCTCCTGCGTCGGATGCCCGAACAGATTCCCGTCCACGGAAATCACCGCCAGCCTTGGGCGCACGATCGAAAGCAGCTCCGCCGTCGTCGCGTAGCGGCTGCCGTGATGCGCCACTTTCAGCACCTCGGCCTCCTCCGCCGCGAGACGGTCAACGGTGTTGGGAATGTCGCCAGTCAGAAGCGCGTTCGCCTCTCCGTAGCATAGCCGCAGCACCAGCGAGCCCTCGTTGTCCTCCGCCGGTACGAAATCCTCCGGCGGCCACAGCACCTCGACCACGATGTCCTTCGCCAGCTCCACCCGGTCGCCCGCGCACAGGCTCACCACCCGCCGCCCGGCCAGCGCCGCTTCCGCCGCCGCGCCGACCTCCATCCGCTCCCAGCATTCCGGCACATAAACCTTCGCGCCGCGATAGCGCTTCAGCACGGACGCAAGCCCGCCCGAATGATCGGTATCCGGATGCGAAACGAACACGGCGCGCAGATCGGCGCGCGAAGCTGTCAGATAATCGGCCAGAACGCCGTTGTCGCGCCCGCAGTCCACGGCATACGCCGTTCCCCGCGCGTCGATCACCGCCGCGTCGCCGTAGCCAACGTCCAGAAACGTAACCGTCAGCCCGTCGTTCCGAGCCGTCGGCCACAGGAGCACCGCGGCGGCCAGAAGCGCGAGCAGCGAAAGCGCCCACCGGCGCGCCTTCCCGCTCCCGGTCAGGTACGGCGAAGCGATTCCGACCAGCGCAAAGAACGCAATCCCCGCCCAGAGCGGCCACGCCCTTGCCGTCACGCTGGAAAACGGCAGTGCCGCCGTCTTTGCCGCCAGCAGGCGAATCCACGCCCAGCAGACGCGCGCCGGCGCGGCGAGAATCCGCGCCAGCGGAAGCGACAATCCTGACACCGCTACCGCGCCTGCGCCCAGATACACGCTCAGCAAGCCGAACGGCACCGCGAGCAGGTTCACCGGAATCGACAGCAGTGGAAGCGAAAAGAACGCGGACGACACCAGCGGCACGCTTGCCAGCTGAATCGCCGCCGACGCGGAAATCGCGTCCGCCACCCACTTCCGTATGCGCCCCTCGCCGTCCCGCGCGCCAAAAAGCGCGCGCATCGCGCCCGTCAGGCAGACGAGCCCGAACACGGCCGTATACGACAGCGTGAAGCCCGTGTCCCGCACGAGCAGCGAATTGAACGACAGCTGCACGACGAACGCCGCCGCAAGCCGCGTCAGCAGATCACCGGGGTACCCTGCCTCCCGCGCCGCGGCCGCGAACGCGTACATCAGCACGGCGCGGACGATCGACGCGCTCATTCCCGCCATCACCGCGTAGCCGGTCAGCAGCACAAGCGTAATCGCGCTCACCGCCCTGCGCGGCAGGCACAAAAGGCGCAGAAGCGCGTCGAGCATCAGCGCGATGCAGCCCACGTGCAGTCCGGACAGCGCGATCAGATGCGCAATGCCCGTCGTGCGGAAATCGTCATACGTCTCCTCGGTCACCAGCGCGCGGTCGCCCAGCAGCAGCGCCCGCATCACATCGGCCTGATCCCCGAACAGCGCGTCCACGCGCGCCGCCAGACGCGCGCGCAGGCGATAAATCGCGCTCACGATTCCCTGTCCCTCGGACAAAACCGCCGTCTTTACCGGCGTAGAGGAACCCGTCATCGAAACGCCGCCGCGCCACAGGTACGCCCGAAAATCGAACCCGCCGGGATTGTTCTGCCCGTCGGGCACCTTGACGTTCACGCCCGACGCGCGAATCCGTTGGCCGTAGGCAAACCTGTTTAGCGCGTCCGTTCCGTACACATACAGCCTCAGGCGACCCTCGAGCGGCGCACCATTCAGCGTCACGTCGGACAGCGTCAGCACCACGCGCACCTTGACCGCCTGCACGGACGGAACGGCGGCTACCGTACCCTCCACCTCATATTTTCCCGGTTCCAGATTCTGCGGAAGCCGCCCGCGCAGTCCGGCGTATCCGGCAAAGCCGCACAGAATCGCCGCCAACAGTACGCAAAACGCGCGCCTTCCATGCGCGCGCAGACAAAACACACCCCAGATTCCCAGAAGCAGCGCCCCGAGCGCAAGCCATACGACGCCCGAGACCCGCGCATACTGCGCCAGCACGCAGCCCGCGCCCGCCGCCAGCGCTGCGCAGACCAGTGCGCGCCGCGAAGCGAACCGCGCGACGCGCCTATACGCGCAACCGCAAGCCCGCTTCAGCCAGCCGTACATCGGGGAAAACCGGGCGCGCCTCGTCGAGCAGCGCCTCCGCGTCGTATCTTGGCGACAGATGCGTGAGCACCAGCGCGCCCACGCGCGCTTCTTTTGCCAGCTCCGCACACAGGCGCGGATTCAGATGCGGCTTTTCGTCCGTCCAATCCGCTTCGGAAAGCCCCGCGTCCGCGAGCAGCAGCGCCGCGCCGTCGGCAAACAGCGAGAGCGCCGGGCAAAGATTCGTGTCGCCGGTATAAACCATCGTCGTGCCGTCGCAGGAAATGCGGACGGCATACGTCTCCACCGGATGATTGACCGGCAGAAATTCCAGCTTCATTTTGCCCACCGCCGCGTCCCGCATCGGGTACAGGTCAAGCCGGCCGCCCAGAAGCGAACGCTGACGCGCGGGCGTGGCGGGACAAAACACCTTCAGCGGCGCTTCCCGCTCGAAATCCAGCTGATATTGCATCGGCAGGATGTCGGACATATGGTCATAGTGCAGGTGGGAAAGCACGACGGCCGACAAATCCGAAACCGGGCACAGCTCCGCCAGACGCGCCAGAACGCCGCTTCCGCAATCGAGCAGCAGCTTCGTTTCCCCGCTGTCCGACGACAGCAGATACCCGGAGCACGCCCCGCCCGCCGACGGATAGGGCCCGTTCGCGCCCAGCACCGTGAGAATCATCCTTCTCCCACCTTTCTTCACAGTAAAACGCAGGCTCTTCTAACGGTTCATCCAAGCGAAAACCGCTTCGCTCTGATCCGTCTACCGCGCATTCGATCGTCGCGTCGTCAGCGCCGCCCGAAGCCGTCCATTCCTCTCGGCGGCTGCGCCCGCTTCACGCCCGTTCCGCTGGACGGCCATGCGAACGAGTTCCGCGTCGCCGGGCACGCGGGTATTCCGTTTGTGTACGCACGCGCGGACGCGCCGAACATTTCCAGCGACACCTGTCTCCCGCGCGTTCAATCGCTACACCATCAGCGCCGCCCGAAGCCGTCTTTTCCTCTCGGCGGCTGCGTCCGCTTCGCGCCGGTTCCGCTGGACGGACGCGCGGTTCCTCTGCCCGCCTGCGCGGACGGCTTTCGCGCCGCCGGCCGCGCGGTCGCGCCTTTGGCAGACGTACCCGCAGATGTTTTTCTTGCCGGTGTACGTGCAGGCGTACCGGACGCGGACGGCCGGGATGTGCGGCGCGCTTCCGGATGCTCGCGCAGATATTTCTGTCTGCGCAGGTACTCGCGGCGCTTCTTTTCCAGCATGACCCTGCGTTCACGGTCGCGGCGGCGATTGCGGCGCACGCGCAGCACAATCAGCGTCACGATGCCCGCCAGCAGCAGCAGATACAGCACCCTTGCGGACGGATTGCGGCGCGGCATCAGCTTAGCCATCCACGGCGCGTTTTCATCCACCCATTCGTCCAGCAGCTCGTCCATCGTGGGCGGCTCCATCGCCACGCTGCGGGAGGCCACGATTTTGCCCTCCAGCACCGCGCCGGACTGCGTCGTATAGCGCGCCACGCCCAGAATGTCGCCCTCGCTGATGGGGGCAACCAGCGGCGCGGTAAACTCAAATTCCAGCCGCTCGGCCAGCGAATTTGCCAGCTCCTTCTGGAAGTTCACGTCCTCCCAATCCTTTTTGAGGTAGGACTCGCGGTAGTCGTCGGGAATATCCGCGACGTTCATCTTCAGATAGCCCTTGTTCGCGTCGTCCTTCGCCGCCTTGCTCACCAGGAACGCCAGCTGGCTGTCGTCGCACATCGCGAACATTTCGCGGAACGAAACCTCCCGATACTGGGCAAAGCCATAGTTGCACAGGCGGATAGTGTCGGTGAACACCTGCGAATACGTGGTGTCGTCCTTGGACGTGTTCAGGCTCACGGAGACCAGCGTCACGCCGTTCTGCTCCGCCGCGCCCACAAAGCAGCGCCCCGCGGAATTGGTATAGCCGGTCTTTACACCGATGCACGGCGCGTAATACAGCTGCTTGCCCTCAAACAACAGGTCGTATTTGGAGGTATACACCTTGCCGTCGGGATACAGGCTGCTGACGATCGTATGCTCCTTGCAAGCGACGATCTCGCGGAACTCCCGATTCTTCATCGCGTACGCCGTAAGCGTCGCCAAGTCGCGCGCGGTCGTATAGTGGTTGGCGCGCTGGTAGCCGTGCGAGTTCTCATAGTGCGTTCCCGTCATGCCCAGCTCCTGCGCCTTCTCGTTCATCGCGCGCACAAACGCCGATTCGCTGCCGCTCACCAGCATGGCCACGGCAATGGACGCGTCGTTGCCGGAAGCGATCATCATGCCATACAGAAGATCGTCAAACAGCATCGTTTCCCCGGCGGAGATGCCCATCTTGCTGGAGCCGGACGGGATTTCGATTCCGGCGGGAATCGTAATATCCCTGCCCACCAGATCGGATTCCAGCGCCAGAATGCACGTCATGATCTTGGTGGTGCTGGCCGGGTAGCGCCGCTCATCGGCCTTCTTCTCAAACAGCACGTCTCCCGTGTCTGCGTTGATCAGGATGCAGTTCGTGCCATACAGATGCCCGGGATCCAGCACGTCCGGCGTGCTTCGGTTGTAATCCGTCGGCTCAACCGCCGAGGCGACCATCGTGAACGCGATCAGCAGCGCGCAAAGCAGCGCCGCCGCAAATTTTCTTCCTCTAAAAAAATGCAACGCAGCTTCCTCCCGGAATCACGGAATTCATTTTCAGCCCTATGGGCGAACCGCCCCAGCTTGAGTGACTATCATTGTACCATGAATTCCGGCTTTTGTACAGCGAAGAAACGTTACGTATTCCTATCCCGCTCGCTCAGCTTCTCAAAGCCGTATTCGAACAGTGCCTTCGCGTCCACCCATTTATCCACCTTCGTCGTGCCGCAGTTCAGCGTCACGGCGATCAGCTCGCGGCCGTCCTTCTGCGCGGAGCCCACATAGCACTGTCCGGCCTTCATCGTGTAGCCCGTCTTGATGCCGCGCGCGTACCGGTAGTAATACGCCGACTGGTAATCGGTGATCGGGTACTCATGCCTGATTTCCAGCGCGTCGCGCAGCTCCGTGGGCTGCATCGTGTAGCTGAGCGAAAACGTGATCTCGCGGAACAGGTCGCTCTCCATTGCGTAACGCGTCAGAATCGCCAGATCGCGCGCCGTGGTGTAGTGCTCGCTGTCGGTATAGCCGTGCGGATTGGTGAAATGCGTATTCTGCATGCCAAGCTTGTACGCCCAGTCGTTCATCTCGTCCACAAACGCGTCCACGCTTCCGCTCACCAGCTCGGCAATGGCGTTCGCCGCGTCGTTTCCGCTTTTGAAAATCAGGCCGTACCACAAATCGCGCATCGGCATCTTCTCCCCCGGGTACACCGGCACCACGGAGGAATCCAGCGGAACCTGCCCCGCCGAGGCGGGCACGGTGACGATTTCGTCCGGGTCGGATTTGCTGATGGCGATCAGCAGCGTCATGATCTTCGTGGTACTCGCCGGCGAACGGCGCACGTCCGCGGCGCGGCCATACAGAACCTCCCCGGTCGCCGCGTCCATGAGGATGCAGGACTTTGACTTGAGCTGCGTTTCATCCAGCGTCGCTGCAAGACCCGCGGAACATGTGAGAATCGTGAGAGCCATAAAAAGCGCGAGAATTTTTCTGAACATGCTTACCACCTCATATGCATTGACGCACGCCCGAAGACGTTTGTTTCACGTATATAAATTTTACCTGTATCCTGTTCCGGCCGCTTTATGTTCATCATACCATAAAATTCCAGAAATGTACAGCTTCGCGCCGTTCTTATTGAAAGAGCGCCCTCCCTGCGGAAGACGCTCTGAATTGTATGGCTCTGCCTTAAAATTACTGGACGTTCTCGCCCTGCGGCGCTTCGCCGAACAGCATCGTGCCGACGGAACCCAAGTGATCGCGGAACCACGCGCAGGAGACGATCTTCTTCTCGTCCAGCACGCGCAGACCGAAGATCAGCACCGCGAGAATCAGAATCACAGCTACAACACCCTTGATGAACGACAGCACATTCTGTCCGAAGCCCGGCTCGTCGTCGTCCTCGTCTTCCTCCTCGTAGGTCTCGTAATCGTCGAAGTCGTCGTCAAAGTCGTCGGACGCTCTGCGATGGCGTGGTCTGGACTCAAACTCGTCGTCGTCATCCTCGTCTTCGTCGTCATCGTCATCGAAGGCTGCCTTGCGGCTGCGGCGCACGGGTTCCTCGTACTCGTCGTCCTCGTCGTCATCATCGAACGCCGCCTTGCGGCCACGACGCGCGCGCTCTTCGTACTCGTCGTCGTCATCCTCGTCGTCATCATCGAACGACGCCTTGCGGCCACGGCGCGCGGGCTCTTCGTACTCGTCGTCGTCGTCCTCGTCGTCATCGTCGAACGACGCCTTGCGGCCGCGGCGCGCGGGCTCCTCGTACTCGTCGTCATCCTCGTCGTCATCCTCGTCGTCATCGTCGAACGACGCCTTGCGGCCGCGGCGCGCGGGCTTCTCGTACTCGTCGTCGTCATCGTCGTCATCGAAGGCTGCCTTGCGGCCACGGTGGGAAGGCTTTTCGTCTTCTTCCTCGTCGTCATCGTCATCGAACGACGCTTTGCGGCCGCGGCGGGAGGGCTTCTCTTCTTCCTCGTCGTCATCCTCGTCGTCGAATGCCGCCTTACGACCGCGGCGCGCGGGCTCCTCGTATTCGTCGTCGTCCTCGTCGTCATCATCCGAGGAAGCCTTGCGGCCGCAGCGAGAGGACTTTTCGTCCTCGTCCGCCTTCTTCTTCCGGCGGCCGAACAGACCACAGGGCTTCTTTTCCTCTTCCTCGTCGTCCTCGTACTCGTCGTCTTCCTCGTCCTCGTCGTCGAGAATCACGGGCACGTTCGCGGGTTTCTTCGGCTCTTCGGCAGACTGCGGCTCGGAATCGGTCTCGTCGTCCTCATCGTAATCGTCGTCCTCGTCGTCCGCGCGATTCTTTCTTCCGCGTCCGAACAGACCGCCAAACAGGCCGCCCTTCTTCGGCTCTTCCTCCGGAAGCTCGTCGCTGAATACGTCCTTATACTCCTCGTCTTCCGGCTCTTCCTCGTCCTTCGGTTCCTCGGCAGGCACATCGTCATTCCTGCGCACGCGCACCGGCGCAAACAGGCGGGTCGGGTCGTCCGAGCTGGGACGTTCGTCGACCTCCGGTGCTTCCGCCTTCGCCTTTTCCGCTTCGAGCGCCGCTTCTTCCTCGGCCTTGGCCTTTTCCGCCGCCAGACGCGCCGCTTCGGCTTGCGCCTCCGCTTTGGCCTTTTCCGCGGCTTCGGCTTCCGCCTTCGCCTTCTCGGCAGCTTCCGCTTCAGCCTTCGCCTTTTCGGCGGCTTCCAGCGCGGCCTGCTGGCGCATGCGCCATTCACGTCTGGACATCGGCTGACCTTCGTTGTTTTCTATGGTCGAATCGATCTCGATGCTTTCGTTGGCGTTCTTTTCTTCCATCGGAATATCCTCCTCCCGGGCAATCGGCAACGGCGCTTCGGTCTTCTGCGCGCTTTCTATCTTCTTCTCGGCGACCGGCTTCTCCGTTTCTGCAAACGGCGCGGGCGCGTCCTGCGCATCCTGCTCCACCTTGGCCTCGGCTGTCACCGTTTCCCCGGCGGGTTCATCCTCCTGCACGTTATCCGGCTCGTCCGCGTCGTCGACGTCTCCGTTTTCCTCGTCGGATTCATCGTCCTCCGCGTCCTCGTCCTCTTCGTATTCCTCGTCTTCGTCGTAGTCCTCGTCCGACTCGCCCTTGCGGAAGTTCAGGAAACGCTTGAGCATGCCGCCGAAGCTGAAGCGCTCCTTCGGCTCATCCTCTTCTTCGTCCTCGTCCTCTTCCCCATCGTTGGCTTCTTCCCCGTCGTCGTCCGGATCGACCGACTCGCTGTCTTCCTCCACAACGTCCGCTTCCGGCTTCTCCTCCGGCTCATACGCCACCTGCGCGCGGCGCGCGACGGGCTCTTCATCCGGAAGATCGACCGCCGCCTGCGCGGGCTCCTCGGCCGGCTGAGAATCCACTTCTTCCGTATCCTCTGAAGAATCCTCCGACTCCTCGTCGGGCTCGAACACGTTCTCGTCGCCGCCCTCCAGGTCGTCGTCCCAGTTTTCCTCTTCTTCCTTCTGACGCTTGAAAAGCGAACCGAGACGCTTGAACGCGGGCTGCTTCGCTTCGGCGGCGGGCGCTTCGTCCGCTTCGCCTTCCGCGTCCTCGTCCGCGGCTTCGCCGTCTTCTTCTCCGGCTTCCTCGTCTTCGTCGTACGCTTCCTCGTCGTCCGCGTCCTCGTCATCCGCGGCTTCGCCCTTGTGGCCGGCGAGCTTTTCCTTCAGACGCGCGCCCAGACGCAGAACTAGCGCGAACGGGCCTTCTTCCTCTTCTTCCGTTTCTTCGGCTTCCGGCTCGTCCTCATCGAGGATTTCATCGTCCGTCTCTTCCTCTTCGGAGTCGTAGACCGCCTCGCGTTCTTCTTCCTCCTGCTCCGCCCTCATAGCGCGGCGCGGCTTCGACGCTTCCTCCGGCTTCTCCACCGCCGCCTGCGCGGCGGCCATGGCGTTTTTCAGACGGCGCTCGCGGCGCGACTCCACATCGCCCTCGGCCGCGTCGTCCATCTGCGTCCAGTCGGTGGTTTCCACGGGCGCCGGGCGCGGACGCACGCGCTTTTTCGGCGCGGGCTTTGCCGCGGGCGCAGCCACGACGGGCGCGGGTCTCTGCGCGGGCGTTCCCATCTTCTGAGCCTGACGGCGCTTTTGCTCGTCGTGCAGCCGCTTGAATTCGTCAAAGCTCATATCCGTGGACGTTCTCCGGTTTTCTCTTGCCATTTGTAAACCGCCTCTCAAAGCGGCACGCACGCGTGCCGCGTCGGAATTCCGGCCCCTTCCAGCCGGGAAGGGCCGAAAGAAATCGTATACCTGCGCCGGTATTGCGCCAAACGCGAATACCGGCCTCCAGACTGCTCTATCATTATACCATAAAATCACGCCTTGGCAAGTCCTCAAGAACATAAAATCTAAGAAAATTTGTAAACTCTGTCATACTTCTGTAATTTCTTAGCCGCACCTCCGCCGCCGAACGCGCATATTCTGCGGTGAAAACACGCTTGGGAGGGACGCATTCATGGGCAATCTTTCGCAGCTGATTCGAACGGCGGACGGGAATCTGTCCGCGCGGAAGCCGCGCGCCGACACGGAAATCTGCCGTCCGGGCACGCGGCCGGTGGTTTCCTTCGCGTCGCGCACGCAAAGGCCGGGCGGCGTGCTGGCGGGCATCATGCGGCGGCACGACATGGCCGCCCGCTCCCGCATATCGGACGGGCCGCATACATAGACTCAGCGGGAGGGAGGCGAAAGGCATGGCAAATCAGGAATACAGACGTTCACTGATCATGCTTCGCGGGCTTGAGAAGGGATACAGCGGGCATGCCCGGCTGGAAAGGCGCGTGCTGAGCGGCACGCTGGACTTCACCGTGGGCGGCAGCCGCTCCGGCGAGGTGCTGACCGCGGCCATGCTCGGGCCGCGCGGCGGCAAATGGACGGCTCGAACGATGGGAACCCTGCGCGAGGACGGACGCGGCCAGAGGGGCCTTTTCGCCTCCTTTGACCCGCGTAACCTGGCAGGATTGGATCTGAACGAGGAAACGGCGCTGGTCGTATCGCGCCTTGCGGACGATCGCGTGACCCCCGTATTGTACGGCTACATAAACGGCTCTCGTCCAATGGACTGGACGGCGATTCAGCGCGCGCTGGAGGAGGCCTATTCGCTTTCGCCCGCGCAGCCGGAAGCGCAGAACCAGACGGAAAGCGTTCCCGCTCCGGAAACGCAGGCCGCCCCGCAGACGGAAGAAGCAACCGAACCGGAAAGCGTTTCCGAATCGACGCCCGAAGCCGCGCCGGAGACGAAGCCGCTCCCGGCGGGCGCGCAGCTCGATCTGGACATCACGAAGCCGTGGCCGTCGGACGTGGAGAGCCTGCGCGTGCTTTTCCTCACGCAGCCGCCGTATGAGCCGCTCTCGGTGGACGGCTACGTGTTCGTGCGCGCCGCGATGGCCGAGGAAACCGGCATCGACCACTGCGCCGTCGGCATCCGCGCGGAAAACGGCGAGGTGACCGGCGTGTGCTACGCGATTCCAATGGTCTACTCCCCCGAGCCGCCGGCCGGGCTTGAGGGCTACCGCTGGATCGGCGACCAGAACCGCGGCTGGTGGACGACCTGCGACGACCTGACGGAAAAGAGCTCCGATCCATAAACGCTGGGCGTTTCCAAAATAAAATGCAAGAATCCCTGCACGTTTACATTGAGCGCGTATAATATCGCTGCTCAACAAAACGGGAGGGATTCTTCTCATGTCCACGAAGCAATCGAGGCTCACGCTGCCTGACTGCGCCCTGATGGTCGTTCTCGCAATGGCCATGGCCGTCAACTACCAGATTTTCATTCTGCAGAACGCCTTCGCGCCGGCCGGCATCAACGGTATCGCCACGATGGTTCAGTACCTGTTCCATTTCAGCATCGGCTACATGTCGCTGATCATCAACGTCCCGCTGGCGATCTTCGCGTTCTTCTATGTCGACCGCGCCTTCACCGTAAAAACCTTCATCTTTACCCTCTCGTTCTCCGGCTTTCTGCTGCTTCTGCAAAACAATGTCATCGACGTAAGCCGGTTTATCTACCACACGAACGACGGCCGCAGCACGATTCTCGCCCCCATCGCTTCCGGCACGATCAACGGCCTGATCTACGGCGCGACGGTGCGCCGCGGCGGCAGCACCGGCGGCACCGACTTTCTCGCGGCCTATATGCATAAAAAGCGCCCGGAATATTCGTTGATGCGCGTAATCTTCTACTTCAACACCATCGTGGCGCTGGTTTCCTACTTCGTATATGATTTCAACGTGGAGCCCGTCATCCTCTGCATCCTGTACAGCTATGTCACCTCCCTCGTGAGCGACAAGATCATTCAGGGCGGCGAACAGGCGCTGAAGATCGAAATGATCTCCTCCCATCCGCAGGAGGTCACTGAAATGCTGATTCGCGAGCTGCGCCACAGCGTCACTATCCTCTCCGCCACCGGCGGCTACAGCGGCCAGCCCAAGACGATGCTCATCTGCGTCATCAATAAGCACCAGTTCACCCGGTTTATGGAAATCATCAGCCGCTTCCCGGACACCTTCGCGTGCGTGTCAAACGTGAACCAGACGCTGGGCAACTTCAAGCATATCTCCCACTAACAAACCCGCGCCCGCGATCCGCTTATAGTCCTCTCCCCTGATTTGACCGATTACAGAAATCATGTTACACTCCAACAAAGATATGTGCACAGAAAAACTCCTGTAAACCGACATCGCTGTCGTTCACAGGAGCTTCCATCGAGGTGACAGGATTTGAACCTGCGACCTTTTGGTCCCGAAGGGCGCTGACAAACTCGCCGCTATCAGAAAGCGCAATTTTGCTGATTTCTCCACAGGTTTTCCACAATTCTGTTGGTTTGCAGCGCCGTTTTTATGCCGTGTTTCGGGTATTTCCCCCCAATTTTTCCCCCAATTCTCCGCCCCAGCCCGTGCCGATTTCGGCGGCATGGCCCAGCGAAAAATAAAGCCTATGTAAAATAAACTGTAATTTCTGTAATACCTGTTAGGCCGTCAGATTGCTACATTATAGGCGGCTCCATGGTCATGCCTAACACTTTATTATTCTAACTGTTATGAAGAAAATAAAGTGTTAGGTCATGGGGTAGCCCCCCTGAAAATTCTGGCCACGCGCTATTAACGCTTGGCCCCCTGCCGGTGTTCGCAACCCCCATGATCGAAATCGAAGATAGGGGGGGATGGTGTTAGCCGCACGCGTCCCGATCTGTTTTTCTGATGATCTCGCGCGAAATCTTTTTGATAAAAGTGCAGCGTAAAATAAAAAAAAGACTGCTTCCAATATCCGCGTTGCCCGCTCCCTCCATTAATGGCGTTTGTTTGCATGGCATCGGTGATGGTGCGCGCCTGTCCGGCGCTTCCGCGCTCCGCGCCGCCGATGGCCGCAAGCGGCCACGCTGCACCGCATGCAGGCGCTGCGCGCCCATCCTGCGTTCGTTTGCCGTCGCCTATTACTTCCCTCCCCCGCGCCGCAAACCTGCACAGGCTCTTCCTGTGCGCCTCTGTAAGCGATTTTAGCAACGCACGGGTAGGATTCCTGTCCCGCTGCTGTAAAAAACGCCGTAGAAACGACAAAAAAGGCGGCGCTATTCCCGTACAATCTCAGGAATAACGCCGCCCTGGTTCGCGGTTTTCTTGATGTGAAGATCTCTTTTGACGCCGCACCGCGGGTGCTTATGCCGAATATTACGGGTTTTCATTTCCGCCTTCGTCCGACTGGCCCGCATCGCTGCCCTTGGCCTTCAGCGCGCAGTTTTCCAGAATAGACCGCCCCTCGTTGGCGATGTAACATGATCTTGCCGCCGATCACGCCGTCCATCTGTACGGACAGCAGCACCACCAGCATGATGACAGCTTTCGATACACCACATTCCATCGCTGCCTTTTTGGCAGGCTAAGAGCGCCATTTCCGGCGCCCTGAAGTCTCGTTCCGCTATTCCCTTTTCGCGTCCAACAAATGTTTGTGGGAAGGGGAGGTTTTCATCCCCACGATCGAAGTGTTTTTCCCAAAAAGCAACAAAAAAAGAGTGCGCAGAGCCGAAATTGCTCTGCGCATTGAGAGGAATGGTCTTCGCCTTTCGATCACGCGTCGGGCGTCTGTTCTTCCTCTCGCGGGTTCTTCGCATCGTCCGAGCCGGGCAGGACGCGCTTCAGCGCGGCATAGCCGCCGTTGGCGGCCAGAGATACCATTGCGCCGTTCAGCACGGTGAGCGCGGCGCTCTGGGCGCTGAGCGTGCCGGTAAACCACGCGGCGAGGATCAATATGCCGCACGCCAGCAGCCAGCTAAAAAGCTGGGTCGGGATGCGGCGGATGCCAGGCAAGCTCTTGGTCAGCTCCGTCAGCAATACCACCGCTGCCAACGCGCCTGCAAAGGTTCCGAGATCGCTCCAGTCAAAAAAGCTCATATCCATCATTTTTTCTCCCTTCATTCCTTTGGCCTGTGAAAGTCCTCAAGGTCGCTGATGCGATGATTCGCAACCTTGATCTGCTCTTCCAGCACGGGAACACGTCGCGCGAAGTTATTGTGCTCGCGCACTTCGCGTGTTAGCTCGTCGATTTTTGTGTCTGTGATCGCTTGGCGTACCTCCAGCTTGTGATCCATCTCCGCCGCCTGCCTCCGGCTTAGAATGATGTTGCTTACGATGCTGGCTGCCGCTGCAATCAGCGCGGCGATCACCGCTTCTGTCATCCTTCATTCCCCCTTCAGCCCAGCGCGCCGTGGATTTCGCCGTTATACAGGCTGATCAGCGCGATGGCCTTCGCCTCGGGCACTCCGTGCAGCGTCACGGTGTAGGTGTTATCCTGACCCGCATTCAGCGCCGCCAGCGTCGCCTCTCCGGCGATCCCGTCCGCGGTCAAGCCGCGGTCAAGCTGGAACGTCTTGACGGCCTCAACGGTTTCCTTGCCGTATTCGCCGTCTGCTCCGTACTTTGGCAGGCTGTAGCCCAGCTCCATCAGCCGCATTTGCAGCTTGCGCACATCCTCGCCGCGCATGCCGCGCTTGAGCGTCGTGCGCGCCTCCGTCTCCACGTCATCCGCCGCCGTCTCCGCCTTGGCGCCGTCCGACAGCACGACGACCGTGTGTCCCTGCGTGCGGGTTACGAGGATGTCGCCGCGGCGCAGATAGGCGCTCTGGTCGGTATAGCGCCCCTCCTTCAGCTCGATGAACTCGCCGGAGCGCAAAAGGACGCTCGCTTCATTTGAAGTGCGAAAGTTTTCCACCAGAATCCCCGCATAGGCCAGACACACGCGCACAAGTGCCGAGCAGTCCGTCTCGCAGGGCGTTTCGACCCGCACGGGGTCAAAATCTACGCCTTTGGCGGCGTTATACAAAGAGTCCCTCTGATACTGGTCATAGCCGATGTTTGCGTTGTCGCAGGCCGCCTGCATGGCACGCGCGATTTTCTCGGCCTTGTCTGCGCTTTTGCATCTCAGCACGCGCCAGCCCTTTTTGTGTTTATACCACGATTGGGTGCTGACTTCCTTTCCCGTTTGGTCGCCTGCCTTGCCCCCACTGATCCTTCCACGCTCATCGATACGCGCCGAACCAACCACCACATTTGGCATAGCCTCCACCACCCTTCCATTTTTAACAACTGTCATGTACTGCGTTCGATTTCTGCCAGCAGCTCGCCGCGCTGCCGTTCCAGCGCCTTGTCGTCCGTTTCCACGCCGTGCATGCTTAACAGCTCCGCCTGCTGGCGGATGATCTGCTGCGCCCTGTCCAGCAGGTCACACAGGCGGCATATCACTTCAAGGTTGCTCATGCAGCCGTTCGCCATCTTCCTCACTGCCCGGTGCCGTGGGCCACTGGATGGCCAGCGGCCAGCCTTCCTGCTGTGGCAGGTCGCGCAGCATCTGCCGGTATTCCGCCCAGCTGCCCACCAGCGCCTCGCCCAGCGCGCGCAGGAAGGAAAGCCATGCCGTAAATGTCGCCCCGCTGGGCACTTGCAGGCCCAGCCTGTCCAGCGCCATCTCGGCGTCGCTGTCCTTCAGCAGCCGGTTGCGGATGGCCCGTGCGATTTCGGCGGCGGTGTCCGCGTCCTCAGCGTCAATGGCCGCCTGAAGCGCAGCCGCCTGCACGTCGGGCAGCTCGGAGCGCTGCTTGTCGGCCAGCGCTTCCATGCGTGCGCGCCGGATGCTGTCCTCTTGATTGGTGTTCATGGTTCTCCCTCGCTTTCTTTGTT
>SFHK01000026.1 GCA_004556395.1 Clostridiales bacterium
AGATTGCTTTGGAAGATCGCTGAAGGCCGGAATCGTCCGAGCGCGGCGAAACGACGGACGATTTCATCGCCGACCTTGCCGTCGCCGTGCGCGCGGAGGAACTGAAAGCCGGCGCGCCCGTTCGCGGCGAGCGGGTGGCGAAATATAACCGGCTGGTGGAGATTACGTCGGAAATGGGCTGAACGGAGACCGGCTCCGGGCATCCGGACGGGAAAATCGACGGATACCCGGAGCGGGCGTTCTCAGAGAATGTTTGACAGGCTGGGCTCCTCGTGGGTTTTCAGGTGGTCGAGCAGTTCGTTGAACAGGCGGATGGATTCGCGGTAGCCGTCGTCGTCGCCGATGGACAGGCAGGTTCCCGCTTCGGTGAGCTGCATGCGCATTTCGTGCAGGTCGTCGTGCGGCGCGAGAACTTCAAGCCAGCGCCCGTGCGCCTGAATCTCGTTGAGCATCCGCGCGATGGTCGCCTGCGCTTCGTCCGTCTGTCCTGCGTCCGCCTGTTCTTCCAGGGTCAGGCGAAGCTCAGCCAGCGCGGCCATGGAGCTGCGCACGTAGAACAGCGAAAACAGGCACAGCGCCAGCGAAAACGCCGTCATGAGGATGACAATCACGAGTCTCTGCTTCATTACCACGCCACCTCGCTCGCGTCCAGCGCTTCCGTCTGGAAAATGCCGCCGTTTTTCACCTGCACGGTCAGGATACCCTGCGTATCCAGCGTGGCGAGAAAGATGTTGTCCGGCGCGTAGCCGTGGGCGGCCAGCGCCGCGCGCAGCCACGCTTCGTCCAGATGCGCGCTTCTCAGATTGCTCTTTTGGATGTGCCCGTCCATCACCAGCGCCATCGGCACGCCCTCGTAGCCCGCGTCGACGCCTATTTCCTTCGTCGTGGGCGGGCGCATGGAGGAGCGCGGGAAGGCGGTGATGGTGCCGTTGGCCTCCATGACCGCGAAGCCGACGTCCGCAGGGTCGGAAATGCCCGCCTGCCGGAAGCCCTCCAGCAGGTCGGACAGCGTAAGGCACAGCCGCTCCATTTCCGCCTGATTGATCACGCCCTTGGACACGACGATCGAGGGCTTTCCGGAGATGAACGCCCGCGCGGCGTCCGACTTCATGCACACGAGCGCGATGATTCCGTGCACGGCCAGCAGCGCCGCGATGGGGATCACGCCGTGCAGAAGCGGGGTGCTAACGTCGGCCATCGGCGTTGCCAGCAGGTTGGCCACCAGCAGCGCCATCGCGAATTCGTAGGGCTGAAATTGCCCCATCTGCCGCTTGCCCATGAACCGGGTGGCGAGGATCATCAGAATATAGAGCAGAATTGCCCGGATAAAAATGGTAAACATGCAGGAAAACCTCCCTGATTTGCATATTTTCAACGTGAAGTATTGCTTTTTGACTCTTTTGTTTGCTATAATAAATCGATAATGGTGCCTGCTACTTATTTTCATCGGAAGGGCAATACGATATGAGGACTAAAATCTGGAATTCCGACGTCGAATGTATGGACCGGGAAAGGCTTCGGGCGCTTCAGGGCGAGCGGCTGCGCGCCGTGGTGAAGCGGGAATATGAAAACGTGCCGCTCTATCGCGAGCGCATGGACGAGAAGGGCGTAAAGCCCGCGGATATCCGCACCGTCGACGATCTTCAGTACCTGCCGTTTATGGAAAAGACGGATCTGCGCGACACGTTCCCCTACGGACTGTTCGCCGCGCCGAAAAAGGACATTGTGCGCATTCAGGGCTCCAGCGGCACGACCGGCAAGCCCATCGTATCCGGCTACACGCAGAACGACATCGACGCGTGGACGGAAATGATGGCGCGCACGCTGACCGCCGCCGGAGCGGACGAGAACAGCATCGTGCAGGTGTGCTACGGCTACGGCCTGTTCACCGGCGGTCTGGGCGCGCATCAGGGCGCGGGCCGCATCGGCGCAATGACGGTGCCGATGTCCAGCGGCAACACGCAGCGCCAGATCATGATGATGCTGGAGCTGGGCACGACGCATCTGTGCTGCACGCCGAGCTACGCGCTGTATCTGGGCGAAACGCTGGAAAAGATGCGCATTGACCGTTCGCAGCTGAAGCTGAAGGCCGGCTGCTTCGGCGCCGAGCCGTGGACGGAGGAAATGCGCGGCGAGATCGAGCGGCTGCTGGGTCTGGACGCGCTGGACATTTACGGGCTTACCGAAATCGCGGGCCCGGGCGTGAGCTTTGAGTGCATGGAAAAGCATGGCATGCACGTGAATGAGGATCACGTGATTCCGGAGATCATCAATCCCCTGACGGGAAAGGCGCTGCCGTATGGCGAGAAGGGCGAGCTGGTGTTTACCACCATCACCAAGGAAGGCATGCCGATGATCCGCTATCGCACGCACGACATCTGCCGTCTGCACGACGAGAAGTGCGCGTGCGGGCGCACGCTGGTTCGCATGGAGCGGCTGATGGGACGCACCGACGATATGCTGGTCATTCGCGGCGTAAACGTGTTTCCCAGCCAGATTGAAAGCGTGCTGGTGGGCGTGCAGGGCGTAGCGCCGCACTATCTGCTGGTCGTCGACCGGCAGAACGCCACCGATTCGCTGGAAATTCAGGTGGAGGTAACCGACGACATGTTCGCCGACTCGCTGGGCAAGCTGGAAGAAATCAAGCGAATCATTGGCGAGCGCATCAAGTCGGTCGCAGGCATCAAGGCGCTGATTACGCTGGTCGGCCCGGGCACGATTCCGAGGTTCGAGGGCAAGGCCAAACGCGTGATTGATAAGAGAAATCTGTGAAGGAGGCGGAGTTACCCGTGCGAGTCAAACAGCTATCCGTGTTTTTGGAGAACCGAAAGGGCAGCCTTGCGGCGATGGCGCAGCTGCTGGGCGGCAGCGGCATCAACATGCTGGCGCTGTCCATTGCGGAGACGGACAATTTCGGCATCTGCCGCCTGATCGTGTCCAACGCCGAGGAGGGCGTGCGCATTCTGCGCGCCGCGGGCTACACCGTGCGCATCACCGAGGTGCTGGTGGTCTGTGTGCCCGACCGTCCCAACGGTCTGGCCGAGGTGCTCAGGATGATGGAGCACGAGGATATTTCGGTGGAATACCTGTATTCCTTTGTGCGCAATTCCGGGTATAACGCGCTGATTATCTTCCGTCTGTCCGACATCGGCCGGGCGGAGCGTCTGTGCGAGGAAAAGGGCGTGAAGACGCTGAGCAAGGACGAGGTCGAGGCGCTTTGAAGCGATTGGAACTGGTCATCTCCATGAAAGCCCTGCTTGAAAACGCGCGAGCGGTTCGCGGGCGCGTGCCGGAGAATGTGAAAATCTGCGCGGTTGTAAAGGCGGACGCCTACGGGCACGGAGCCGCCGAGCTTTCGCGGGCGCTGGAAAGCGAGCGCCTTGCGGATGCGTTCGCCGTGGCCACGCCCGAGGAAGGGCGCGTGCTGCGGGAAGCCGGCGTGAAGGGCGAGATCCTCGTGCTGGGGCTGACCGACGCGGACGGCGCGGAGGAAAGCGTGGCCCTTGCGCTGGCGCAGGCGGTGGACGACGCGAGAGGCCTTGCCATGCTGGAACGGGCGGCTGCCCGGCAGGGCAGGCAGGCGAAGGCGCAGCTGAAGGTCGACACCGGAATGACGCGGCTGGGCGTGCGCGGCGCGGGCGAGCTGGACGCGCTTCTGAAGGCGTGGGAGCATGCGCCGCACGTACATATGAGCGGCATGTTCACGCATTTCTGCTTTGCCGACGGCGACGCGGCGTTCACGCGGGCGCAGTTTGAGCGCTTTGAAGCGGCGTGCGCGGCCGTGCGTGCGGCGGGGTTTGCGCCCGTACGGCACGCGGCGGCGAGCACGGCGATGCTGGACGAGGCGTATCAGCTGGACATGGTGCGGCTTGGCATTGCGCTGTATGGAACCGGCGTGAAGGCGCTGGACGGCGCGGTGCGCCCGGCGCAGACGCTTCGAACGCATCCCCTGCGCGTGTGCGAAATCGAGGCGGGGGAGACCGTCGGCTATTCGCGCGCGTTTCGCGCGGCGCGGCGCACGCGGGTGATGACGATTCCCTGCGGCTATGGCGACGGCTATCCGCGCATCCTGAGCGGGCGGGCGGACGTGCTCGTGAACGGCCGCCGCGCGCCGGTGATTGGCAACATCTGCATGGACATGATGATGGCGGACGTGACGGACGCGGGCGAGATCACGCCGGAGAGCGAAGTGGTTCTGCTGGGCGCGCAGGGCGGCGAACGGATTACGCCGGACGAACTGGCGCGGCTGGCGGAGACAATCCCGTACGAGATCATGTTGGGCTTTTCGCAGCGCGTGGCGCGGCGGTTTGCATAACGAGGAAACGATCGGAGGAACAGTATGAACAATACGTGGGGAATGGTCAAGAAAAACATCGTAGTTCACCTGACGGCGGCGCTTCTGGTCGCGCTTGTGGCGTTTGTGGGCTCCGCGTGGCTCGGCTGCCTGCTCGGCGCGGCCGTGTATTTCGCGTTTCTTGTGATGCAGTACGCCGACGGCGCGGATCGCGGCGAGCGCGCCTGCACGATGACGGCGACGATTCAGCGCCTTGAAGCCGAGGGCAAGCAGGCCGATGATCGCATGAAAAAGCAGGTGTACGCGCCTGTGAACGCGGTGAAGGCGTTCCTGATTACCGCGCTCCCGCTGGCGGCGCTGGCGGTGGTCAACCTGCTGCTGGCCGACCCGAACGCGGTGGGTGAAACCGTGCTCGGCGCGGTGACCCGCATCGTGTTCTTCCCCGTCGCGTGGCTGACCCGCCTGCTCGCGGGCATGGTGGGCGTGGACTACGCGGGCGCGGAGACGGCGGCGACGACGGTGTTCGGCGCGCTGAACCGCGGCGGCATCGACTTTGCCGGTCTGGTCGGAAAGCTCTCTGAGGTTCAGACCTACGCCGTGGCGTATGATCTCAGCTATCTCACCACGATGCGCATTCTGTACATCCCGGCCGCGTTCCTTTCGCCGCTGGCGATGATGATCGGCTATATGCAGGGCCCCAGAATGCACAAGAAGAAGATGGACGACATCGCGAAGGGCTCCCGCCGCAAGAAAAAGAAGCTGAAGGTGTTCGGCCGCGCGCGTCAGCCGAAGCAGGTCAAGCCGGAGGTCTGAGGCGCCATCGCACAATTCGGCGGCACGTCGGGCGACGTCTTTTCCGTCCTCTGCGGCATGCAAATTCCTCGATTTACCTTCGGAATTTGCATTTGCGTCCGACGAAAAATCCACTCGCCGGCCGCCTGCCTCATTTGCGCGCCGCTGCCCTAAGGCGGACAGCTCGTTAAATGTGATAAATCTATTGCAAGTGTTGCAATAGCATGGTATAATTTTTACGGAGTGATGCGACTTGCGAATCATCGGCGGCGACGCTCGCGGTCGAAGGCTGTTTGCGCCGGAGGGCATGGATACGCGTCCGACGGCGGATCGCACGCGCGAGTCCCTGTTCAACATTCTGAGCGCGCGCCTGTATGGGGCACACGTGCTGGATCTGTTCGGCGGCACCGGCGCGCTGGCGCTGGAGGCGCTGAGCCGGGGCGCGGCGTTTGCCGCGATTGCGGATGTGTCGCCCGCGGCGATTCGCGCCATTGAGCGCAACGCGGAAGCGGTGCTGAAGGACGAAAAGCCGTCCCGCGCGCGGATTCTTCGCGCCGATTACCGGCAGTCGCTTCGGGCGCTGGCGGGCCAGCGGTTCGATCTGGTGTTCCTCGATCCTCCGTACCGGATGGCGGAAGCGTATGCCGAGAGCGTGCGCATGCTGAAGGACGGCGGGATGCTTTCGGAGGACGCGGTGATCGTGCTGGAACGGCGGAAGGACGCGGCGCTGTCCCTGCCGGACGGATTTGAGATTTTCGATTCCCGCGCGTATCGCGATACGGTGATCGATTTTGTGAGGGCGAGGGGAGAGACATGATCGCGCTGTTTGCGGGCAGCTTTCACCCGCCGACGAACGGCCATCTGGACGTGATTCGCCGCGCGGCATGCATGTTTGAGCGCGTGGTGGTTGCGGTGATGGTCAACCCGGAGAAGAAATACCTTCTGTCGGCGGAGGAGCGATGCGAAATGCTTCGCCGCGCCGCGGCGGGGCTTGACAATGTGGAGGTCGTGTGGGGCACGGGACTGACCGCGGAGCTGGCGAAGAAGCTGGGCGCGGGCGTGCTGGTGCGCGGCGTCCGCAATGTGACGGATATGGAATACGAGCTGCAGGCGGCGGACGTGAACCGCATGCTCACGGGCATCGACACGATCTTCCTGCCGGCCAGACCCGAGCATCGGGCGATTTCGTCCACCATCGTGGTGGACGTGGCGCGGCACGGCGGCAGCCTTGACGGGATGGTTCCCGAACCGATACGAAATGACATCAGGCGTTGGTTCAGCGCCGGCTAAAGGAGTGGAAGGCATGGAACAGGAGCGCGACGCGCGGCTTCATGAGGAAGACGAGTACGATCCGCAGGACGAGACGCAGACGACGCCCGAGGCCGAGGAAGAGGATTACGGCGCAGACGCGGACGAGGAATCCTACGACTACGACGACGAGGAGACGGACGGCGAGGAAGAAGAGGAATATGAGGACGAGGAAGAGGGCGAGGAGGAAGACGAGGACGACGAGCCCAACGATACCACGTACTTCATGCAGCTGTTCGACTATCTTGAAAAGGCAATGAGCAGCGGCACGAACGTTCCGCTGACCACGAAAAAGCTGGTGGATGTGGACGAGTGCTTCAAGATTCTGGACGATATGAAGCGCAATCTGCCCGACGCGATCCAGTACGGCTGGAAAATCTACGAAGAGAAGAACCGCATTCTCGAAAAGGCCGAGAGCATGGCGCAGGCCAAGGTGACGACCGCCAACGTGAAGGCGAAGTCCATTCTGGACGAGGCCAGCGAACGGGCGGCCTCGATCGGCGACAACGCGCAGCGCCGCGCGAGGGCGACGGTGGCCGATGCAGAGGAGCGCGCGAAGGCGACCAAGCGGCAGGCGGACGACTACGCCGCCCGCAAGGTCAGCGAAAGCGAGATTATGCAGCGCGCCCGCACGGAAGCCAGAGACCTGATGGACAAGGCGCGCAGCGACGCGCACGAGCGCCGTCTGAAGGCTGTTCAGGACGCCTATCGTCTGCTGGACGCATTGCAGAAGCAGACCGACGGCATCGCGCAGGCATTGGAAAACAAGAAAAACGAGCTGGTTGGTCAGGATCGATAATCAGCTTCGGGAAAGCGGCGGCCGACGGGCCGTTTGCGTTTCCGGCGTCCCAAAAGGCCGGGAAAAGCATTTCATGTACGCAAAGGAGAAAAGGGTATGAACATCCGGCCGTTTGCCGTGGAAGAGTGGATGAACGAATATGAGGATGGCGCGCGGTACAACATCGCCGAAACCTGTGTGGATTCGGTGTCTCTTGACAAGCTGTTCGCGCTCACGGGCGAGGACAGGGCAGCGTTCCTTGCCGATTTCGGCGCGCGCCGTCTGACCTATGGCGCGATTCTGGGCTCGCCTGAATTGCGGGAGGGCATCGCCGGGCTTTACCGCACCATACAGCCGGGCGAAATCGTGCCGACGCACGGCGCGGCGGGCGCGAATCACCATGTGTTCTGCTCGCTGATTTCCGCGGGCGACCGCGTGGTGAGCATCATGCCGACCTATCAGCAGCTGTATTCCATTCCGGAATCGATCGGCGCGGAGGTTGCGATTCTGCACTTGACGCGGGAAAACGGCTTCCTGTCCGACATGGACGAGCTGCGCGCGCTGGTCACGCCGGAAACGAAGCTGATCTGCGTCAACAATCCCAACAATCCGACCGGCGCGCTGATGCCGGAGGAAATGCTGAAGGAGATCGTCGAGATCGCGCGCGGCGTGGGCGCGTATGTGCTGTGCGACGAGGTGTACCGGCATCTGACGCAGACGGACGGCTGGTGCGCGTCGATCGTCGATCTTTACGAGAGGGGCATTTCCGTCAGCAGCATGTCCAAGGTGTTTTCGCTGGCCGGGCTGCGCATGGGCTGGATTGCCACGCACGACCGGGCGGCACTGCGCGCGTTCCTGTCGCACCGCGATTACAACCTGATCAGCTGCGGCATGTTTGACGACGCGGTCGCGTCCCTCGCGCTTCGCCACGCGGGAAAAATGCTCGCCCGCAACCGGCAGATCGTGCGCGAGAATCTGACGATTCTGGACGAGTGGGTGCGGAGCCAGCCACGCTTCGATTATGTGAAGCCGCAGGCGGGCACGACCGCGCTGGTATATTACGATTTTGAACTGCCGTCCTATGAATTCTGCCGCCGCGCGTATGAGGAAACCGGCGTGTTCGTAACGCCGGGCGACTGCTTCGGGCAGCCGCGCTGCTTCCGCATCGGCTACGCCAGCGATACGCAGACGCTGCGGGACGGACTCGCGGCGCTGGCGGCGTTCGCGCAGAAGCTGGAAAAAGAGGGAAAAGGATGACCGCATCGCGATATACGGAGACTTTTCGCGCTACACGAGCAAGCCGCTGAAGGATTTCATGCGGGAGAGCAACCGGGGACGCGACGTGTTTTTCGCCGCCACCGGGGAAGAAGCGATTGCCGCGCTGACGCGATAACGGATTTTGGAAGGAGGAAGACGAATGCCCCTTGAAATCGTCCGCAACGACCTTACGAAAATGGCCGTGGACGCGATTGTGAACGCCGCGAATCCGACCCTGCTGGGCGGGGGCGGCGTGGACGGAGCGATTCATCGCGCCGCCGGGCCGCAACTTCTGGCGGAATGCCGGACGCTGGGCGGCTGCAGAGCCGGCGAAGCGAAGCTGACGGGCGGCTATCGCCTTCCGTGCCGATACGTGATTCACACCGTCGGCCCCGTCTGGCGGGGCGGAACGCACGGAGAACGCGCACAGCTTGCCGCCTGCTATCGAAATTCGCTGGCGCTGGCGAAGGCGCACGGGTGCGAGTCCGTCGCGTTTCCGCTGATTTCCGCCGGCGCGTACGGCTATCCGAAGGCGCAGGCGATGCAGGCGGCGGTGGAGACGATCGCGGCGTTTCTGATGGAAAACGACATGACGGTGTATCTCGTCGTGTTCGCGAGGGACGCGTTCGAGCTCGGCGGCAAGCTGTTCCACGAGGTGAAGGCGTATATCGACGACGTGTACGTCGACGAGCACACGGACGCGGCGTGGGAGCGCATGCGCCGCCAGAATCTGGCGGACGAGTGCGTGATGTACGAATGTCCCGTGGAGGAAACCGCTTCGCTGAACGATTTGCTGGAACAGGTGGACGAGGGCTTTTCGCAGACGCTGCTTCGAATGATCGACGAGAAGCACATGACGGACGCGGAGTGCTACAAGCGGGCGAACATCGACCGGCGGCTGTTCAGCAAGATTCGGAACAATCCCGATTATCGCCCCGGAAAATCGACGGTGCTCGCCTTCGCCGTCGCGCTGCGGCTGACGCTCGCGGAAACGCGCACGCTGCTCGAGCGGGCGGGCTTCGCGCTTTCTCACAGCAGCAAGCTGGACATTGTGGTGGAATATTGCATCCGGACGGGGCATTACGACGTGATCGAGATCAATCAGATTCTGTTTGAACTGGATCTGCCGCTTCTTGGCTGCTGAATCGCGAACGAAGGCGCGCAAAAATCACTTTTCCCCCAATGATGATATATATAGAGATGCGTTCGACCGGGCGAAAAGGAGGAACATCTTGAATGATTGAATTCAGAAAAGACTTTTACGCGGATGTGCGGACGGAGGATCGCAGCCGCACGACCATTTCCTATAAAGCGGGCGTTCTGGAAGAGATGAAGACCCGCGAGGAGCGCCGCGCCTTCCTGCGCGTGTACGACGGCCGGATGTGGTACTACGCGTCCGTGACCGATCTGGCGCACCTGCAGAAAACGCTGGACGGCCTGTACGCCGCCGCGACGCCGAATGGGGAAATTCTGAACGACCCCGTCGTTCGCCGCTTCGAGTGCAACCGGGACAGCCGGATGCAGTTTACGAACGCTTCCGTTCGGAACGTTCCGGCCGAGGAAAAGCAGGCGCTGCTCAGGTCGTATCTGCCGCTTCTGACCGAGGACGCGTGCGTAACCATGCCCGAGGGCTCGTATGTCGACCGCAGCAGCGTGTTCCACTTCCAGTCCAGTCTGGGCGCGGACATTACGTATGATTACCAGACATGCGGCCTGTCCTTCTATTGCAGCATGACGGAAGGCGAAAAGAAGTTCTCCGGCCACTGGCAGAAGGGCGCGATTCGCTTTGACGAGCTGAAGGGGCTGACGGAGGAAATCCGTTCGGCCGTGGCGGAGCAGACGGCGTTTATGAGGAACTCCGTGCCCGTCGAGCCGGGCAAGTACCCCGTAGTGCTGTCGCCGGAGGCGGCGGGCGTGTTCGCGCACGAGTCCTTCGGACACAAGTCCGAATCGGATTTCATGCTTTCGGATGAAACCATGCGGGACGAGTGGCAGCTGGGCAAAAACGTGGGCTCGCCCATCCTGTCCATCGCCGAGTGGGGCGAGCTGCCCGGCTGCGGTTATGTGCCCTATGACGACGAGGGAACGAAGGCACGCAAGAACTATCTGATTCAGAATGGCGTGCTGGCGGGTCGTCTGCACAGCGCGCAGACCGCCGCCGCGCT
Organism: Clostridiales bacterium; assembly: GCA_004556395.1. Classification (GTDB taxonomy): domain Bacteria; phylum Bacillota; class Clostridia; order Christensenellales; family Aristaeellaceae; genus SFHK01. Next base: position 10,595 of record SFHK01000026.1, read on the forward strand.
GGACGAGGCGCTGACGGGCAACGCCCGCGCCATCGATTGCAGCTTCGAGCCCATCGTTCGCATGACCAACACGTATATTGAGGGCGGCGATCTGGATTTCGATCAGCTGATTGCGCCCATCAGGAAGGGATATTTTATCAAGACCATCCGTCACGGCAGCGGCATGAGCACCTTTACCATCGCGCCCAGCCTGGCCTACGAGATTGTGGACGGCAAGCTCGGACGGCCGGTGCAGATCAGCGTGCTGACCGGCTCCGTGTTTGAGACCCTTGGCCTGATCGACGGCCTGACGCGCGACGTGCAGATGCTGTCGTTCGTAACCGGCGGCTGCGGCAAAATGGAGCAGATGGGTCTGCCCGTGGGCTTCGGCGGCCCGTATGTCCGCGTATCGTCCATGAATGTGCAGTGAGGTGAAAACGCCATGGAAAAAGAGTTTTTGACGAAAACCAGCCGCTCCGTTACCCTGAACGTGACCGGCGGCAAGATTGACAGCTTCCGCGAGCAGGAGGAAACCACCGGCACCGTTCGCGTGTACGAAAACGGCTGCATCGGCGTGGCCGGCTGTCTGGGTACGCCGGACGAGGCCGCGCTGGAAAAGAAGGCCGTCAAGGCGCTGGCGCTGGGCATTCCCTATCCCTGCAGGCTGGACGGCGCGCTGGAGCGGGAAGAGGCGCACGACGAGGAAATCATCCCTGTGTCCAGGTTCATTCCCACCATGCAGCGCTTTCTGGATCGGCTGGGCGAGATGTGCCCCCGGTTTGCCTTTTCCAACAAAATCAGCCTGAACGACGAAAGGGCGGAGTATCGCAATTCGCAGGGACGGCATCTGGTCAGCTCCGGGCGCAGCATCGACATCAGTCTGCTGGCGCAGAACCGCGGCTCGGGCAATCTGTTCGACACCGGGCTTTCCTATGAGGGAAATTGCTTCGACGAGGACGGACTGCTGGCTCAGTTTAAAAAGGAATACGACGCGTTTTATACCCCGGCCGACATCGAGCCCGGCCGGTATCCCGTGGTGATGACCGCCTATGGGCTGTTTGGCACGTTCCTTCAGCATTTTGTCGCCGAAATGTACGTCTCGGGCGCGTCGCTGCTCAGCGGCAAGCTGGGTCAGAAGGTGTTCTCGGACAATCTCTCCCTTCGAAACGACATGAACCCCGCGACGAACCCCGGCGCTCGCTTCTTTGACGAGGAGGGCTGCGTCGCGCCCGGTCTGCGTCCCGCGCTGATTGAAAAGGGAACGCTGACCGGCCTGCTGACCACCAAGAAGTCGGCGGAGCAGTTCGGTCTGCCCAACCTCGGCACGGCGGCGGCTGCCTACGACGGCGTGCCCTCGCGGGGCTTCAACCAGTTTTATGTGGATCCGACCGCGCAGACGCTTCGCGAGCTGGCGCCCGGCAGGGCGGTGTACGTCGTGATGGCCTCCGGCGGCGACGCTACGCCCGACGGCCATTTCGCCACGCCCGTACAGATGGCCTACCTGATGGAGGATGGCGAGCTGGTCGGACGGCTGCCCGACCTGAACGTCAGCGGCAGCTTTTACGACATGCTGGGGAAGGATTATCTCGGCGCCGTCCGCGGAGGACTGAAGCCGGGGTATCTGCAATGCGCCGTGACCATGGACGTGACCAAATAACGCGGAACCTTGCCTGAAGCCGCGTTTCGGAGAGGAGACGTTTCCCTGCGGGATGCATGCGTCATCCCGCGGGGATTTTTTATTCTGCGCCAAGAAGCTGTCAGTATCTGGACGTTTTCTGTTAAGTGTTGAAATAGAGATGAAAATATGACGCCGAAACTGTCAAATTGCAAATTGAGTTGAATGTTCCGAAAATCCCTTGATTTTGAAAGTTTGCTGGATATAATACAAATAAACGATGCTGTGAGGAGGATGCATATGGCCATTCAACCGGCGGTAAAAAAGGAAACCGTGCGCATTGCGTGGGGCACGCTGGCGTGCTTTGCGCTGGTCTGCGCCGTGGCGCTGCTTACCGGAACGTTTGATTACACGATCGTCCTTGGCGGGCTGCTGGGCGGCGCGTGCGCGATCGTCTGCTTCCTGCTTCTGGGGCTGACGGTACAGCACATCGTCGAGGAGGGCGCCGCCGACCAGAAGCGCGGGAAGAAGCGCATGCGCGTGAGCTATCTTCTGCGGCTGCTTCTGATGGCCGCCGTGTTCATCGTGGCGGTGGAAGCGCCGGTGTTCAACTGGGTCGCGGCGGCGGTGATGCTACTTGCGCCGCGCGCCGTCGTGATGATCGTACCGGCGATTGAGCACTTTAAAAAGAAGAAGCAGGATAAGACACAGGAGACCTTATGAGCAACATTGAAATTTCGGGCGCAAAAATTCTCGTGCGCTTCGGCAGCGTCGTGATCACGGAGACGGTGGTGAACACGTGGCTGATCATGCTCGTGATCTTCATCGCCTGCCGCATCCTGACGCGCGGGCTCACGGTGCGCGGGGGCACGAAGCGGCAGATGGTTGCCGAGTGGATCGTGACGAAGGTGAACGGCCTTGTGAAGACGAATATGGGCGAGGCGTTCCGCGACTATCCGCCCCTGATTGCGGCGATTATGGCGCTGTCAGCGCTGTGCAGCCTGTCGAGCATGGTGGGGCTGTACGCGCCCACGAGCGATCTGTCCACGCTGGTCGGCTGGTCGCTGATGGTGTTCGTGCTGATCACGTATTACAAGATCCGTGCCAACGGCTTCCTCGGCTATCTGAAGGGATATACCGAGCCGATCGTGGTCATGCTGCCGATGAACATCGTTTCTGAAATCGCCACGCCGATTTCGATGGCGTTCCGTCATTTCGGAAACGTCGCTTCCGGAACGGTGGTTACGGCGCTGGTATACGCGGCGCTGTCCGCGCTGTCGGCGGCGGTATTCAAATTCCTGCCGGGCGCGCTGGCGAGCATTCCGTTTTTCCAGGTCGGTCTGCCGGCGGTGCTGTCGCTGTATTTTGACATCTTTTCCAGCTGCATACAGGCGTTTATCTTCAGCATGCTGACCATGGCGTATGTGTCGGCGGCTGCGCAATAACGAAACGGAAAAAGAGACGGGAGGGTCATCTCAATGGGAATGGAAGAAGTAAAGTATCTGTCGAAGGCAATCGTGCTCGCCGCGTCGGCGATTGGCGCGGGTCTCGCGATGATCGCGGGTCTCGGCCCTGGTATCGGTGAAGGCAACGCCGTCGCGAAGGCGCTGGAAGCCATCGGCCGCCAGCCGGAGTGCAAGAGCGAGGTCACGTCCACGATGATTCTGGGCGTCGCCATGGCGGAGACGACCGGTATCTATTCGCTGGTCATCGCGCTGATTCTGCTGTTTGTCAACCCGCTGGTCGGCAAGCTCGGTTAATATACGGGAGTGACGAAGTATGCCGGGAGAGGTTCAAGAATTTGTATCCCTGACGCCGTGGACGATGATTTTCGAGGTCGTCAACCTGCTGATCGTGATGCTGATTCTGAAAAAGTTCCTGTTCAAGCCTGTGAACGCGGTGCTTGAGCAGCGGCAGGCGGAAATCGGCGGCATGTATCAGAAGGCCGAGGACGCGCAGAAGGAAGCGCAGGCGCTGAAGCAGGCGTATGACGAGCGCATGTCCGGCGCGCGCAAGGAAGCCGACGAGCTGATTGTCGCGGCGCAGGACAGCGCCCGCCGCCGGGGCGATGAGATCGTGGAGGACGCGCGCGATGAAGCCGTGCAGCTGCGTCGCCGCGCCGAGGAGGACATCGAGCTTCAGAAGCGCAAGGCGCTGCGGGAAGCCAGGGACGAGCTGGCCGACATGGCCGTGGACATTGCCGGTAAGGTGGTGGAGCGCGAGGTTACGCGCGAGGATCACGACCGGCTGGTGGAAGAATTTATAAAAAGCGCGGGTGATGAGCCGTGACGGAGTTTGCCGCCGAATACGGCGACGCGCTGTATTCCTTAGCGCGCAGCGAGGGGATTGAGGAGCGGATACTGGAGGAAGCGGAGGCGCTGAACGAGTGCTTTGCCGCGGAACCCGCGTATCTGACCCTGATTGGCAATCCCGCGCTGCCCCGGGAGGAGCGCGAGGGGCTCATTGACGCGGCGCTTCGGGAGCGGGTGCATCCGTATCTGATGAGCTTTGTGAAGCTGCTCGCGGTGCGCGGCGGCGCGGGGGAGTTTCCCGCGTGCGTGAAGCGCTTTCGGGAAAACGAGTACCGGGATCACGGAATCGCCGTGGCGCAGGCGGTTACCGCCCGCCCGCTGACGGACGAGCAGCGCGCGGCGCTGACCGAAAAGCTCAGGGCGCTCACGGGGAAGAGCATTGTTCTGGAGACGCGGACGGACGCGTCGCTGCTGGGCGGCGTGCGAGTGAACGTAGAGGGCCGCACGTATGACAACACGCTCAGGAACCGGATTGACGAAATCGGACAGGCGCTGCGCACGGACGCCTGACGGCAGGAGGACGAAATCATGCGGCTGAAGCCGGAAGAAATATCCCGCGTCATACGGGAGCAGATTAAAAACTATGAAGCGAAGGTCTCCGAGGCCGACACAGGCACGGTGCTGATCGTGGGCGACGGCATTGCGCGCGTGTCCGGGCTGGACAGGTGCGTGGCCGGAGAGCTTCTGCATTTTGCCACGGGCGGCTACGGCATGGCGATGAATCTGGAGGAAAACAGCGTCGCCGTCGCGCTGCTGGGCGAGGACAGGGACGTGGCCGAGGGTACGCGCGTCGAGCGCACGGGCAGGGTCGTTTCCGTTCCAGCGGGCGAAAAGCTGATCGGGCGCGTGCTGAACGCGCTGGGCGAGCCGATTGACGGCAAGGGCCCGGTGGACGCCGCCGAGATGCGCCCCGTGGAGCACGACGCGCCCGGCATCATCGAACGAAAGAGCGTCAGCGTGCCGCTGCAGACGGGCATCAAGGCGATCGATTCGATGATTCCCATTGGCCGCGGTCAGCGCGAGCTGATCATCGGCGACCGCCAGACCGGAAAAACGGCCATCGCGACGGACACGATCATCAACCAGAAGGGCAAAAACGTCATCTGCGTGTATGTGGCCATCGGCCAGAAGCAGTCTACCGTGGCGCAGCTGGTGGAGCAGCTGACCCGCGCGGGCGCGATGGACTACACCATCGTCGTATCCGCGACGGCCTCTGAATCCGCGCCGATGCAGTATATCGCGCCGTATTCCGGCTGCGCCATGGGCGAGTACTTCATGGACAAGGGACGGGACGTGCTGATTATCTACGACGACCTGAGCAAGCATGCCGTGGCGTACCGCGCGCTGTCGCTTCTGATTCGTCGTCCGCCGGGACGCGAGGCGTATCCGGGCGACGTGTTCTACCTGCATAGCCGTCTGCTGGAGCGCGCGGCGCGGCTCGCGCCGGAATACGGCGGCGGAAGCCTTACGGCGCTGCCAATCATCGAAACGCAGGCGGGCGACGTATCCGCGTATATTCCCACAAACGTGATTTCCATCACCGACGGGCAGGTATATCTGGAAAGCGAGCTGTTCCACGAGGGCATCATGCCCGCCGTGAACCCGGGCATTTCGGTGTCCCGCGTCGGCGGCAACGCGCAGATCAAGGCCATGAAGAAGGTCGCGGGCACGCTGAAGCTGCTCTACAGCCAGTACCGCGAGCTGCAGGCGTTTGCCCAGTTTGGAAGTGATCTGGACGCGGACACCCGCGCGCGGCTTCAGCAGGGCGAGCGCATCGTGGAGGTGCTGAAGCAGGGTCGAAACGAGCCGGTGGCGGTAGAGGATCAGGTGTGCATCCTGTATGCCGTGGTCAACGACCGGCTGAAGGACGTGAAGGTTTCGAACGTACGCGAATATGAGCGGGCGCTATACGAGCGCATGCGCGCACAGCATGAGCCGCTGCTGAAGGAGATTCGCGAAACGGGCAGCCTGACGGACGAAGGCTGGCAGAAGCTGGACGAGGCGATTTGCCGGTTCACGGACGATTTCCTCGCCGGGCGGGGGGCGTAACTGATGGCTGGAGCTTCGATGAAGGACATTAAAACGCGCATCCGCAGCGTGGAAAGCACGCGGCAGCTGACGCACGCCATGCAGCTGGTCGCTGCGTCGCGCATTCGCCGCGCGCGAGAGAAACGGGACGCGAGCCGTCCGTTCTTCGCCGCGGCGAAGGAAACGCTGGATACGCTGGCGCGCTACGCACCGCCGGGCACGAAAAGCGCGTTTTTACAGGATGAGAAGGAAGGCAAAACGCTTCTGATCGTGATCGCGGGCGACCGCGGACTGGCGGGCGGCTACAACAGCGGCGTTCTGCGTTTGACGGCGGAGCAAATGCGGTCGGGCGCGTGCGTATGTCTGCCGGTCGGCCGGAAGGCAATGGAAAGCCTTGCGGCGAGCGGCGCGGAAATTGCGGACGACGCGTTCGCGCGCGTGGAGGCGTTTGATACCGGCGCGGCGGAACGCGCCGCGGAGCTGGCGATTGCGGGCTATCGGGACGGCCGCTGGACGCGCGTGGAGCTGGTGCATACCAAGTTCCGCTCGATGCTTTCGCAGGAGCCGGCCGTTACAAGGCTGCTTCCCCTTGAAAAGGGAACCGAGCCCGCGCCCAAGGAGCAGATGGTCTTTGAACCGGCTCCGGAGGGGATTTTCGACGCGGCGGTCAAAACGGCACTGACCGGCATGCTGTACGCGGCGGCGCGGGAAGCGTTCCTGTGCGAAACCGCGGCGCGGCGCATGGCCATGGACAGCGCGACCCGCAACGCCGGACAGATGATCGACCGGCTGAAGCTTCAATACAACCGCGCGCGGCAGGGTGCGATCACGCAGGAGCTGACCGAGATTGTCGCGGGCGCGGAGAATCAGGAAGGATGAAGGGCATGAATACGGGCATCGTCGTGCAGGTGATCGGGCCTGTCGTGGACGTGAAATTTGCGGACGGGCAGCTGCCCGCCATGCGAAACGCCGTCACTACCGAGGTGAACGGGAAAACGCTGGTGATGGAGGTCGCGCAGCACGTCGGCGACAACGTGGCGCGCCTGATCTCCATGAATTCAACGGACGGACTCGCGCGCGGCGCGGCGTGCGTCGATACCGGTTCTCCGATTGAGGTGCCGGTGGGCGATAAATGCTTGGGACGCATGTTCAATCTGCTCGGCGAGCCGATTGACGGCATGAGCGCGCCGGATACCGCGGAAAAATGGCCGATTCACCGTCTGCCGCCGCCGTATGACGAGCAGCAGACGTCCACGGAAATCCTCGAAACCGGCATCAAGGTCATCGACCTGATCGCGCCCTACGCCAAGGGCGGCAAGGTCGGCCTGTTCGGCGGCGCGGGCGTGGGCAAGACAGTCATCATCATGGAGCTGATCAACAACATCGCCCGTCGGCACGGCGGCATCAGCGTGTTTGCGGGCGTGGGCGAGCGTACCCGCGAGGGCAACGATCTGTACAATGAAATGAAGGAGTCCGGCGTGCTCGGCAAGACCGCGCTCGTGTACGGACAGATGAATGAGCCGCCGGGAGCGCGCATGCGCGTGGCGCTGTCCGGTCTGACGATGGCGGAGTATTTCCGCGACGAAGAGCAGCAGGACGTACTTCTGTTCATCGACAACATCTACCGCTTCACGCAGGCGGGCAGCGAGGTTTCCGCATTGCTTGGGCGTATGCCCAGCGCCGTCGGCTATCAGCCGACGCTGGCGACCGAAATGGGTGCGCTGCAGGAGCGAATCACCTCCACCCGCAAGGGCTCGATCACGTCCATTCAGGCCGTGTACGTTCCGGCGGACGACCTGACCGACCCCGCGCCGGCCACGACGTTCGCGCATCTGGACGCGACGACGGTGCTCAGCCGCGCCATATCGTCGCTGGGCATCTATCCCGCCGTGGATCCGCTGGATTCCACCAGCCGCATCCTCGCGCCGGAGATCGTCGGAAAAGAGCACTACGAAATCGCTCGCGGCGTGCAGAGCATTCTGCAGCGCTACAAGGAATTACAGGACATTATCGCCATCATGGGCATGGACGAGCTGTCCGAGGAGGACAAGCTGACCGTTGCCCGTGCCCGCAAGGTGCAGCGCTTCCTGAGCCAGCCGTTCTCCGTCGCCGAGCAGTACACCGGCATGGAGGGACGCTATGTGCCCATCGCCGAGACGCTGCGCGGCTTCCGCGAGATCATCGAGGGCAAGCATGACGATATTCCGGAAAGCGCGTTCCTCTTCGCGGGCGGCATCGATGACGTGCTCAGGAAAGCGGGGAAGTAAGCCGTGAATGGGTTTCACCTGAAAATCGTCACGCCGCAGCGCACCGCGTTTGACGGCGAAGCCGAGCGGCTGGTGGTGCGCACGCGGGAAGGCGACACGGCCATCCTGCCGCGCCACGCCGAATACGCCGCCGAGGTCGCCGCGGGCATCGCCCGTGTGACCGCCGACGGCCAGACCCGCCAGGCCGAAACCGGCCCGGGCGTCCTCACCGTAACCCACGAGGGCACAACACTTTTGTGCGAGCGCTTTGAATGGAAATAGGGCAGACGTATTCCCGTCTTTGAAAAACGGAATCTGTTTTTCAAAGACGGATTTTTCGTTTCCAAACCGGTAGCGGAACACGGAAAAATATGTTAGAATGGAAGAACGAAACGGACGAAGGAGGATACGGCGTGTCTGAATTGATCGAGGCTCTGCGCGGGGACATTATCAATCATTCGGAGGAAGACGCGTACGTCGTGCCGAAGGAAGCGGCGGTGCGCGAGAGGTTGGAGTGGTTCCGGGATCAGAAGCTGGCGCTGATGGTGCACTGGGGGCCGTATTCGGAGCTGGGAATCTGCGAAAGCTGGCCGCTGTCGGACGGCGACGCGGACTGGGCGCGCAAGGATTACACGTGGGAGCCGGACGCGGAGCTGTTCCGCAGGCAGTATTTCGACCTGAACCGGTCGTTCAATCCGCTGCGCTTCCAGCCGCACGAGTGGGCGGACTTCGCCGCGCGCGTCGGCTTCCGCTATTTTATCTTCACGACGAAGCACCACGACGGCTTCTGCATGTACGATACCGCGTACAGCGACTACAAGGTGACCGGCGCGGACTGTCCGTTCCACACACACCAGTACGCGAATATCGCCAAGGTGCTGTTTGACGCGTTCCGCGCCCGCGGCATTCACATCGCACCCTACTTTTCCAAGCCGGACTGGCACTGCCCGTGGTACTGGGCGCCGGACTGCGAACTGCCGGTGGCGCACTGGCGCAATCCAACCTACGATCCGCGCAAGCGGCCGGAGCTGTGGGAAAAGTACGTCGAATTCACGCACAATCAGCTGATGGAGCTGGTGACGAAGCTGGGGCCGGTGGACATTCTGTGGCTGGACGGCGGGCAGGTCGGCCCGCGGAACCATCAGGACATCCGGCTGATGGAGCTGGCCGAGCGGGCGCGGAAGATCAATCCGGGGCTGATTCTCGCCGACCGCACGATTGGCGGCGAAACGGAAAACTACATCACGCCTGAGCAGCAGGTGCCGGACCATTACATTCCGGTGCCGTGGGAAAGCTGCATCACGATCGGGCGTTCGTTCGCTTTCGGATATGAAGACGTGCTGAAGCCGCTGCGGACGCTGACGCATCTGCTGATCGACGTGGTGGGCAAGGGCGGCAACATGGCGCTGAACATCGGCGCACAGCCGGACGGCCGTCTGCCGCTGCGCGCCCGCGAGCGCGCGTTGGAGCTGGGCGACTGGCTGCGTGTGCACGGCGAAGCGATTTTCGAAACGCGCGCGCTGGCACCGTACTTTGACGGCGAGTGGTCATTCACCCAGAACGCCCATGCGCGCTACGCGCTCTGGCGGCTGCCAGAGGGCAAAACGATGGGCGAAAGCGTAACCGTTCCGCTGCCGGACGTGCGCGAAGCGAAGCTGCTCGGCTCCGGCGCGCCCGTGCGCGTGGAGACGTTTGAGAATCACGCGGTGCTGCATATTCCGGAGGGACTGCGCGGCGAAAGCCCCATCGCGCCGGTGTTCCGTTTGAATGCCGTGGGCGCAGCGAGCGAAAGACTCTGAATAATGCCTGCGGGAGTGCGTTGAATAATTATCTGAGCACGTCAAACGCATCATGGTCGGGAAATAAGAAAAAACAGCGTCGCGCTGCGAAGCGTCCGCTGTCTGCGGCGAGCCGGGAGCCTTATCCCGGCATTTTCATTGGAATTGGCAGTGATGCTTCCTATTATAATGAATCCTCGGTCGGCTTCACGGTCAGCTGTGCCCACGCGGGGCGAAAGCCGCAGGCGAGGGCGTTTCGCGCGGAGGGAACATTCGCCCAGCCGCAGCAGTAGAAGGGCACTTTGCCGCGGCGCAGGGTTTCGAGTGCCAGCCGACTGGTCAGCGCCTTGGCAATGCCGAGATTGCGGTATGTGGGAAGAACGTCCACGCCGATCTGCCACATGGTTTCGCAGTCGGCGGAGCAGCCCGCAAGGCCGACGAGCGTATCGCCGTCGTACGCGCCGACGGCCAGCCTGTCCAGCTCGCGGCGGTGTTCGCACAGCGCGTTGCTCCATTCGGGGCGGTACAGGTCGGCCAGCGCGTCTTTTTCCAGCAAGCGAAGCGGAAACGGGCAGGCACGCGCCTGAAGCCGTTCGGGGTCGGGCAGGAAGTATTCGCCGTCGTATACAGGCGCAAGGTTCAGGGGCGCGAGCGCGCGGGCGAGGGAAACAATCCCGGCGGCTTCGAACGCGGAATGACCGGGAAAGGCTTCCATATGCTTCCGGGCGAGCGGAAGAAGGTCTTCGCGCCCGGAAGCAACGGTGGCATGCCCATAGCTGACGAAATCCAGAAGCTGCGGGAGCGCGAGGTATTTTCGCGCTCCCAGCCGCCTTTGGGACGGGAAAACCGCGTTTTCGGAGGAAAGGAAGTCCTCCGGTGCGCAGCAGCAATCCACGGCCGACTGCCTGAGGGCAATTTGAAGGATTTCCTTTCCTGTCATCGATTTCACTTCCCGGTTACGGCGATATACTTTTCGAGCAGCGCGTCAAATTCGTTCAGCGCACTGCGAACCGGCTCGGGCGACGACATATCGATGCCCGCCAGTTTCAGCGCGTCGATGGGATAGAGACTGCCGCCCGCGTGCAGGAAGCGCTTGTAGCGCTCGACGGCGGGCGCGCCTTCGCAGCGAATCATGCCGGCGATCGCCATGGCGGCGGAGAAGCCGGTGGCGTACTTGTACACGTAGAACGCGCGGTAGAAGTGCGGGATGCGCATCCACTCGTAGGCAATCAGCTCATCGTAGGCCAGATTGGCGTAGTACTTTTTGTTCAGGTCGGCGTACACGGCGTTCAGGCTTTCGACGGTGAGCGCTCCGCCGCGCTCGGCCATCTCGTGGCTGCTCTTCTCGAACTCGGCGAACATCGTCTGGCGGAACACGGTGCCGCGGAAGGAATCCAGCAGGCTGTAAAGCAGGTAGGCCTGCGCGCTGTCCTCCGGGTGACGATCCATCAGCTCCATCAGCACCAGCACCTCGTTCACGGTCGAGGCGACCTCGGCGACGAACAGCGAATAGTCGCTCTTCGGGAAGGGCTGCGTGTTGGAATACCACGTGTGCAGCGAGTGACCCATTTCGTGGGCGATGGTCTGCAGATGGTCGAGGTCGGGCTTGTAGCTCATCAGCACGTAGGGATGTGTGGCATAGGTGCCCCACGAATACGCACCGGAGGACTTGCCCTCGTTTTCAAAGGGATCGATCCAGCGCTCGTCGCGGGCGCGGCGCAGCACGTCGCAATAGTCCTCGCCCAGCACCTTCAGGCAGTCGATCACAAGGTCGTAGGCCTCGTTGAACGGCAGCTTCACGTCGAAGCCCAGCTCCGGCGCGAGGTACAGGTCGTAGAAGTGCATCTCGTCGATGCCGTTCAGCTTCGCGTTGGTCTGCACGAACTTCTGAAGCGACGGCAGGTGCTCGTTCACGGCGAGAATCAGGTTGTTGTATACGCTCTCGGGAATGCTGTCCGGGAACAGGCTGGCCGCGAGCGCGCTGGCGTGCTTTCCGGCGCGGGCGCGGAAAAGATCGGCTTGCACGCTGGCGGCGTACACGGCGGGAATCGTGGAGGAGAACGAGCGGTAGGTGGTATACAGCGCGTCAAACGCGTCCTTGCGCACGCGCGCGTCGCGGCTCATGACCAGCGGAATGTAGTTGGCGTGGGTTACGCGCAGCTTGTCGCCGGCTTCGTCGGTGATCTCCGGGAAGCGCATGTCGGCGTCGGTGAGCATGTCATAAATCGTGCTGGGCGCGGAAGCGACGTCGCCCGCCATGGCCACGAGCTTTTCCTCGGCGGCCGACAGCGTGTGCGGGCGATGACGGATCAGGTCGTCCAGGTACATATCGTAGTCGGAGAAGTCCGGGTTCGCGCGCACGGACTCAAGATAGCCCTCGGGCGCGGCCAGCAGCTCGGGACCGACAAAGGAAACCGCCGTCGAGAGGCGGGTCGCCAGCGCCTGAATGCGGGCGACGAGCGCCTGATAGACGGGATTGGCGTTGTCCTCATCGCGGCGCATGCGCGCGTAGCCGTACAGGGAGCCCAGCCGCTGCTCGGCGTCGGTCGAGAGGTTGCAGTATTCCAGCAGCTTCGCCCTGTCCGTCAGCTTGCCCTCGTAGGTCTTGAGCGCGTCCACCTGCTCGCTCAGCTTCGCGTAGTCGGCGTCCCAGGCTTCGTTCGTCTCATAAATATCTTCCAGACGCCAGGTCTTTTCCACCGGCACCTCGCATCGCTTCAAAAGTTTTTCCGCCATATAAGCACCTCCTGAATGATTTCCTATATATTGTAAGGGAAGAACGCCGTTTGCGCAAGCGCTTTCAGGAACCGGGGATTGTATAATTTGGGTGAAAAAGCAAAAAGGGCATTGACAGAGGGGCGGGAACGTGGTATCATTTCATAGTCAAAGCAGAAGTTACCGCTTCTCACCCGGCGGCGTCGCCAGCGCGGGTTCACATAGCCGAGGGGTCGGCCTGTGCAGGAGCGGTGCGTTTGCGCCGGTCTTTTTTTATCGAGGAAGAAAACGGGGGGTGTATCTTTATCAACGATCTGATGATCAACGAGGAGATTCGCGATCGGGAAGTTCGCGTAGTCAATCAGCAGGGGGAACAGCTCGGCATCATGCCGACCGCTCAGGCACTGAAGCTTGCGGAAGAACAGCAGCTTGATCTGGTCAATATCGCGCCGACCGCGCGCCCGCCGGTATGCAAGCTGATGGATTACGGCAAGTACCGCTTTGAGATGTCAAAGAAAGAGCGCGAAATCAAGAAAAATCAGAAGATCATGGAGACGAAAGAGGTACGCCTGTCTGCCACGATTGAAGATCACGATATTGACGTGAGGTATCGCCAGGCCGTCAAGTTCCTGCAGGACGGCAACAAGCTCAAGGTTACGATCCGCTTCCGCGGCCGTCAGATCGCGCACAGCGAAATCGGCAACCAGGTTATGCAGGAATTCGCAGAGCGCATCAAGGATTACGGCACGGTGGAACGCCGCCCCGTAGTCGAGGGTCGAAACATGACCATGATGGTCGCGCCGCGCGATGCCAAAAAGGATTCCAAAGCGAGCGATTAATGAGAGGAGGAACATCCCATGCCCAAACAGAAAACGCACAAGGGCGCCGCGAAGCGGTTTAACCTGACCAAGTCCGGAAAGGTGAAGCGCGCGCAGGCTTTTAAGCGCCACATCCTCACCAAAAAGCCCACCAAGCGCACCCGCAACCTTCGCAAGGCCGCTTATCTGACCGCCACCGAAGGCCGCACCATGAAAAAGCTGATTCCGTACAAGTAAGGAGGCGAATCGAAAATGGCAAGAGTGAAGCGTGCAGTAAATGCACTGAAAAAGCGTCGTAAGGTTTTTAAGCTGTCCAAGGGTTATTTTGGCGCGAAGAGCAAGCAGTATCGCGCCGCCAGCGAGCAGGTTCGCCGTTCGCTCCGTTACGCGTACATCGGCCGCAAGCTCAAGAAGCGTGAATATCGCCGCCTGTGGATCGCCCGCATCAACGCGGCCGCCCGCATGAACGGCATCAGCTACTCCAGGCTGATGAACGGCCTGAAGGTCGCCGGCGTCAACGTCAACCGCAAGATGCTCTCCGAGCTCGCGATTAACGACGCCAAGGCGTTCACCGCTCTCGTTGAGAAAGCGAAGGCCGCGAAATAAATTTCAAAGCCAGAAACCGTCCGTGAAAACAATCCGTTTCCACGGGCGTTTTTTTAGCGGGAGGAAAATTCCATGAACGAACAGGAGTGGATCGACCGGATTGTGGAATTGCAGAGCCTTGCGCAGGCCGGGCTGACCTATGGGCGCGACCGGTACGACCTTGAACGCTATGAGCGGATTCGGACGCTTTCGGCGGAAATGCTCGCCGACGCCGCGGATCTGCCGCTTGAAACGGTTCAGGGTCTGTTCTGCAATGAAACCGGCTATTAAACGCCAAAGGTGGATACCCGCGCCGCTGTGTTTTCGGAGGGAAAAATCCTGCTGGTGCGCGAAAACGGTGGGCGCTGGGCGCTGCCGGGCGGATGGTGCGACGTGAACCAGTCCGTCGGAGAGAACACCGCCAAGGAGGTTTTCGAGGAAGCGGGACTGACCGTTCAGCCGCAGCGAATCATTGCCGTGCAGGATCGAAACCGGCATAATCCGCCGCGCTATGCCTGTGGAGTCGTGAAAATCTTCATGCTCTGCGCGCTCGTCGGCGGACAGTTTCAGGAAAACCTCGAAACGACCGAAAGCCGCTACTTCGCGCGGGAGTAAATCCCGGACGCGCTGGCGCAGGAGAAGGTCACGCGCGAGCAGATTGAACTGTGCTTCGACGCGCAGACAGACGAGCGCTGGATACCGGTATTCGACTGATGCGCGATTTTGTGGGCGTCTCTTGACATCCTTCCGGAAAAGTATTATCATGCAAAATGAAATGGAGCCTATTACATAGCGAGGGAGTGTTCACGTATGATTCAGAATCTTCCGAAGGTACGGCTCGGCATTGTGGCCGTGAGCCGCGACTGCTTCCCCATTGCGTTGTCCGAGCGCCGTCGCGCCGCGATTGTGCAGGCGTATCCGGGCGAACTGTACGAGTGCCCGGTGACGGTGGAAAACGAGAAGGACATGCTTGCCGCCGTGGCCGACGTGAAGGCGAACGGCTGCAGCGCGCTGGTGGTATTCCTTGGCAATTTCGGCCCGGAAACGCCGGAAACGCTGATCGCCGCCAACTTTGACGGCCCGTGCATGTTCGTGGCGGCGGCCGAGGGCGACGGAGATATGATCAACGGCCGCGGCGACGCGTACTGCGGCATGCTGAACTGCTCCTACAATTTGGGCATGCGCCACCTGAAGGCGTACATTCCCGAAGCGCCCGTCGGCACGGCGGAGGAGCTGGCCGAGCGCATTCGCGAATTCGTGCCCATCGCGCGCGCCATTCTGGGTCTGAAGGGACTCAAAATCATCACCTTCGGCCCGCGCCCGCAGGACTTCTTCGCCTGCAACGCGCCCATTAAGGGACTGTATGAGCTGGGCGTGGAAATTGAAGAAAACAGCGAGCTCGACCTGCTGGTCAGCTATCATGCCCACGCGGGCGACAGGCGCATCCCCGAGGTGTGCGCCGATATGGCGAAGGAGATGGGCGAGGGACGGTATTACGCCGACCTGAACGAGCGCATGGCGCAATTTGAGCTGACGCTGCTGGACTGGGCGGAGGTGCACAAGGGCGCGCGGCAGTACGTCGCGTTCGCCAACAAGTGCTGGCCGGCGTTCCCGGGGCAGTTCGGCTTCGAACCCTGCTTTGTCAACAGCCGTCTGGCCGCGCGCGGCATTCCCGTGGCCTGCGAGGTGGACATTTACGGCGCGCTGAGCGAATACATCGGCGCGTGCGTTTCCGGCGACGCGGTGACGCTGCTGGACATCAACAACACCGTGCCCGGCTACATCTATGAAGAGGACATTCGCGGCAGGTTCGATTACGCGCTGTCCGATACCTTCATGGGCTTCCACTGCGGAAACACGCCGGAGTGCAAGCTGTGCGACAGCCGCGCGGTGAAGTATCAGCTGATTCAGCACCGCCTGCTGGAGCCCGCGGGCAGCGAGCCTGATTTCACCCGCGGAACGCTGGAAGGCGACATTGCCGCCGGCCCGATCACCTTCTATCGCCTGCAGTGCGACAGCGAGGGCACGCTGCGCGCCTATCTGGCGCAGGGCGAGGTGCTGCCCGTGTCCACCCGCTCCTTCGGCGGCATCGGCGTGTTCGCCATTCCGGAGATGGGTCGCTTCTATCGGCACGTGCTGGTGGAAAAGCACTATCCGCACCATGGCGCGGTGGCGTTCGGCCATTACGGCAAGGCGCTGTTTGAGGTGTTCAAATTCCTCGGCGTAAAGGACATCGCCTATAACCGCCCGAAGACGCTCCCGTATCCTACGGAGAATCCGTTCTGCTAATTTCAAAGGAGCGCGAATGATGAAACGTACCAAGGACGGCATGGCGCTCACACCGCCGATGGGCTGGAACAGCTGGGACTGCTACATGTCCGCCGTAACGGAGGAAGAGCTGCTTTCAAACGCCCGCTATCAGGCCGAAAAGCTGCTGCCTTTCGGCTGGGAATACGTCGTATGCGACATCCAGTGGTACGAGCCGTCTGCCGGCACGCGAACGGGATGCGAATACATCCCGTTCGCAAAGCTGAGCATGGACGAATACGGGCGGCTGTTCCCGGCGAAGAACCGCTTTCCATCCGCGGCCGGCGGCAAGGGTTTTGCCCCGATTGCAGCGCAAATTCATGCGATGGGGATGAAATTCGGCATCCATATCATGCGCGGCGTTCCTCGGCAGGCGGTTTACGCCCGCACGCCGATAAAGGGCACGGACGCGACGGCAGACCAGATCGCCGTGCCGAACTCCATCTGCGAATGGAACGGCGATATGTTCGGCACGCGCGCGGACTGTCCTGCCGCGCAGGCATATTACGACAGTCTGCTTGAGCTGTATGCCGCATGGGGCGTGGATTAGATCAAGGTTGATGACATCGCGCGCACAGGCTCTGCGAGCGCGCCCACCTATGCCGCGCCGCATGAAATCGAAATGCTCCGCCGCGCGATTGATCGCTGCGGGCGGAGCATCGTGCTCAGCCTTTCGCCGGGGACCGCGCCCATCGAGAAGGCGTGGCATCTGGCACAGAACGCCAACATGTGGCGCATAACGGACGATTTCTGGGATGACTGGCAGATGCTCAAGAACATGTTCGTCCGCTGCGAAATGTGGCAGACGCACGTCGCGCCCGGCTGCTGGCCAGATTGCGACATGCTGCCGTTAGGCCGTATCGGCGTGAAATTCGGCAGAGGACATCGCACCTGTTTCACGCCCGCTGAGCAGAAAACGATGCT
The DNA here is from genome assembly GCA_004556395.1 of Clostridiales bacterium. Classification (GTDB taxonomy): domain Bacteria; phylum Bacillota; class Clostridia; order Christensenellales; family Aristaeellaceae; genus SFHK01. Next base: position 27,902 of record SFHK01000026.1, read on the forward strand.
GACACTCTGGTCGATTTTTCGCTCGCCGCTGATGCTGGGCGCGGAGCTGCCGAGCTTGGACGAGGCGACGCTCGCGCTGCTGACAAACCGCGACGTGCTGCGCCTGAACCGCCATTCCTTTGGTGCGCGGCAAATTGCCCGGAACAACGCATGCGCCGTCTGGGTCAGCCGCGACGAGGACGGGAGCCGCTACGCGGCGCTGTTCAACCTATCCGACGCGCCGCGCGCCGTAGGGTTGGAGCTGGCCGAGCTGGAAGGTGACGCATTCGATTGCCGCGAGCTTTGGACGGGCGAAACACTCCGCGCGCAGGGCACGCTGCAATGCGAAATCGAGCCGCACGGAGCAAAGCTGTTCAAGCTGAAGTAAGGAAAACCGCAGTATGGCTGTAGGAATGAGGGGAATTTCTTCTCTCTCATTCGCCATCTTGCCTTACTCTGCACTTGACTTCATCTCTCAACCTTCCGTGGTGAACTGAACATTTTAATGCGATTCTCAAATCGTATTCGTTGTTCTTGTCCACCGCATAAATGCCCCTGCTTCCGGCGATGATGCCGCGAGCAGGGGCGTTTCCCTTTGATTCAGGGATTACGAGATTAGGGGGCGGGATTAGGGGTTACGGGGTACGGGATTATGGGATTCCGTGATTCATTTTAGAAAAGCCGAACCCGCACACACGGGCGCACGGCATAGCCACTAATGTAGACATAGTAGTTGTAGATGGAGCCGTCGGTGTAGACGTAAGCAGCGCAGTTACTAATGCAGCCGGGCGAACGGAGCCACCACCGGCAAACATTTCTACTCTCATATGGTCCCCATTCCCCACGTTGGATTGCGTAGTCAGTCGGCGCACACATTCTTGCATCATTACTTTTGAAGTACTTATTTGCCTCTACAACGCTTAAGAGGAATACCTTATCTTTCGTTGCGTTGCCGGGATTCACGTTGTATTCTGGGTTCTTGTCCGCACTGACATCACTCTGAAGGATGGATTTCTTCTCATCCGCACTGAACGCCTTATTGAAGAATTCGTCGTTCAGCCAGCCGCGAAGCGTGCACGTTTCCCATGTGGTATCTTTATTCTTATTATACGGCTTGCAGTCCAGTGCGTATCGGCTGATCAGCAGCGCTGTTTCTCCATCACTCTCCAAGATCGGTACTGTCAAGAGTTATGCGCAAATACAACAGCGTCACTTATGAAGTTGGTTCAGCGAAGGCCGAACAGGCCGCGGGCATGTTCGGCTTGGCTGCCG
>SFHK01000027.1 GCA_004556395.1 Clostridiales bacterium
TTTCGAAGGTTTACTGGAGGTAAATCGAGGAATTTGCATGCCGCAGATGGCGGAAAAGACTTCGCCCGACGCGCCGCCGAATTGTGCGGTGATGCCTTAGAGAACACAGACCATCCCGGGGAAAAGAAGCGCCGCGCGAAAGCAAATGTCGCCTGCCATGCGACCACGCGCGGGCGGCAATCCTGTAGAATAAGACTGTGCGGAGGGAAAGCCGCGCAGTCTTATTTCTTATCAGGAGGCACAGAATATGCGTAAAAATCTGACGGAGCTTGTTTTCATCCTCGACCGCAGCGGCTCGATGTGCGGTTTGGAAGCCGACACCATCGGCGGCTTCAATTCCATGATCGAAAAGCAGAAGAGAGAGCCCGGCGAAGCGCTGGTCTCCACGGTGCTGTTCGACCACGAAAGCACCGTGCTGCACGACCGCGTGCCGCTCGGCTGCGTCGCGCCCATGACGGCGCGCGACTATTCCGTTCGCGGCTCGACGGCGCTTCTGGACGCGATCGGCGGCGCGATTCATCACATCGGCAACGTTCACAAATACGCCCGCCCGGAGGACGTGCCGGAGCATACGCTCTTCGTCATCACGACCGACGGCATGGAAAACGCCAGCCACCGGTACGACGCCGACATGGTAAAGCATATGATCGAGCGCCAGAAGACGAAATACAAATGGGAATTCCTCTTCCTTGGCGCAAACATCGACGCGGCCGAAACCGCCCGCCGCTTCGGCATCGACGAAAGCCACGCCGTCAACTACCACTCCGACCACAAGGGCACGCAGCTCAACTACGAGGTTCTGAGCGACGCGGTCTCCGCCGTCCGCGCCAGCGCCCCGCTCGGCGACAACTGGAAATCCCGCATCGACGAGGACTTCCGCACCCGAAACCAGAATGACTGACCAAGGCAACATTCCAACGTCCGCGCAGGCTCCGCCATCCATAAAAATCAAAAATCACACATCGCCCGCGCGAGACAGAGACGGCTGAACCGCCGTTCCTGTCTCGCGCGGGCATGGCGCGTTATTCCTCTGCGGGCGCTTCCACAATGGGATACACGTCGAAGGGCTCGTCGTGAATGTCCATATACGCGCGGTACTCGTGCATCCGATCGCCCTTCAGCTTCAGCCGGAGAACCGAACCGCCGGGCATCATCTGCTTCACGGGCGTAAACCACGCGGACGGCGCCGCCGGGTTGAAGCGCACGGTAAGCGGGTTCGGCGCGCCCATGGCGGCGAACAGCAGCGGGCCGTATTCGACGGCATAGCGCTCCTTCCCTTTGATTTCCTCCCCGCCAGTATAGCGCGTGACGCGGAAATCGAACGGGAATTCCTTCTCGAACACCGCGCCGGCGGTCACGTTTTCATGCGTCTCATAATAGCTCCTTCCATCCGCGCACGCCCAGCGTGGTATGCGCAGCCGGAGCGTGAACGGCTTTTCCGCCTTTGTAACCGCGACTCTTACCCTTCCCGACTCCGGCAGGCCGGACGTTACCGAAAGGCTCACGCCGTTCGGCAGCTCCACCTCGCTGGAAGCGTACATGTCCACGTACACGCTGTCGTCGGTGTAGGCATACAGGAACTGCGGCAGAAGACCCGCCAGCCGCGTGCCCAGCGACGCGCAGCAGGTGGCGCGGTCGAGATAGCGATAGTCCTTCGTCCGCTGTAAGAAGTTCAGATAGTGGTAGCCGCGGCTCTCCACCTGCGACGCGAAGAGCACGTTGTACAGCGAATTTTCCATCTCATCCACATAGTGCGCGTCATCCGGCTCCAGCCGGTGCATGCGCTGATTGAGCAGCACCCAGAAATTGGTGGAGCACAGCTCGTTGTAGTTGTGCGATGGATCCAGCCAGTTACAGCCGGGCCAGTAGCGGTCAAACTCGCACATGTTGATTCCGCCGCCGACGTGCTGCCACTTGTCCTCGTACATGCCCAGCGCGCGCTTCACGGCATTCAGATACAGCTCTTCGCCGGTTGCGCGATACAGGTCAAGATAGCCCTCCAGCGTCGTCAGCAGTGTGGAATGCGGATGATTGCCGGGATGCTCGTAAATCGCGCGGTGGTCTCCGCGGATCAGCTGCTCAAGCCACCACGTTTCCTGATACGCGTCGATTGCGACGCGAATATCCTCCGGCGCGCCGTTGGGCGCATCGTACATGCGCGTGTTGGCCAGAATACCCTGAAAGCCGAGGTTCAAATCCTTCACATACGGCAGCACGTCGCTTTTGTTGAACACATCCGTCATATCGCGGGCAAGCTCGAAGGCGCGCGTCTCCCCGGCATAGCCCGCGTCGAGCAGGCCGAACGTGATCCACGCGCGCGTGTAGTTGGGATACTCGCGCGCGGAAAACTGCTCGCGCGGAATCGGAATGATGAAGCCGTCCTCGTCGCGGCAGGCCTCCATTCCGGCCAGCACCTCGCGCACCATATGCCGCAGCGTCTCATCTTCCTCCCACAGAAGCGCCGTGCCCGCGCCCATCAGAAACTCGCCCGCGGTCTGTCCCTTCAGGTTGTTCTCGAAATGCCCCGCGTCGCCCGCGTACGGCACACCCGGCGCGTCCACGCCCTTATGCACGCGATACCAGTACAGCATGCGATCCACGTCGAAATCCTTCAGGAAACGAACGTTGTTCTCAAACACCCGCTTATATCTTCCGCCCGTCAGCCGCACGCCGCCCATCGGCGCCTGAAGCCGGTACGGCGCCCTGTATTTTTCCATGCCGCATCCTCCCATCTTTAATATGATCGTTAATATTATCGTTCATATGCCAAACGCATTGACTTTCCACCCTTCGAATGCTATCATAGATATACATGAGACGCAATGGAGAATTCAGCACGGCATTTGCACATTTCGGCATTCAGAGGTGATTGAATGAACTGGACAGGCGATCTTCGGGCTGTGGAGGACGGTCAGTACCTTCTGACTCTGTACCGTCAGGACGGCCGGGAGTTCTGCCGCCTTTCGGATGCTGCCGACACGCTCCCCACGGACGCGGACATCGTCGCCCGCGTTCGTCTTTCCGGAATGGACGCGTTTCTCCGCGACTGTTGTCCCCCGCTGAACCGCGCCGTCTGCATGAAGGATTCTTCCGCGCTGAAGCGCTGTCTGGACGCGCTCGCGCGGGAAGCAGCTGAGGCCCGCGTCTGCGCGGAGGAAGCCGCTTCGCTGAACGCCGCTCTTGCGCTGATCGAGCTTCTGCGAAGCGCGGCGGACGAACCCTGCGCCCTCCCTTCCCCCTCCCGGCGCGTGAACGCCGTCCTGCGCCGCATGCTGGACGAATACCGCCGCCCATGGCGCGTGGACGAGCTGAGCGCACAGGCTGGGGTTTCTTCTTCTTACCTCACCAAATTCTGCCGTCGGGAATACGGAAAAAGCCCGATGGCGCTGCTGCTCGACAAGCGGTTAACCGTCGCCGTGTCACTGCTGGCCGCGCCGGGCGCAACCGTCGGCCGCGTCTGCGAAGCCGCCGGTTTTTCCGACGTATACTATTTTTCCCGCGTGTTTCGCCAGAAGCTCGGCAGGCCGCCTCGGGATTTTCTTTCAAAGGCCAGACGATAAGGAGCGCGCACATGCCGAAAACAAACAAGCCCACCCTGAAAAGCATCGCCGACCGGCTCGGCCTGACGGCGAACACCGTGTCCCTCGCGCTGCGCGATTCGCCGCTGGTGCGGCCGTCGACGAAGGCGAGGATTTACCAGACGGCGCGCGAAATGGGCTACGTGCACAACGTGCTCGCCGGTGCGATGCGCTCCGGGCAGAGTCACACCGTCGCGCTCATCTTCGGCGACGTGTCCAACCCCATTTTCGCCCAGCGCATCCGCTCGCTGAGCCGCCTTTTGCAGGAAAAGGGCTATCAGACGCTGATTCTGAACACCGACGAAGACCCCGCCGCCGAGACCGCCGCCATTCGCACGGCCATCAGCTATCAGGTCGACGGCGTTATCCTCTGCCCCTGCCAGAAAAACGGCGACAGCCTCGCCCTGCTGACGCAGCACCGCGTTCCCTGCGTGCTGCTGGGACGCGAATTTCCCGACGCGCCGTTTGACACCGTGACATGGGACGACCGAGAGGGCGCGCGCCTTGCCGCCGCCCATCTGCTTGCGCAGGGCTGCCGCCGGCCGGTATTCCTGAGCGGGCCGGCGTTCATTTCCTCCGCGGCGCTGCGCCGGGAGGGCTACGAAGCCGTCATGCACGAAAACGGTCTTTCGCCGCTCACCATATACGCGGACGTTGCGTCCGGCGGCGCGGAAGCCTGTCTTGAAGCGCTGGACGGATACGACGCGCTGTTCGCGTTCAGCGACCTGATGGCGCTGGAAGCCGCAAGCACGCTGCTCAGCCGCGGCATACGCATTCCGCAGGACGTAGCCGTCTGCGGCTTTGACGACATCGGCTCGCTGTTCCGCATGCCCTTTTCCCTCACCTCCATCGCCTGCGACCGGGCGCTGGAAGCGGAACGAACCGTCGCACAGCTTTTGAACCGAATTCAGCATCCCGACGCCGCGCCGCGGCTGGAACGCCTTCCCGTGCACCTGATCGCGCGCGGCAGCACGCGCCGGGATTTCAAACAGGAGGAAGTATCCCATGAATGAACGCATACGCCGTCAACTGGATTTTATGAACGCCCGCGAGCACCGCAAGATGCGCCGCGTGCTCAGCGAAGCCGAATGGACTTCCCTGTGCGAAGCGCTTCAGGATCCCGCCCTGCCGCTGATCGAGCGCGCCACGCGCCGTCTGGAACGGTTTCTGGAAATGGAAACGCCGGTGCTGCTGGCGGACACCGACATCCAGTTTCTCCGCACACTGACCGACTTTCCGGACATCTACGCGCCCGGCGAGCTGGACGAGATCCGCGCGCATCACTTCGTGCACGAGCACGGGAAGGTATGCAACCTTGCGTGCGACTATGAAACCGTGCTGCGCGAGGGTCTGGAAGGCCGCCGCGCCCGTCTGCTGAACGGTCTGGACGAAGCGACTCCCGAGCAGAAGGAATACGCCGGATATGTGCAGCGCACGATCGACGCCGCCGAGCGCTTTGCCGACCGCTACGCCGCGCTGGAGGAAGAACATGGGCAGGCCGCGCAGGCCGAAGCGCTGCGCCGAAGCATCCGTACCGGCGCGCAGACATTTGCCGAAGCGCTGCAGCTGTTCCGCGCCGTGCACTTTGTCCTGTGGGCGAGCGGAGCGTATCATTGCACCGTCGGCCGCTTCGATCAGTACATGTACCCGTTCTACGCCGCCGATAAGGCCGCCGGCCGGCTGACCGACGAGGACGCGCTGTCCCTGATCGAGGACTTCTTCCTCAGCTTCAACCGCGATTCCGATCTGTACCCCTCCATCATGTGGGGCGACGACGGCCAGAGCCTGATGCTGGGCGGCTGCCGCCGCGACGGCACGAACGCCGTGAACGAGCTGACGTACATGGCCATTCGCGCAAGTCTGGCGCTGCACCAGATCGACCCCAAGCTGAACCTGCGCCTGACCGCCGACACGCCGGACGATCTCTACGAGCTGGCCACGGAGCTCACGCGCGCCGGAATGGGCTTCCCGCAGTACGCGAACGACGACGTTGTGATTCCCGGTCTCACGCGGCTGGGCTACGCGCTCGAGGACGCGCGCGATTATGTGACCGCGGCCTGCTGGGAATTCATCATTCCCGGCACGGGCATGGACATCCCGAACATCGGCGCAGTGCCGCTGGCGGAGGTCGCGCGGAACACGATCATGGAAAGCCTTGAGGGCGCAAAAAACTTCGAGGAACTGACCGAAAAATGGTTTGAAAACCTGAAGCGCCGGTCAAAAGCGGAATTCGACGGCATTCACGATCTGTTCTTCGAGCCCGCGCCCTTTCATTCCGTGCTGATGGCGAACTGCATGGAGCAGAAGCGCGATATTTCCCTCGGCGCGAAGTACAACAACTTCGGCTTCCACGGCACCGGCTTCTCCTGCGCCGTCGACCAGATGGCGGTCGTGAAGAAGTGGGTCTATGAAGACGGCACGCTTTCCAAAGCGCGGCTGCTCGAAGCGCTGAGCACGAATTTTGAGTTTGACCGCGAGCTGCAATATCAGCTGCGCCACGACGCGCCGAAGCTGGGCCGCGACGACGAAGCCAAAATCGTAGCGCATCAGCTGATTGAAATGTACGCAAAATCGCTGGAGGGGCTGGTCAACGAGCGCGGCGGACTTGTGCGCGGCGGCACCGGCACGGCCATGTATTACCTGTGGCACGCGGAAGGCCTTGGCGCGACGGCCGACGGCCGCAGTTTCGGCGAAGCGCTGCCCGCGAACTTTTCCCCGTCGCTGTTCATCACCGACGCGGGGCTCTTCTCCGTGCTGAGCGGCTTCACGCTCGACAACCTGTCGCTGCTGCCCAACGGCGGCCCGTTCACGCTGGAGCTGCACGACACAATCTTCGGCGCGCCGGACAGCATTCAGAAGGTCGCAAAGATGGTGCGCACCTACATCCGGATGGGCGGACACCAGCTTCAGCTGAACGCCGTGAACCGCGAAACGCTGCGCGACGCGCAGCTGCACCCGGAAAAGCACGGCGACCTGATCGTGCGCGTATGGGGCTGGAGCGGGCATTTTGTGGAGCTTGAGAAGGCGTATCAGGATCAGATCATCGCGCGCGCCGAGTTTGCGCAATGAGGCTGCCATTATGAAGGGACTCGTTTTCGCCATCGAGGAAATGGCCGTGCACGACGGCCCCGGCCTGCGCACAACCGTGTTCCTGAAGGGCTGTCCCCTGCGCTGCCAATGGTGCCACAACCCGGAGGGTTGGGAGCCGCGCCCCCAGCGCGTGCGCAACCCGAACGGCTGCACCGGCTGCGGCGCGTGCCGCACGGAATGCGAAACCGCCTGCACGGGCTGCGGACGCTGTCTGTCCCGCTGCCCGCGCGGGCTCCTACGCATAAGCGGCAAATGGTGGGACGCGGACGCGCTCGCCCGCCGCGTGCTGGCCGCCGAGCCGTTCCTTCGCGACGGCGGCGTCACAGTATCCGGCGGCGAACCGCTGATGCAGCCGGAGTTTCTCTGCGAGCTGCTGGATCGCCTGCGCCCGCTGCACCGCGCGCTCGAAACCAGCGCCTTCTGCGCGCCGGATGCCTGGCGCGAAGCGCTGAAACGCGTCGAGCTCGTCTATATCGACCTCAAGCTGGCCGACCCTGCCGCCCATCGCCGCTATACCGGCGTTTCCAACGAACCGATCCTCCAAAACCTCGCCCACCTCAAGACCTCCGGCGTTCCCTTCATCGTTCGCATTCCGACCATTCAGAACGTGAACGACGACCCCGCCAACATGCAAGCCACCTGTCGCCTGCTGTCAGGCTCCAAAAACCTGCGCGGCGTAGAGCTGCTTCCCTATAATCCCTGCGCCGGAGCAAAATACGCCCTGCTCGGAAAACCCTACCCCTATTCCTTCTCCCGCCCCACCCCCTCCGCCCTCGAAACCGCCCGCTCCATCTTCGCCCGCGCGAACATCCCAGTGCTCATCCGCTGACTATTTTGAAGTATCATTCGCCGAGAGCCCTTTGCAGGCGTGAATGACGGTCCGCATGGCGGGGGTGAGGGTTTTACCGGTATGGTAGACGAGGGCGTAGCGCCGCGTGATCGGCGGGTTCTGAATCTGGACGAGCTTCAGCTGGCCATCCGTCGTGTGTTTTTCCGCCAGCGGGCGGGGAACGATGGCGAAGCCGAGTCCGGCGCGCGCCAGCTCGAGCAGCGCCAGCGTGCTGTTGCTCTCGGCGGCGATTCGGTAAGGGTAGCCGCCGCGGGAGAGCGCCGCGTCCACGCAGACGCGCAGGCCGCTCCCTGCTTCCCGAAGCAGGAGCGGCTTTTTCGCGAGCTCAGCCGGTTCAATCGCTTCCCGCTCGAAGAGCGCCGGGGCGCACACCGCCACCTGACATTCCTCTGCCAGCGGCAGCGCGACGCGCGCGCCCGTCTCGGACGCGCCATCGTAAATCGCGAAGTCGATTCGGTTTTCCGAGAGCATTTCGTCGAGCTGGGCGTTGTTCTTCACGAAGACGCTCAGGTCGACGTCCGGCGCGTCCCGCCGGATGCGCGCGACGAGCGGAGCCAGATAGGTCTCGGCCACCGACACGTTCACGCCGACGCGGCACCGGCGCACCGCCCTCCCGCCGCGCAGAACGGACGCGGCTTCCTCGAACGACGCGAGGATTTCCTCGGCGTATCGCCGCAAAAGCAGTCCTGCCTCCGTGGGATACACGCCGCGGTTCATTCGATCGAACAGCCGCGCGCCGTAAAACGTCTCCAATTCCCGCATGGCAAGACTGACGGACGGCTGCGTGACGTTCAGCCGTTCCGCCGCCGCGGTAATGCCCCCGCAGTCGCACACGGTTTTGAAAATCTGCAAATGGCGAATCGTCATGGCTTCGACTCCAATTCATACTGAATTTCTTATGGTTTCCATTTTAATATATGAATTGATTTATGTCAAGAATTCCATATAATCAGATCGTAGCCGACTGAGCATGGGAGGTATGACCGCTATGGGCAAGCTGGGCAGACTGTTTTTCACGTTTCTGAAAATCGGAGCCTTCACCTTCGGCGGAGGGTACGCGATGATCGCGCTGCTCGAAACCGAATTCATCGACCGAAAGAAATGGATGACGCGCGAGGAATTTCTGGACATGGTGGCGATTGCCGAGTCCACGCCCGGACCTGTCGCCATCAACAGCGCCACGTACATCGGCTACAAGGTCGCCGGTGTGGCGGGCGCGGCGCTGGCCACGCTGGCAGTCAGCCTGCCGTCGTTTGGCATCATCTATCTCATTTCCCTGTTCTTCGAGCGCTTCCTCGCCCTCGAATGGGTCGCGCGCGCCTTCCGCGGCATTCAGGTGTGCGTGGTCTATCTGATTCTGACGGCGGGGCTGGACATGCTGAAAAACCTTCGCAGAGACGCGCTGAGCCTCGTCATCTTCTTCTGCGTGCTCGCGGTCATGACGGCGTTTTCCATCTTTTCCGTGGGCTTCTCCTCCATCTTCTACATTCTGATCAGCGGCCTTGTGGGACTGACGGCGTATTCGCTGCGCAGGCTTTCCGGGAAGGGGGCGAACGGGAAATGATCTATCTTCGGCTGTTTCTGACGTTCCTGATGATCGGCGCGGTGTCCTTCGGCGGCGGCTACGGCATGATTTCGCTGATTCGCGAGACCGTGATTTCCAATGGCTGGCTGACGGAAAGCGAACTGATCAACTTCATCGCCGTTTCGGAGTCCACACCCGGACCGCTGGCCGTGAACATGGCCACCTTCATCGGCGCGTCGCAGGGCGGCATACTGGGCTCCATGCTCGCCACGCTGGGCGTGGTGCTGCCGTCGTTCATCATCATCCTGCTCATTTCGGCGGTGCTGAAGAACCTTCTGCGCTACGCGGGGGTGAATGCGTTTCTCTCCGGCGTGCGCCCGTGCGTCGTGGCGCTGATTCTCGCGACGGCACTCACGCTGGCGCTCGATACGCTGCTCGGCTTCACGTCGCCCGGAAACGGCCTTGCCATAAACGGACGCGGGCTGATCATCTTCGCGCTGCTGATCGGCATCCGGCTGATTTATAAACGGCTGCGCGGCAAAAAGCCCTCCCCCATTCTGATGATCGCGCTGTCGGCCGGTCTGGGCATTCTTTTGTGGAGCTTCTGAACCACAGCATGCAAAAAGCGAACGCGTCCGGTGCGTTCGCTTTTCTGCGTTCAATATACGAAATCCGCCTGTTCGCGGATTCGATCCGCTTCAAGATATCGGTTTTCCATCGGAATCCACATCGTGCGGAAGCGTTCCAGCATTTCCTCCCCGTCGCGCGCGCGGATGCGGCGAAGCTGCTCCTCCGGCGGCACGGTCAGGCAGGCCGTGCGCGCGTAATAGCCGCGCAGCTCGGGATGGCAGGCGTACGCGCCCTCCACGATGTTGAGCCTTCCGGGCTTGATTTCGACCGGCGGCAGGATGGTCATCGTGCCGCAGTCAAACCGGCGATAAGAAACCGTCCGTCCCGCGGCCAGCGGCGCAAGCACCTCTTCGCGGAAGCGCTCGCGGTCGACGTTGCCGCCCACCTCGGAAAGCCGCTCCTTTGTGCGCTTCTCCGCGGGCAGGAAGAAATCGTCCATATGGAACACCGGCGCGCGGAACACAAAGCCCAGCGCGTTCGAAAGCGACGTTTTCCCCGACGCGCACATGCCGTCAAGCGCGAAAATCGCGCCCTCCGGGAGCCGTGCGGCCGCTTCGAAAAGAGCGGCATAGCGGGCAAAGCGCTCGGAAACCACGCGATACGCCGGTGCGTACGCGCGGCGATACGCTTCCGTGTGGCTGACCATCGGACAGCCCTCCGCGCGATAGGCGGCAATCGCGGCGCGCATGGCATCCGTCGGGAAGGTTTCCGCCAGCGTTTGCAATGCACTCTCGAGCGCGTCCGGCGCGGGATGGAACGTTTCGGCGGTATACATGAACATCCGCGCGGCGATTTCGTCGCTGAATCGCGCGTCCATTCCCTTCAGGTGCATGCGCACAAGCCCGTTCCCGATGGGCTCAAACGATACGCCTTCTTCGCCCGGCGCGCGTTCGGCACGGATGCGCCGCACGGCCTCGGCTTCGTCCTTCACCAGATGACCGCAGCCCAGCGCATGCTGATAGCACAGCTTGAGAAAATCGCCCTCCCGCATTTCGGGATACCGCGCCGCGTGCGCCCGCAAAACCTCAGAAAACGTCATGCTGTTCCTCTTTCATCAACCGTATTCAATCTGCGCGCGCGCCGGCTTGTAGTAGGACTTGCACAGCAGAACGCGCTTGATTTCGCTGCCGTCGGCGCTGTGGTACACGCGGTACGCCTCGGCTCGATAGCCCTTGCGCGCCTCGCTGACCACGACCTCCTGACCGGAGCCGAGCAGCGGATTGTAGGTGTACACCGGATCATCCGGTTTGACCGTCTGCGTGGTCTTGGCTTCGATGGTGATGTAGCGTCCGTTCGGGAACAGCTCGCCGTACACCTCGCAGTATACGCGCTTGTTGTCGCTCACGTAGCACACCAGATACATCGGCGAGGACGACGTGTTCTTGAACTTCATGTCCTGTCCCGGCCAGCTGACCGTCGCGTCCTTGCCCTTGTCCACATAGGCCACCGTGCGGGAATGCTCGCTGCGCTCCACGATTTCACAGTTGGCCTTCATCGCCGCGTTCCACAGCGTCGTGGACACCTGACAGACGCCGCCGCCGATGTCCTCAGCAAGCTCGCCGGACTGATAGACCGTCGCCTTCTTGTAGCCGCGCTTCGCCGTGCGCTGACCGACGACCTGATTGAACGAGAACGTCTCGCCCGGCTGGATGCAATAGCCGTTGAGGGCCGCGCACGCCAGCCGCAGGTTGGTCAGGCGATTCTTGTTGGAGCTGGACGCGTTCGTCACAGCCTGCGTGATCATGCCGAACCTGCCGTTCACGTCGGACGAATCCTTCGTGGGTTCCACCGTGTTCACGGCCACCTGCACCGTCGCGCCGCCGCCGTTCAGCGCCGCGCTCGCCTGTCGGTACAGCGCGTCCGCGTCCACGGAATAGCCCACGGCAGAGGAAGCGAACGTGAACTTGCGCGTATCCACGTCGAAGCCCGTCACTTGCGCGTTTACCGGGTCTACCGTCAGCGACGCGGCGATTCCGTCCGTCCACGCGCGCAGCTGCGCTTCGTCATACAGCGTGCGGGTGATCTCATAGCGCTCCTGCGCGCTGCCGATCTGCCGAAGCGAACGATAGCGCTGCTCCAGAGTGCCGCTGCGGGCGCGCGACCACGCGTTGCCCAGCACCTCGCGGTAATTGCTGGAATAGCCCAGCTCGCGGCAGGTCTTCGACCACGTCTGTCCGTTGTACGTCAGCGTGACCGTGCGGTCGGCGTAGGCGGGCTCGATCCTCTCTTCCCAGTGCTTCAGCGCGGTATCCAGCGTCACATCCGTCAGCGCGTAGCCCTCGACGATGATGCCCGAATAGAAGCCGTCGCTTTCCACCGCCGCGCGCATGATGCGGAACCGGCGATTTTCGCTGATTTCGTGCACCGCTAAAAACGCGGTGACCGCCAGAATCAGGATCATCAGGCACGATACAGGCAGCGCCCACCAGCAGGATTCCTCCCGAACCCTGCGCTTGCCCTGCGCGCGCCGCTTGCCTGTCGCGGCGGTCTTTTTTCCGTTAGTCTTCTTTTTTGCCATTCCCTGCTCCCTTTGCGCCGGTCGGATTTTCGCACCCGACCCTTTCGCGCGCCTCCCTGCGGCGGGCGATTTCCACTTCCCCGCCCTGATCGGAGGGCTGATAATACGGCATGCCCGCCGCGTCGGCGGGCGCATACGTCTGCTTTACATAATGCCCGGGAAAATCGTGCGGATACAGGTAACCTTCTCCGCTGCCCAACTGCCCCGCGCCCTTGTAGTGCGTGTCGCGCAGATGCGCGGGAACGCTCTCAAAGCCGCCCTTCTCCGCGTCGGCGAACGCGCGCTCCACCGCCACGGCCACCGAATTGGACTTCGGGCTTTCGCACACGGCGATGATCGCCTGTGCGATGGGCAGCCTTGCTTCCGGCATGCCGACGGCGTTCAGCGCCTGCCACGCCGCGGCCGCGGCCAGCATGGCGTTCGGATTGGCCATGCCCACGTCCTCGGACGCGTGCACGATCACCCGGCGCACAACGATGCGCGGATCCACGCCCGCGTGATCCAGCCTTGCAAACCACGCCAGCGCCGCGTCGGCGTCCGACCCGCGAAGCGACTTGCAGAACGCGCTGAGCATGTCGTAAAACAGGCTCTCGTCCATTCGAAGCGGCTTCTGCTGCACCGAGTCCGCCGCCACCTCGCGCGTGACATGCACCCGCCCCGTGCGTCCCACCGGCGTGGACAGCACCGCGATTTCCAGCGCGTTCAGCGCCGAGCGCACATCTCCGCTCGCCGCGGACGCAATCAGCGCCGCCGCGTCGTCGTCCAGCGTCACGCCCATGCGGCCGTACCCGCGCTCCTCGTCCGCGCAGGCGCGCCGCAGCGCTTCGATCACGTCCGCGTCCGTCAGCGGTTCAAAGCGAAACAGGCGGCAGCGGCTCACGATGGCGGGCGTCATGGCGATCATGGGATTCTCCGTGGTGGAGCCGATGAAGCGCACGATACCCTTTTCAATGGCGGGCAGGATGCTGTCCGACTGCGCCTTTGACCAGCGGTGACACTCGTCCAGCAGCAGATAGGTCGTCTTGCCGTACAGCTTCTGCCGATCCTCGGCGCGCGCCAGCACCTCGCGCACCTCCGAAACCCCGCTGGTGACGGCGTTCATCTTCTCAAACGCCGCCTTTGAGGTTTCGGCCACGATGGTCGCCAGCGTCGTTTTGCCGGTTCCGGGCGGGCCAAAGAAGATCGAACTGGTCAGCCGGTCAGCCTCGATGGCGCGCCTGAGGAGCTTTCCCTCGCCCACAATCTGCTTCTGGCCGATAAACTCGTCCAGCGTGCGCGGCCGCATGCGGTCGGCCAGCGGCGCGAGCGTTTTTACGCCCGCGGAAAACAGGTCTTCCATGTATCCTCCGTCGAAAGGCCGGGCGTTATTCCGGTCTTCCGGAAATTCCCTTTTGTAGAATTAGACGTCCATGCGGTTCAAAACGGTTCCCGTCAAAAACGCGGAAAGATTGTTAACCGCGATGTTCATCAGCCGCACGCGGGTTTCATACGGCGCCCACGCGATATGCGGCGTGAGGATGGTGTTCGGCGCGGTCAGCAGCGGATTGTCCGCGCGAATCGGCTCCACCGAAACCACGTCCGCGGCATACGCGCCAAGCTGCCCCGCGCGGAGCGCTTCGGCGACGTCCGCTTCGTTCACAAGTCCGCCGCGCGCCGTGTTGATCAGCCACGCGCCGCGCATCATCATGGAAAGCGTGCTTCGGTTGATCATCTCCGCCGTGTCGGGCTTCAGGGGGCAGTTGAGCGAAATCACGTCCGCCGTGCGGATGATTTCGTCAAGCCGGCTTTTTTCGCAGCGGGACGGCGAATACGCGTCCACCATCATGCCAAACGCCCGTCCGATTTCGCCGACGGCGCGGCCGATTGCGCCGTAGCCAACGATGCCCAGCCGCTTTCCGGCCAGCTCGGTCAAAGGCGCGTTCCAGAAGCAGAAATCCTTCGCGTTCGTCCATTCGCCCTCGGCGACCGCCCGCGCGTGCATGCCCACGCGCGACGCGATTTCCAGCGTCAGCGCGAACACGTGCTGCGCCACCGCGCGCGTGGAATAGGCGGGCACGTTCGTAACCGCCACGCCAGCCGCCTTCGCCGCGGCCACGTCCACGATATTATACCCCGTCGCCAGCACGCCGATATATTTAAGCCCCTTCAGCGCCGCGATCGTCTCCGCGGTCATCGGGCATTTGTTCGTGAGCACCGCATCCGCGCCCAGCGCGCGCGGCACGATTTCCTCCGTTGGCGTGCGGTCGTAGATCACCGTTTCGCCCAGCGCGCGGAGCGCGTCCCATGAAAGGTCGCCCGGATTCGCCGCGCAGCCGTCCAGCACAACAATGCGCATCGGATTCTCCCCCATTTTCATTTCTCCTATCATATGACAATCCATGTAATCATTCAAGCCCTCTGCCTGAAAAATAAAAAGAAAGCGCAGATTTGCCGCAGTTTCGAAACACATCGGCAAAGCGCTTTCTTTCTGTTTTTCGTTCAAGCTACCTCGCGCGCAGGTCGGCCACCGATTCGCGCGGAATCAGCCGTCCGGTCACGGTCACACGCTCCGACGCGCCGCGCGGCTTCTCAATGGCATCCAGAATCAGCCGCCCCGCGCTGCGCCCGATTTCGTCGCCATCTTGGTCGTAGGTGGTCAGCGGCGGCTGCAAATAGGCGGAAAGCGGAATGTTGTCGTAGCCGACGACGCTCACGTCGCCGGGAATGGACAAGCCGGCCTCCGTCAGCGCGCGCATGCCGCCCACGGCCGAAAGATCGTCCGGATACAGGATGCACGTGGGGCGCTCCGCGAGCGCAATCAGCTCCCGCGTCGCTTTGGCGCTGGCTTCCTCGTTTCGGAAATCGGCGGGCTTTTTGTATTCCGGCGGAAGGCGGAGCCCCAGCTTCGCCGAAACCTCGTCGAACGCCTTCCGGCGGTCGATGGCCACGGCGCTGTCCGAGTCCGAATACACATAGGCAATTTTCCGATGCCCCAGCTCATACACGTAGTTCAGCAGCGCGGAAAGGCTCTCCCGCTGATCCGCCGTCACGCAGCCGCAGCTGGGATAAACGCAGTCGATCGTCACCACGGGAATTTCGCTTCGAATCAGCTCCGTCAGCCCTTCCTCGCGATAACCGCTGCTCATGATGATCACGCCGTCGTAGCCGCGATAGCGGCAATAGCTCAGATAGCGCCCTTCCAGCGCGCTGTTGCAGCTGATGGGCGTGAGGTCGTACCCCGCAACCTCCACAACGGACTGAAGCCCCCGCGCAATCCTCGCGAACAGCTCGTGCGTCCACACGCTCTCCCCCTGCAGGAACCACAATAGTCCAATCGTGTGACTGCGGCTCGTGCGCAGCGCGCGGCCGCGATTGTTGGGAATGTACCCCATTTCCTCGGCGATTTCGCGCACGCGCCGCGTCGTTTCCTCCCCGATATCGGGCAGACCGTTGAGCGCCTTGCTGATCGTCGCCACCGAATAGCCGGTTCGTTCGGCAATATCCCGGATCGTCGTTTTGGTCGTCGCCATGAACGTTTGATTCAGCCTTTCCTTTGCTTAATCGTTTAAGCGATTGTATCACGAGCGTTTTTCGCTGTCAATACGCCCACGACGCATTTGTGAAAACTGCCGACCGTATGCGCTTTCATCTTCCGCAATGTGAAAAAAGAGCCGCCCTTTTCAAAGCGGCAGCCCTTTTCATGACAAACGATTGACCTTACGCGCGGTCAAAGCCGCAGGTGTTCAGGAAGCGCACGAAGCCCTCGCGGCCTTCCGGCGTCTGCTTGTATACGCCCGCGTCGGCCAGCACGCGGCGGCACTTTTCGCCCAGACCCTTGTGGATGATCTCCGTCGCCTGCTCCGGCGTGTTCGCGCTTCCGAAGCGGGACACGAGCTCGCGCGTCCAGTCCCAGTGACGGGCCAGCGGCGCGTCGGCGGCAGGTACGTCGGTCAGCGCGCGTTCGCCGGTCAGGTAGGCTTCCACGTCCTTCAGCTCCGTGAGCAGCCGTCCGGGCAGAATCATCAGACCCATTACCTCGATCAGGCCGATGTTTTCCTTCTTGATGTGATGCAGGTCGGCGTGCGGATGGAAGATGCCCAGCGGATTTTCCGCGCTGGTGCGGTTGTTGCGCAGCACCAGATCCAGCTTCCATTCGCCGCCCGCGCGGCGCAGGATAGGCGTGATGGTGTTGTGCTTCTGGTCGGTCTCGGCGTAGACGCCCAGCGCCTCGTCCGAATAGCCGCGCCACGCGTTCAGCACCTGAACCGCCTTGCGAACGAGCGTCTCCGCGTCCGTGCTCTTCAGGCGCAGGCAGCTCATCGGCCAGTCCACGATGGAGGCGCGAATCGCCGGATCGTCCGCCGTCAGCGCGATTTCGTCCCCGGCGCGATCCATCGGGAACTCGTAGTTTCCCCCCTGGAAGTGGTCGTGCGTAAGAATCGAGCCGCCCACGATGGGCAGATCGGCGTTGGAGCCGAGGAAATAGTGCGGGAACTGCTCCACAAAGGCGAACAGGCGGCGGAAGCCGGCCTCGGAAATCGCCATCGGGCGATGAATATCGCTCAGCACGATGCAATGCTCGTTATAATATAGGTAGGGAGAATACTGCATGTGCCAGCTTTCGCCGTTCAGGTTCAGCGGAATCATGCGGTGATTCTGGCGCGCCGGGAAGCCGGGCCGCCCCGCATAGCCGGGATTTTCCACGCACAGCATGCACTTGGGATACCCCGCGGCCTTGCTCTTGAGCGCGTTGGCGATGTCGCGCGGATCCTTCTCCGGCTTGGACAGGTTGATCGTGATTTCCAGCCCCTCGGCGAAGAAGCGGGCGTTTTTGCGGATGCGGTCTACCTTGATATAGTCCGCGTCCCGGCACATCTGGTAGAACCATTTCGTCGCTTTCTCCGGCGAGCGGCGGTATTTTTCAAAGAAGCGTGCGCGCACCTCATAGGGCGACGGCGTTACGCATCCGGCCAGCTTCGCCGAAAACAGGTCGCGCGATTCGCCGGTATCGTTGATCACGCCGCGGCGAACCGCGTCGTCGCACAGCGCGTTCAGCGCCTCGGTCATCGTGTCGCCCAGCGGCGCTTCCGCGTTCGCGTTCTCCTCGGGCGCGTCCAGACGCATGGCCTCCAGAAGGCAGTTGCGCGCGTAAGCGCGATCCTCCGTCTCAATCAGTCGGGTTCGTTCCGCAAAATCCAGCAGCCGTTCCATTGCGGACATATAAAGGCCTCCTTATGTACATACATAGGGCTATTATTGCGCGTTCCGGGTGAAATGTCAAGAAAAACTGTTGCCAAGAACGCAAATTCGCGCTACAATAGAAAATGAGAAAAACTGAAGAGGTGGCTCGAATGGATTTTAATCGCCTAGTTCGCCTGTATGGCGGCGAGGAACCCGCCAACCGGCAGCTTGCGCGCTTTGAGGCGCTGAAGGAACACTTTATCCGTCATTTCGGCTCCGCCGATGGCTGCGAACTGATTTCCGCGCCCGGCCGCACCGAAATCGCCGGCAATCATACCGATCACAATCACGGCTGTGTGCTCGCGGCGTCCGTGGACATGGACACCGTGGCGCTCGCCCGCAAAACGAACGACAACCGCGTGACGCTGTATTCCGCGGGCTACGACAAGCCGTTCGTCGTGGACGTGAGCGATCTCACCGTGCATGAGGACGAAAAGGAAACCACGCTGGCGCTGATTCGCGGCGTAGCGGCCGAAATGAAGAAGGCCGGCTTCGCCGTGGGCGGCTTTGAGGCGGAGGTTTCCAGCACCGTCATGCGCGGCAGCGGCCTGTCGTCCTCCGCGGCGTTCGAGGTCATGCTGGTGGCCGTGAACGACGCGCTGTACAATGGCTGGACAGTCGATCATCAGCTGAACGCGAAGCTGAGCCAGAAGGCCGAGAACAACTATTTCCTGAAGCCCTGCGGCCTGATGGATCAGATGGCCAGCGCCGTCGGCGGGCTGGTGTTCATCGATTTCAATCACGGCGACGCGCAGGTGGAAGCCGTTCAGTACGATTTCCTGAAGAAGGGCTTCATTCCCTGCGTTGTGACCGCCGGCGGCGACCACGGCAACCTGACGAACGAATACGCCGCCATTCCCGCCGAAATGAAGCAGGTTGCACGCCTGCTCGGCGGCGAGACGCTGCGCGACGTGGAGGACAAGGTAGAGTCTTCCATTGCACTTCTGAAGGGCAAGGTACCCGACCGCGCCATTCTGCGCGCGCTGCACTTTGTGGACGAGGATCGCCGCGTGCGCGAGATGCTCACGGCGCTCAAAAATGACGATCTCGCGTCGTTCTTTGACGGCGTAATCGCCTCCGGCGAAAGCAGCTGGATGCTGCTGCAGAACCTGTTCGTGCCCGGCGGCGACAATCAGGAAATGCCGCTGGCGCTGGAAATGAGCCGCCGCATGCTGACCGGCCGCGGCGCGTGGCGCATTCACGGCGGCGGCTTCGCCGGAACGATTCTGGCTTTTGTGCCCGTCGATCTGATGCCCGCCTACCGCGAAGCGATGGATTCCGTGTTCGGACAGGGCGCGGTCAAACCGCTGTACATCCGTCCGGAGGGCGCCGTGTGGCTGCGCTGATCGGGGAGACGCATGTATTATACGCATAACAGCGAAGATACCTTCGCATTCGGGCAGGCGCTGGGCGCCTGCCTTCAAAAAGGAGACTCCGTGCTTCTGTACGGCGATCTCGGCACGGGCAAGAGCGTGCTGGCCCGCGGCTGCGCGCGCGCGCTGGGCGTGACGGACGCGATGACGAGCCCCACGTTCACGCTGATGCAGCCCTACCGCGGAACGGCGCTGCCGGTGTATCATTTCGACCTGTACCGCCTTTCCAGCGCGGATGAGCTGTTCGCCGCGGGATTGGAGGAATCCATCGGCGGCGACGGCGTGGCGCTGATCGAGTGGCCGCAGCAGGCGGACGTATGCCCCGATGTGCGCATCGAGCTCGATCTGGTGCGCGGCGCGGGCTTCGACGACCGCGAAATCGAGCTGACCTGCTTCCTGCCCGAGGGGCGCGAGGCACTGATTCGAAACGCGCTTTCAAAATGGGAGGTGCGCGCATGATTCTTCTTTCCATCGATACCTCCGGCCCGGCCTGCTCCGCGGCGCTGCTCGCGGACGACCGCCTGCTTGGAGAAATCGTGATCAATTCGGCGCTCACGCATTCGGAAACGATCATGCCCGCCGTGGACGAGCTGCTCAGCCGCGAGAACCTGACGTGCGCGGACGTGGATCTGTTCGCCGTCGCGGCCGGGCCGGGCTCGTTCACCGGCGTGCGCATCGGCGTGTGCGCGGCGAAGGGCATGGCGCACGCGGCCGGCAAGCCCTGCGCGCGCGTGAATTCGCTGGCCGCGCTGGCCGCCGGGCTGCCCTTTGTTCCCGGCGTCGTCTGCCCGATTCTGGACGCGCGCCGCGAGCAGGTGTACTGCGCCGCCTACCGCTGGACGGGCGCGGCGCTGCCCGAAAAGATTCTGCCGGACGCGGCGCTGCCGCTGACCGAGCTTTTGAAAGCACTGCCCGAAAACGAAATCATCACCTTCACCGGCGACGGCGCAGCCGTTCACGAAGCGCGCATTCGCGCGCTGCTGGGCGAACGCGCGCGGTTCGCGCCGCCGCATGCCCGCGTGCTGCGCGCATCATCCGCCGCGTACTGGGCCAGACTGGATTCATCCTGTCACATGGAAGCCCGGCTGCTGACGCCCATCTACCTGCGCGCGCCGCAGGCCGAGCGCGAGCGCAGCGAAAAGGCGACGAGGGCGAAGCTGTGAGCCGCGCCATACGCTATGCCGCGCCCGCCGATTTTGAGGTCATATACGCCATCGAGCGCGCCTGCTTTCCCACCCCATGGGAAGCGGACGTGCTGGTGCACGACCTTTCCAAGAATCCGTGCGCGCGCTATCTCCTGATTCTGGAGGGCGCGCAGGTGGTCGGCTATGGCTGCCTGTGGCTTTTGATGGAGGAAGCGCACCTGATGAGCGTGGCGATTCTTCCGGAATTCCGGCGCGCGGGCGCGGGCGAAGCGCTCATGCGAGCGCTGATTCAGGCGGCCGCGGACGGCGGCGCGCGCTTTATGGAGCTGGAATGCCGCCGCGGCAATCAGGCCGCGCAGGCGCTGTATCATAAGCTCGGCTTCCTGCGCGTAGGATGCAGAAAGGGTTATTACGAGGATACCGGCGAGGACGCGTTCGTGTACGCGCTGATCGCGCTGCCGCCCGGCCGTCCGGACGACGACCCGTTTCTGAACGGCGCACGCCCTTAAAGGGGAAGGCGTAGACAAATTTACATTCATACGGTAAGATAAAGAAATGTGTGCCCATGAACGCTGGAAGGAGGCGTGGCGATTGGTCTTTGAGAGCAACGGCGCCCGGATGAATTATGAGGTGGCAGGCGACAGCGGTCGCGTGCTTCTGCTTCTGCACGGCTGGGGCGGCTGCATCAACAGCTGGCTGCCCGTGATCCGCGATTTCCAGCGCGAATGCCGCGTGGTGGCCGTGGATTTCCCCGGATTCGGCGAGAGTCCGGAGCCGTCCGAGGGCTGGTCGGTGACCGAATACGCGCGCCTGACCGCGGATTTCATCGAATCGCTCGGCGAGGAATCGATCGACCTGATCGCCCATTCGTTCGGCGGGCGCGTAGCGCTCCTGCTTTCCACGATGATTCCGGACAAAATCGGCAGGCAGATTCTGACCGGCTGCGCCGGTCTGCCCTCAAAGAAGAGCGCGTCCGGCAGGCTGAGCGAAACGGCGTTTCACGCGCTTTCCTCCGTGGCGGACAACGCCTTCACGCGCCGCGTGATCGGCGCGGAGCGCATCGCGAGGGCGCGCGACGCCATGCGCGGGCTGTTCGGCTCCGCCGACTATAAGAACGCCTCGCCGCGCATGCGCGAGACGTTCCAGAAGGTCGTCTCGCAGGATCTGACGGACTGCCTGCCCCTTGTAAAGGCGTCCACCCTTCTGATCTGGGGCGAAAACGACACCGCCACGCCGCAGTGGATGGGCAAAAAGATGGAAGAAACCATTCCCGGCGCGGGACTTGTGGTGTTCGAGGGCGCGGGACACTTTGCCTATCTTGAACAGTATGCCCGCTTCTACGCGATTGCGCATAAGTTCCTGCTCGGCTGACGAACAGAGGAGGTACAAGACGAATGTGGTGGCTGATCATCGTTGAGCTGGCCGTTACCCTGCTGATTACGCTGGCCGCGTGCCGGTTCTACCTGCATATGCTGCAGCTGGAAAGCTACCAGCTGGACGGCTACATGCGCTGGCTGAAGCGCGAAAAGAACCGCCAGTTCGGCTGGACGCTGAACGCCGGTCTGATCGCGAGCATTGCCGCCATCATCCTGCCGGTGCTTCTGAGCCTGTTCGGCACCGGCGAAATCAAGCGGAGCACGATTACCGCCAGCCTTCTTTCCACGGCATTCTTCACCATCTACTCGGCGCTGATGATCGTGAAGGATTTCAAAACCCGCCAGAAGAAAAAAATGAAGTTCACCGGCCGCATGATCCGCCTGACCGTCACCCTGGCGCTGGTCATCGCCGCGGCGCTGGGACTCTTGTTCCTCATCTTCCGCCGTGAATCCGCCGGTCTGGTTCTGATGTGGATTCCCCCGTTCGCGGTGATCATTCTTGCGCCGTGGCTCACGTGGCTGGCCGCGCGCTGCATACAGCCGCTGGAGGAGGCCTTCCACCGCCGCTTCTTTCGCATGGCGCAGAAAAAGCTCGCGTCGCGGAAGAACCTGATCAAAATTGGCATCACCGGCAGCTATGGCAAGACCAGCACGAAGTTCTGCCTGCAGGCCATCCTGTCCGTGAAATACAATGTGTACGCCCCCAAGTCCTCGATCAACACGCCGATGGGTCTTTCCAAGGTGATCAACGAGGAGCTGACCGACGCGCATCAGGTGTTCATCGCTGAAATGGGCGCGCGTCACGTGGGCGACATCCGCGAGCTGGTGGAGCTGGTGCATCCGCGCTACGGCGTGCTTACCAGCGTCGGCCCCCAGCATCTGGAAACCTTTGGAGACGTGAAAACCGTCGCCAACACCAAGTTTGAGCTGATCGAAGGCCTGCCCAAGAACGGCGTGGGCATCTTCGCCGCCGACGACGGCGAGGTCGACAAGCTCTACGAGCGCGCGAAGTGCGACAAGCGCCGCGTCGGCATCAGCGAAACCGGCATGCTGAACCTGCGCGCCGAGAACATTCAGAGCGGCCCGTTCGGCTCCCGCTTCACGCTGATTGCGGACGACGGCGAGCGCGTGGACTGCGAAACGAAGCTGCTCGGCCGTCACAACATTTCCAACCTTGTGGTCTGCTGTCAGGTCGCCCGCGAGCTGGGCATGACGATGGCGGAAATCGCCGAGGGCGTCGCGCGCGTGCAGCCCGTCGAGCATCGCCTGCAGCTGCTGCCCGGCGCGATGAATGTGATCGACGACGCGTTCAACTCCAACCCCGTGGGCGCGAAGCGCGCACTGAGCGTTTTGAAGGAGTTCCCCGGCCGTCACCTGATCATCACCCCCGGCTTCGTGGAGCTGGGCGAAAACGAGAAGGAATTCAACTATCAGCTGGGCAGGCAGATTGCCGACGCGTGCGACGCGGCGATTCTGGTCGGCCCGAAGCATACCGCGCCGATCAAGAAGGGTCTGCTGGATTCCGGCTTCCGCCCGGACGACATCAAGGTCGTTCGCACGCTGGAAGAGGCCACGGCGCTGATTCGCACTTTCGTCGGCAACGGCGACACGGTTCTGTTTGAAAACGACCTTCCCGATAATTATACGGAATAGGAAAGGAAGCCTGAAGCATCATGAAAATCAGACTGGCGCTCATATACGGCAGCCGCACCTGTGAGCACGACGTTTCCATCATCTCCGCCCTGCAGGCGGCGCAGCATGTGAATCCGGATGATTACGATCTGATCTACGTCTACATCGACCAGAACGGCGAATGGTACACCGGCGAAAAGCTGGCGGACATCTCGCTGTATCGCAACTTCGACAAGCGCGCCGTCGTGCGCGTGATTCCCATGGGCGTGGAGGGCAAGCTGCGCCTGATGCAGCATCCCGACGACAAGCTGCTGCCCATCGGCCGCCTGCGCCAGATCGCCGAGGCAGACGTGGTCATGCCCGTCATGCACGGCATGAACGGCGAGGACGGCACGCTTCAGGGCATGCTGGAATTGTGGAACATCCCCTACACCTCCTCCGGCGTGCTCGGCTCCGCGCTGGGCATGGACAAGATTGCCATGAAGCGCATGTTCAAGGCCTGCGGCTTCCCGGTGCTCAAGGACGTGTGCGTGGAGCGCTCCGAATGGAAGCGCAACCGCGCGGGCGTGCTGAGCCGCGTGATGAACGAGCTTTCGTTCCCCGTGTACGTGAAGCCCTCGAATCTGGGTTCCTCCATCGGCATCAACCGCGCTGACAACAAAAACGGCCTTGAGGACGCGATCGACATCGCCGTGTCCTACGACCGCCGCGTGCAGGTAGAAACCGGCATTCAGGATCTGATGGAAATCAACTGCGCCGTGCTCGGCTACGGCGGAGACGCGATGGCCTCCGTGACCGAAATGCCCGTGCGCTGGTCGGACTTCCTGTCCTTCGATGAGAAGTACCTGCGCGGCGCCAAGGGCGGTGCGAAAGGAACGAAGGGCGCGCCCAGCAAGGGCATGTCCTCGCTCAGCCGCCAGATGCCCGCCCCCATCAGCCCCGAGCTGACCCACCGCGTGGAGGAGCTGGCCGTCGACGCGTTCAAGGCGCTGGACTGCAAGGGCGTCGCCCGCATCGACTTCCTGTATGACAAGGCGGCCGACGAATTGTACATCGGCGAAATCAACACCATCCCCGGCTCCCTCGCGTTCTATCTGTGGGAAGGCCGCGGTATCTCCTTTGAGCGCATGATCGACATGATGGTCGAGTACGCCTTCCGCGCGAACGCCGACCGCAACGAAAACGTGTTCTCCTACCATTCCGCCATTTTGAGCGGCTCGTCCGGCGCAAAGGGCGCCAAGCGCTGACCGGCATTTTCGCCCGTCTCCCCGATCGGAGGCGGGCTTTTTTTGCGCCCATTTTCGCTAAAGCCGGCAGAAAACGCAGAATGGCATTCATCCTGCACAATTTTCGGGCCTTGCACGCCGCGTGTCACGCCTTCTTTTAGGCAAATTGTTCGGTTTTAACGTTCTGTTTCAAGCATTCTGTCCGCATGCATGGACGAAAAACGCGCTTATTATTTTCTAAAATCCTCGTTTTTAGCAAAAATAATCATTTACAAAAGCCGTGCATTGTGGTATACTGTCATTATCGCAAGACGTTCTGTCATTTCTTTATCGCATTCCAGAGGGAGTTGATTTCATTGAACACGACGGCTATCCGCGCCCGAAAGAAGAAAGGCGGTGCCAGTACAGGCTCGTCCTTTGACAATCTGGAGATCTTCCTGCTCCACCTTCCGACGACGATCTGGTACCTGATCTTCTGCTACGCGCCGATGTTCGGCGTGATCATCGCCTTCAAAAACTATGTGCCCGCGCCCGGCGTGAGCTTTATCTATAACCTGTTTGAGAACTGTGAATGGAGCGGTCTTCAGAACTTCAAGTTCCTCTTCTCCAGCAGCTATTTCCAGACGATGATGCGCAATACCATCGTGTACAACCTCATTTTCATCGTTCTGGCGATCATTATCCCCGTGTCGCTGGCCATCATGATTTCGCAGCTGTATTCCAAGAAGCTCGCGAAGGTGTGCCAGACGATGATGTTCCTGCCGCACTTCCTTTCGTGGGTCGTCGTCGGCTACTTCGTCTACGCTTTTCTGGCCACGGACGCCGGCCTGTTCAACAACGTCGCAAAGGCGCTGGGCATTGGCAATCCCAAGCATCAATGGTATCAGGACGTCGGCTTCTGGACGTGGTTCCTCGTGTTCCTGAACGTGTGGAAGGGCATGGGCTACAACATGGTCGTGTACATGGCCTCCATCAGCGGCATTGACGCGGAATTGTACGAAGCCGCGCTGATCGACGGCGCGTCCAAGTGGCAGCAGACGGTTTACATCACCCTGCCGCTCCTGCGCCCGATCATCTCCATCATGTTCATCATGGCCGTCGGCAACATCTTCCGAAGCGACTTCGGTCTGTTCTATCAGGCGACGCGCAACTCCGGCGCGCTGGTCACGATCACTCAGACGATCGACGTGTACATCTACAAGGCGCTGCTGGAAAACCCGAACATCAACCTCTCCTCCGCCGCCTCGCTGCTGCAGTCCGTGTTCGGCTGCATCACCATCGTGGTTGCGAACAAGGTTGTGAAGAAGATCGACCCCAACGCCGGCCTGTTCTGATCGGGCGGAAAGGAGAAACGCATCATGGCAAAAAAACAGCAGGACGCGGCCCTGAAGTACAGCCGCGTGTCCCCTACGGCAAACGTCATTTTCAGTCTCATTTTCATTCTGCTTGCGCTTCTGTGCTTCCTGCCGGCGCTGCTGGTCTGCATCGTTTCCTTTTCCTCGGAAGCGTCGGTTCTGCACAAGGGCTACAGCTTCTTCCCGGACGCGTGGAGCATTGACAGCTATGCCTATCTGGCCCGTCAGGCGGACTATGTGGGACGCGCGTTTCTGAACTCCATCGGCATCACCGTGGTCGGCACGTGCTTCGGCCTGATTCTGTGCTCCACGATGGGCTACGCGCTCTCCCGGCCGAACTACCGTCTGCGCGGCTTCTTCACCTGGTTCGTGTTCATCCCGATGCTGTTCTCCGGCGGTCTGGTGGCCAGCTACATGATCAACGCGCAGGTGCTGGGTCTGAAGAACACCTACTGGGTGCTGATTCTGCCGATTTGCTGTTCCAGCTTCTATATCATCATCATGCGCACGTTCTTCCAGACGACGGTGCCCGACGCGATTATCGAGTCCGCCAAGATCGACGGCGCGCGGCAGATTCGCATCTTCGTGCAGATCGTGCTGCCCATCTCGCTGCCCGCCATCGCGACCATCGGCCTGTTCTACACCTTCGCCTACTGGAACGACTGGATGATGGCCAAGTACTATCTGAATTCCAACGCGCAGAACCTCTTCCCGCTTCAGTACGTGCTGATTTCGCTGGAAAGCAACATCGACTTCCTCACCCGCAACCAGCAGTTCATGGGGCCGGGCGAAGCGTCCAACATTCCCAGCGAAACGATCCGCATGGCCATGGTCATGGTCGGCGTCATCCCGATTGCCTGCTCGTATCCCTTCTTCCAGAAGTACTTCATCTCCGGTCTGACGATCGGCGCCGTGAAGGGATAAACCGAATCGATTATAACAGCTGCTCGCTGTTGTAATAATAAAAAAGGAGGGTTTCAGAAATGAAGAAACTCGCATCTCTCGTACTGGCTCTGATGCTCGTTCTGTCCGTCTGCTCTTTCGCGGGCGCTGAGGACGACGTGATCAAGCTGACCTGGGCCATGGGCACTGGCAGCACCGCGCCGAAGGACAACGCGATGGTTCTCGAAGAGCTGAACAAAATCAGCCGCGAGAAGATCGGCGTTGAAGTCGACATCCAGTATTTCACCAACGACCAGCTGCAGAATTCCATCCAGTCGGGCGAAGTTTTCGATATGTACTTCACCTGCTCCTGGTACAACAACTTCAACGTGGCCGTTTCCAACAAGCTGTTCGCCAACATCTGGCCGCACCTGCAGGAGTGGACGCCTGACCTGTACGCCACGATGCCCGAGAACGTGTGGGAGCTGGCCAAGTCCTCCGATGGCGGCCTGTACGCCATCCCGGTAAAGAAGGACTACTGCCCCGAGAACTTCATCGTGTACCCCGCCGATAAGGCGGCCGAGCTGGGCTTCGAAATTCCCGCCAACATTGAAGCATGGGATGATCTGACTGACTTCCTCGTTGCCTGGAAAGAGACCCTTCCGGAAAACGAATACCCCGTCATGGTCGGCGGCAACCCTCCGGGAATGGAAACCTCCTTTGACTTCATCGACCGCACCGTGCAGATCGGCGTTCTCTTCGGCACCACCGAGGTCGTCACCGTCTACGAGGATCCCAAGGTCATGGAGCGCTATCACACCATGAACAAGTGGTACAACCTCGGTCTCATCAATCCCGACGCCGCGCAGCTGACCGAGGACGCCATTGATGACAAGCACCAGCACCTGAACTTCGTTCAGGCGTGGGATGGCTATGACTACAGCGTAGGCTACGGCTACAACTGCGAAATGACCCGCTACTCCGGCCCGTTCCTCTCCACCGACGGCGTGCAGGGCTCCATGAACGCCTTCTCCATCACGCTGGAGAACGATCTCGAGCGCTTTGAGGCCGCGATGAAGTATCAGGAGCTCGTCAACACCGATAAGCTCTACCGCGATACCCTCCGCTACGGCGTGCAGGGCTATCACTGGAACTACGTCACCGAAGAGCAGAATCCCGCCTGCGCGGGCGGCGTTCTGAAGACCCAGGTCGGCAACGACAACTACGGCCCGTGGGCTTTCTCTCAGGGCTCCTACTCCCTCGCTTCCATCGCTGTGAGCCAGGCTCAGGTTGATGGCACCGCGAAGGCACCCGTCATGAACCAGTGGGATCTCTACTTCGCGAACTGCGAGAACGCGGAAGTTTCCGCCATCTCCGGCTTCACCTTCGACAGCTCCAAGTGGAAGGCCAACTACGCCGAGATCACCGCGATCAAGGATCAGTACTACAAGTCCTACGCTTCCGGCACCATCAACATCGACGATGTGTACGATGAGATGATGGAGAAGATGAACGCGGCCGGTCTGCAGGACATCATCGAAGATGCCCAGGCTCAGCTCGACGCGTACCTCGCCTCCAAGTAATTCCTCGCATAACCCCGCGCCCTCCGTTTTCGAGCGGAGGGCGTTTTCATGCTTTCCAAAATCAGTTGCCGCGAAAACCGTTTTATGCTATAATGAACGCGCGGGAAAGAAAAACCATCCGCAAGGGAGGAACGCCGGATGAAGCGGTTCAAATTCCTTCTGCTCGCGCTCCTGATCGCCGAACTGGCCTGTGTTGCTCTGTTCGCTTACGACGCGTATACGTTCCACGAGCAGGGCGAATGGCAGCTGTTTCCCGTGATGAATATGCGAAAGTATCCGAGAGAGCGGATTGGAATGTATCCGTATCCAAATCTCTTGGCTGCCAGCGCATACGCCGAAACCCTTCCGTTGGACAGCCGTTTTCTGCAGCTGACAGAAATTGAAAACCGCGTTCTCTCCGCTTCGTTTTTCTGCATCCCGCTGTATTCGCTTTTGCTGGCTCTTTTGAAACGCAAGCCCGAAAAAGGCTCGTTGCTTCTCTGCCTGCTGAACACGGCCATCGCAATCGCCGTCGCCGTGTTCATCCATTCCTATCTGCGCGATACCTATGGCGCCTTCTACGCCAACGAATATTTTCCCTTCGCGTACCTCTCATGGGACGTTCTCGCCCCCTGCCTCCTTATATGGCTCTCTCTCCTGCCGCTGGTCTACGTGTTCGGCAAAAGCAGAGAAACGGACGAAGCCGCAAGCGGCGAAGATGGAGACGTTATAATCGAAGAAGAGAACGCGGCAGATTATTTTGATGAGAATGACTATATCGGTGAAGAAGATGACAACGACACCGAATAGGTTTGCAAACGAAAGGATACCTATCAGCAGGAGTGAACAGAATGAAGGAATACCGCTATGGCACTTTTCGTCTTGCCGATAATCTCAGACCCCTGACCGCAATCTGCATATTTGTTCTATTCTCGGTGATGAGCACTGTTTTGAACCTGTCTTTCTTCTTCACCCTTGTTCCCGCACTCTTGGCATTTCTGTATGCGTGGCAAATAATGCAGCTTCATCGCGAGCAATTCGTTTTACGCAGCGACTTGATTCTCGTTTTCATGGGCAGAAAAACGCATACAATCTCTCTACCAGCGAAAATCACCTGCGTCATATCGTACGCAGATGTATGTACGCCG
>SFHK01000028.1 GCA_004556395.1 Clostridiales bacterium
CGACAACGACGGCCGCACGGCGCGGGCGGTTTGCGCGTCCAAGGAAGCGAAGCGCGCGTTTCTCTCGCAGATGCGCGT
The DNA here is from genome assembly GCA_004556395.1 of Clostridiales bacterium. Lineage (GTDB taxonomy): Bacteria > Bacillota > Clostridia > Christensenellales > Aristaeellaceae > SFHK01. Next base: position 79 of record SFHK01000028.1, read on the forward strand.
GAACGATTTTCTTTCGGAGGGCGGGCGCATGCGGGACGTATCCGCCGAAGCACTTCCGGAGGAAAACGACCTTTCGAACCCCATGACGGCGGCGCTGGCCGTGTTTCACGCGAACCGTCTGCTGGACGCGCACCGCTTTGACGAAGCGCGGGCAGAAATCGACCGGCTGCTCTCGGCGGATTCCGCGATTGTGGGCGTATATTTGCAGCTTCTGGCCTGCGACCGCATGTATCTGGCAGCGCTGGACGGCGAGACGGAGCGCTTAAGCGAGCTTCGAACGCCCGCGCGGCAGCGCTTTTTCAAGCAGATGCGCATAAATCCGTCCGTGCTTCGCACCGGGTACGCCTGCGCGCTGCTGGCAGACAAGGATTCCGCGAAAGCGGCCGCGTATCTCGCCCGGTTTGAGGATGTGGCGAAACGCTACCCCTATGCCGGCGAAATCGAGGGCGAACGCGAGCTGGTCGCGCTCGCGAAGGAGAAGGGAGCGCAGGCGGGTTTTCGGTTCTGTTCGTCGCCGTGTTTCTGCTGCTCATCGGCGTGGTCGTGTTTGTAATCGTCTCAAACATCGCCCGCGCGGCGAGGGACAGGGCTTCCCCGCGGCTCACGGTGCCGGCGCGCGTCGTCGCTAAGCGCGCGCAGGTGTGGAACCATTACACATACTACTACGCCACCTTCGAGGTGGAAAGCGGCGACCGCATGGAGCTTTCGCTGGACGGCGAGGACTTCGGCCTGCTGGCGGAGGGCGATTCGGGCGAGCTGACCTTTCAGGGAGGGAGATTCCTGTCGTTCGAGCGACGGTAAATATTACGGAAATCTGACAAAAGTATTTGACGGCGCGTAATAAATGTGGTATACTTAGCGCAGAGAATCCTGAAGGGAGCCAAGACCATGAGCAAAGAAAATCGCGGCGTGCGCAGAGTGTCCTTCCTCAACTGGTTTTTTACGCTGATTGTTTCCATCCTTCCCGGTGTGAATATTCTGTTTTTCATCATCACCATCGCGGCGGCGCGCAACGCGTCCAAAAAGAGCTTCGCCGTGGCGGCGCTGGTGCTCTCGCTGCTCATCCTGATCGCGGCGTGCGCGCTGGTCTTCTTCTTCGGCGACGCGTTCGTCCGCTGGGCGGAAAACCTGCTCAAGGACGTTCCGACGCAGGCGTAGGGTCGTCGAACTCCACTTGCATCCGGACAGACCCGGGGAATCGCAAAGCCCCGGGTCTTTTTTTTGATAAATCCGTTCGCCGGACGGAAACCCATCTCGGGGACGCTCCCCCTCGCGCGCGTTATTTTCAAAAGCTCAAACGTTTCTAATACAACTTCAGCAAATCGACATACTTTCTTATCTATAACTGCATATTTTTGTTATTCAATCCGGGTATAATGTTTTCGTCTATGGTATGGACGGTCGGTATGCACTGCGGCCGGCCTGATTTCATTTGAAAGAGGGTATGAGCTCATGAAGCGTTTTCTGATTGCACTGCTGGCGTTGGTACTGGTTCTCGGCGCCTTCGCGTTCACGGCGAATGCGGATAACCGACCGAGCAGCATGATCTGCACCGAGCGCAAGTGGCACTGGTTCGGCAACTGGGAGCCGAACGGCCACGGCGGACACAGCGCGTATTGTCTCTGGAATTACTGCATCAATTCAAAGCAGTATTCCGACAGCCTGACCAACGAGATCAGCGAGGAGTGGGGCTACGATCGCTGGATCAATAACCCCATCCATGTGCGCTGCAATTTCATGAACCGCGTTGTGAACGGAGATAACGTATCCGTTGATCCCGTGTGCGGCGATATCAGGGGCGGTGAACAATTGCGGTTCCTTGATGTGCGGTTGGGCAGGCGCGTTCCCACCACGCTCCCGCAGCCGTGCGTGCGCGTCGGCAAAACGGCCTCCGGCGACGAAATCATGACCGCCTGCTTCGAAATCAGCGGCATCATCAGCAAGTACCTGCGGTACGAAAATGAGATGAACAACGAGCCTGTGGGCGTTCACAAGCTGATTCTCCCCGCGTCCTTCGCGGAGCGCACGTTTACCATCGTGGCGGAGGACGGCACCGAGACCACGCCGAACACGTTCATCAACGCCGACGGCACCGTGACCCTGACGCTGGATCTTTCCGCGCCGGTTCTGATTCACCTCGGTTAATCCCAAGCGCTTTCCGCGGCGGAGGTTTTTCCTCCGCCGCTTTTTTATGCCTTTTCACGGACGGACGCGGGACGGCGCTTTGATGATTCGAAGCCGCGCTGGGCGGCGAAAAAATCCCCTCACCGCCGGATCTTTACGGCGAAGCCGCGCCGGGCGGTGAGGGGAGCCGCGCCAGAATCCCTCGTCCTTCCGTTTTTCGGATGGAAATCAGGTGATTTCGAGGCTTATGGCGTTTGGAAGGGGCGGGAAGGGAGCGGTGGGCAGGGTCTGATACCAGTAGGCGACGGTATAGATGTCGTCGCGGCGGGGCTTATATTCGCCGTTCGGGTACCAGCCGAGATCCTGAATCGTCACCTTCAGATCCTTTGTGAAGCGGATCGGATCGGGGATATGCCAGCGGTACATGGAAAAGCGCATCTGGCTGGCGTATTGGTGGGGCTTGCGCAGGTAGTACATGCCGCCGTACAGGGAGTTATACGGCATGTATTCGCCGCCCACGTTCCAGTCATACGCGCCGAGGAAATAATCCTCGGTGCCGGTTCCGCAGATGGTCGGGTTCCGGTCGCCGTCCATGAAGAACTTCACCTCGCCTTCGCCCCACCAGCTTCCGGTGCCGTTGAGCCCCACGTGCATCGCTGTGCCCACGTAGTGTCCGCGGCCGCTTACGCCGTCCAGTATCACGTGATCCTCGCCCTGCGCAAGCGGAGTGGAGGCGCGAAACTGCGCGTGAAAGTACGCGGCCTCCTCAGGCACGTCCGTCAGCGCGTAATTGACCTGATAATAGATCACGCGGACGACCTCGCTGCGGTTTTCAAGCGTGATCCTCGCGCTTTTGCGGAAGGGCATCGGCCAGAAGCAGTTCATGCCGCGATTTGGGTTCACGGCGATCATGGCGGAATTCAGCTGCATGAAGTTGGCGTCGAAGATGCCCGCGTCGTTCGTCGTCCACGCGGCGGCGAAAAAATCGCTCAGCGGACATTCGACGCTCGGCTGCGCCTGACCGTCCCAGTACATGCGGATGACCACGTCGCGGCCCACATAGCCGGCCATCCACATGCTCTGAATCGCGCCGCTGCCCTCGATGAGCGCCATTTCGAACGTCTCGCCGGGCTGAACGGCGTAGGAAGGCGAAACCTTCCAGCCGCGACCGAGGCTGCGCGCGCACTTCGCGCCGGTGCCCTCGGTCGCCAGTGCGCCCGCGTTCGGCTCGCCGCGGGGGTTCTCGGCGCTGATTGAGCGGGATTTCGCGTCTGACAGCAGCGAAAGCGCCGCGGGGGTGATCTGAAAATCGTGAAACATGGTCGCCCTCCTTCGTCTGATAGCGTCGGGGTGTGTCAAGCCGTCGGTCGGGTTCGCGGGTTATTCGGTCAGCCCCGCCACGTCCTCGGCGCGGTAGCCGAGCCCGGCGCGGAGGCTCTCTCGGTCGGGCAGGGTGGAGCAGAGCGCGGGCAGTCGGCCCTTTATGCGGACGGTATTCTGGCAGGCGGGGATGAGCGCCGTTTCGAAGGGCGCGAGCTCCATACTGCCGCCGTCCCACGAGAGCTCGCACGGGCCGAGCGGGGTCACGAACGCCATCTTGGGGAAGGAAAGCGGCATGGTTCCGGCCACGTTCAGGCGCATGAAGGAGAAGTTTTCATCGCACACATAGTGCGTAACGCTGCCGCCCTCGGTGAGGATCGTCGCGCCCGCGACCTTGCCCATATGCAGCTCGGGGCGGGTGACGTCCAGCGCTTTCCGGGTGTGCAGCGCGCGGGGCTTGCCGTCCCTGCCCACGCGGCCCCAATCCCAGAAGCGGTAGGTCGCGTCGGAGGACTGCTGAATCTCGTACACCTGCACGCCGCCGCCCAGCGCGTGCACCATGCCGTGCGGAATGTAGTATACGTCGCCGGGCGCGACGGTGACGAAGTTGAGCGCCTGCTCAAACTCGCCGCGCGCCACGATGCCCGACAGCTTCTCGTCCGTGGGCTTCAGGCCGTAGGCGATTTTCGCGCCGGGGTCGGCGCTTAAGACCATCCACGCCTCGGTCTTGCCCAGCTTGCCGTCGTGTTCGCGGGCGTAGTCGTCGCCGGGATGCACCTGCACCGACAGCGTGTCGCGCGCGTCCAGCAGCTTTAAAAGCAGCGGGAACGGGCCGTTTTCCTCGCCCACGATCTCCGCGTAGTGGTTCCTGAGCGCGGCGGCCAGCGTCATGCCCGTGAATTCGCCGGACAGAATCACGCTTTCCATGCCCTCCAGCGCCGAAACCTCAAGGCTCTCGCCCGCGCGATCCTCGGGCGCGTCCTTGCCGAACATCCGCCGCAGCGCGTCGCCGCCCCACGGGGTCATCTCGCCGTAGCGGTAATAGGGACGCATTTTCATCGGTTCCATTTGTCGCGCCTCCTTCGTAGCTCTGAAATTACATGCGGTCGGGCGCCTCAATGCCGATCAGGCCGAGCGCCGTTTTGATCGTCTGACTCGCGGCGCGGGTGAGCTGCACTCTCGCGGCGCGCGCGGACAGATCGTCGTCCAGAATTCTGTGTTCATAGTAGAACTTGTTGTACGCCTTGGCCAGCTCCACGCTGAAGCGGGTGACCAGCGACGGCTCGTTGCGCTCCACGGCCAGATGAACCACGCCGGGGAAGTCGTCGATCAGGCGAACGACGGCCTGCGCCTCGGGATCGTCCAGCGCGGAATAGTCGGGCACGGCGTCCACGTCTCCGCACTTGCGAAGCACGCTCATGCACCTCGCGTGGGTGTACATGACGTAGGGGCCGGTCTCGCCGTCAAAGTTGAGGGCGCGATCCCACCAGAAGTCGATGTCCTTGATGCGGCTGTTGTACAGCGCGAAAAACACCACCGCGCCGATGCCGATCTTGCGGGCGACCTCTTCCTTGTTTTCGAGGTTCGGGCTCTTCTCGTTGATGATGCCCAGCGCCTTGCTGACCGATTGGTTGAGCAGATCCTCCAGATACACGATGCGCCCCTCGCGGGTGGACAGCGTCTGTCCCTCGTAGGACACCATGCCGAAGTTGACGTGCTCGCAGCCCTTCGCCCAGTCCCAGCCCAGCAGCTCCATCACCTTGAACAGCTGGCGGAACTGAAGATCCTGCTGGTAGGCGACGACGTAGAGGTTCTTATCGAAGTGGTACGTGTCGTGGCGATACTTCGCGGCGGCGAGATCGCGGGTCATATACAGCGTCGCGCCGTCGGAGCGCAGGATGATCGCCGGGGGCATGCCGTAGTCGTCCAGACGCACGATCTGCGCGCCCTGATCCTCCACCAGCAGACCCTTCTGGCGCAGCTCGTCGATAATCGGCTGCACCTTGTCGGCGTAGAAGCTCTCACCGTTGTAGCTGTCAAACCTCACGCCCAGCATGTCGTACACGCGCTCCGCGTCCTTCAGCGTGACCTGCTTGAACCAGTTGAAGATTTCCAGCGCCTCGGGGTTGCCGTCCTCAATGGCCTTGAACCACGCGCGCCCCTCGTCGTCCAGCGCGGGGTTTTCCTTGGCCTCGTTGTTGAAGCGCACGTAGAGCTTCACCATCTCGTCCACGCCGCCCTTCATGACGGTCTCGCGGTCGCCCCAGCGCTTGTAGGCCGCGATCATCTTGCCGAACTGGGTGCCCCAGTCGCCCAGATGGTTCACGCCCACGCAATGGTAGCCTAAGAAGGTATACATTTTATACAGCGCGTTGCCGATCATCGTGGTGGACAGATGCCCGATGTGGAAGCGCTTGGCGATATTGATGGAGGAATAGTCGATCACGATGGTCTTGCCCGCGCCCTCGTCGGAGCTTCCGTAGCGCGCCCCGGCCCTGAGCGCCGCGCCCACGACCTCGCGGGCGTAGGTGGCGCGGTCGACAAAGAAATTCAGATAGCCCTTCACGCTTTCCACGCGCGAAAGGAACGGCGCGGAAATCGCGCCCGCCAGCGCGTCCGAAATCATCATCGGGGATTTGCGCAGCGCCTTTGAAAGCTTGAAGCACGGCAGCGCGTAGTCGCCCATCGCCGCATCCGGCGGCGTTTCCAGCATGCCCGCCACGGCGTCCACGCCAACGTCCGCGCCGGGAAACGCCTTTCCGGCCGCTTCTGCGGCGAGCTGGGCGATCGTCAGTTTGAAATCCATTTCATATTCACTCCCATTTCTGGCTTTGCGTCTATTATAATGCATTCGCCGTTGATTGTCCAATAAAGTTTTCAAGCTAAAAAGGGTCAGGCCGCGGCATGCGCGTCCTGACCCCGTTTGATCGTTTTCTCAGGAATTTTTGTGAACCTCGCGCTCCTCGATGGCCTTGATGGTCTTCATCTGGCGGCGGTTCACAACCTCGTGGCTCTTGGGCTGAATGTCTCCGGCCTTCGTGAGCGCCCACTTGGTGAGCGTCGGGCCGATCAGCTCATACACCAGCACGGAGAACAGCACGATGTTTCGGATCAGCCGTCCCTCGTAGCTGCCCAGCTCGCCCACCATCAGGCACATGCCCAGCGCCACGCCCGCCTGCGGCAGCAGCGTGACGCCCAGATACTTCGTAACCTTTTCGTCGCACCCGGTGGTTTTGCAGCTGCCGTACGCGCCCACGTACTTGCCCAGCGAGCGGAACAGGATGTACACAAGGCCGATGCCCACCACGCTCAGGTCGGCGAACACGTCCAGCTCCAGCTCCGCGCCGCTGATGACGAAGAACAGCACGTACAACGGAGCCGTCCACGCGTCGGCCTTTTCCATCAGGTCGCCGGAGAGGATGCAGCGGTTGCAGAAGATCGTGCCCAGCATCATGCACACGAGCAGCGAGGAAAAGCCGATCGTGACCCTTCCAATATGGAATTCCGCCTTGGAAATGGCGACGGTCAGCAGCACGAACACGATGGTCATGGAAAGGCGGTTGCTGTTGGAATTGAACAGCTTTTCCATCTGCGTGAGGATTTCGCCCATCACCGCGCCCAGCACCAGCGAAAGCGCGATTTCCAGCGCGGGATTGACCAGCACGGAGACGAGATCAATCGCGCCGCTGCCCAGCGCGCGCGCCACACCGAAGGACACCGCGAACACCACCAGACCCACCGCGTCGTCCAGCGCGACGACGGGCAGCAGGATGTCGGTCAGCTTGCCCTTCGCCTTATACTGGCGCACGACCATCAGCGTCGCGGCCGGCGCCGTGGCGGTGGCAATCGCGCCCAGCGTGATGGCGGAGGAAATGGGCAGCTTGTCGCCCAGAATGAAGTGCAGCCCGATCAGCGCCGCGTCCACAAACAGCGCGGCCACCAGACCCTGCACGATACCAACGATCGTAGCCTGCTTTCCCGTCTTCTTCAGCGCGGAAAGGCGGAACTCGTTTCCGATGGCGAAGGCGATGAAGCCCAGCGCCACGTCGGACATCAGATTCAGTCCCTCGACGGCCTCCAGCGTGTGGAAGCCCACCGGCAGGTTCAGCTGGCCGAGGGCGTAGGGGCCGATCAGCACGCCCGCGACCAGATAGGCGGTCACGTCCGGCAGACCCAGCTTCTTCACGACGCGGGTCATCATCAGACCCGCCAGCACGGCAAAAGCAACGGACAGAAGCAAATTCATACATCTCTTCTTCTTTCTTCGCAAAATACCTTGGCATCGTATCAGAAGCAATGTTAATGATCTACCGCAATGTCATTGTTTTTTGTATCTCCTGACGCGTTCTGAGCGCCGCGCGGCATAATGTTGCAAAAAGGCGCGCGTTTCTTTCATTGACAAACCTTCTATTCTATGAAATAATGCCCCTGTAAGGCCGCGGACGGCCAAAGAAAAATCCGGCGAACGAAAGGGGAACGCAGGTATGAAGTGGGCACTGATCGGCTACGGCGGAATGGGACACTGGCATGTAAACAAGCTCAGCACGATGAGAGAGATTGAAATCGCGGGCATTTACGACATTTTACCGGAGCGCCGCCGGGAGGCGGAGGAAAAGGGGCTGCGCGCCTATGACTCGCTCGAAGAACTGCTGGCGGACAGGGATGTTGAGCTGGTCACCATCGCCACGCCCAACGATTTTCATAAGCCCATCGCCATTCAGGCGATGCGGGCGGGCAAGCACGTGATCTCGGAGAAGCCCGTCGCGCTGTCGTCGGACGAGCTGCAGGCGATGATCGACGCGTCGCGCGAGTACGGCCGCGTCTTCTCCGTGCATCAGAACCGCCGCTGGGACGAGGATTTCCTCGTGATGAAGCGCATTTACGACGAGAACCGGCTCGGGCGCGTGTTCAACATCGAATCGCGCGTGCACGGCTCGCGCGGCGTGCCGGGCGACTGGCGCAACCGCCGGCTCAAGGGCGGCGGAATGATTCTGGACTGGGGCGTGCACATGCTCGACCAGCTGCTGCTGATGGTGGATCAGCCGGTCGTGTCCACGTTCTGCGCCGTGTCGCACGTGACGAACGACGAGGTGGACGACGGCTTCAAGGCCATCATCACCTTCGGAAACGGCCTCACCGCGCAGGTCGAGGTGGGCACGAGCAACTTCATCAACCTGCCGCGCTGGTACATGCAGGGTGAAAACGGCACGGCAATCATCAACGACTGGGATCTGAACGGCAAAATCGTGAAGGTGTTCGACTGGGAGAAGCGCGACGCGGTGCCCGTCGTCACCGCCGCGGGACTGACCAAGACCATGGCGCCCCGTACGCCCGAGACCATCCGCGAGGAACCGCTTCCGGAGGTCACGTCCGACGTGCGCGACTACTACCGCAACATCATCAGGGCCGTGCGCGGCGAGGAAAAGCAGCTGGTCACGCACGCGCAGATGCTGCGCGTGATGAAGCTGATGGAAGCGCTGAACGCGTCCGCCGAGGAAAACCGCGTCATCTACACCCGAATTTAAAAAAGGAGCGTGCGCGCAATGAAAACGGCATGGATTTTTCAGGGCGGCTGGGACGGCCACGAGCCCAGGCTGGTAAGCAGGCGCTTTCAGCGGCTGCTTGAGAAGAACGGATATAAAGCGGAAATCTTCGACACGCTCGACCCGATGGCCGACCTTGAAGCGCTGAAAGCGCTTGACCTCATCGTCCCCTGCTGGACGATGGGCGCGATTCCGTCCGAATACACGAAGAACGTATCTCTCGCGGTCGGCGCGGGCGTGGGTCTGGCCGGCTGCCACGGCGGCATGTGCGACAGCTTCCGGCAGGATACCCAGTGGCAGTTCATCACCGGCGGGCAGTGGGTGTCACACCCCGGCGGAAACGGCATTCACTACACCGTGAACATCCGCAAGGGCTCCTCGCCCATCGTCGAGGGGCTTGAGGACTTCGAGGTGGACAGCGAGCACTACTATCTGCACGTCGACCCCGCCATCGAGGTGCTGGCCACGACGCGCTTCCCGGCGGTTCCCTATTACCACATCTCCAACAAGCCCGTGGATATGCCCGTGGCGTGGACGAAGTTCTGGGGCAACGGCCGCGTGTTCTATTGCTCGCTGGGGCACCACGACGACGTGTTCGACAGGTCCCCCTCCGCCGAAATTCTGATGGAGCGCGGCCTTCTGTGGGCGGGCGAGGGCAAGGCCTATGCCGTCGCGCACGGCCTGACGACCGACAGATTCGAAAACACCGCGAAGATGTACTGAGGGAGGGAAACGCGCATGAAACCCGTGAAGGTTGCCATGATCGGCGTGGGCTGCATCAGCGGCATTTATCTCAAAAATCTCACAACGCGTTTTCAGAACGTCGAGCTGATCGGCGTGTGCGACCTCGTGCGCGAGCGCGCCGAGAACGCGCAGCGCGACTACCACATTCCCAAAATCTACGAGACCATGCACGACGCGTTCCGCGATCCGGAGGTCGAGGTCGTTCTGAACCTCACGCGCCCCTGCGAGCACTTCGAGGTCTCGAAGGCCGCCCTGCTCGCCGGAAAGCATGTATACAGCGAAAAGCCGCTGGGCGCGTCTTTGGAAGAGGGCAAAGAGCTCGTGCGCATCGCCGGGGAAAAGGGTCTGATGCTGGGCGGCGCGCCGGACACCTTCTTAGGCGCGGGCATCCAGACCGCGCGACGGCTGATCGACGCGGGCTTCATCGGAAACGTCGTCGGCACGGCGGCGTTCATGATCTGCCGCGGCCATGAGACGTGGCACCCCGACCCGGACTTCTACTACCAGTACGGCGGCGGCCCGATGATGGACATGGGGCCGTACTACCTGACGGCGATGATCAACCTCGCGGGCGGCATCGAGAGCGTCATGAGCGCCTCGAAAATCACCTTCCCGCGCCGCGTGATCACCAGCCAGCCACTAAACGGCACGCCCATCGACGTGCACGTGAATACCTACGTCGCCGGAACCGTCAAATATACCTCCGGCGCGATCGGCACCCTGTTCACCACCTTCGACGCCTGCTACCCCGATCAGGCGCGCTTCGAGGTCTACGGCAGCGAGGGCACCCTCTTCGTGCCCGACCCCAATACCTTCGGCGGCCCCGTGAAGCTCTACCGCCCCGAGGATAAGGAGGTTCGCGAAATCCCCCTGATGTATGGCTATGCCGAAAACAGCCGCGGCCTCGGCCTGAGCGACTTCGCCGACGCCCTCCGCACCGGCCGCCCCGCCCGCGCCGACTACCACCAGACATTCCACGTCCTCGACGCCATCACCGCCTTCGACCGCAGCGCCGCCACCGCCCAATGGATCCCCCTCTCCACCCCCTTCACCCGCAGACCGCCGATGGGGGAATAAGCTCAACTATCCGTTTGCAGACAGCAGCCGCGGCCTTATGTGCCGCGGCTGCTGTCTGTAAAGATAAATCACGTTACAAATATCCTCTTTGAAGCGGTTCCGCAAAGAATCGCCGCTTTCGTTGCCGGAAGCCCGAGCGTTGCTTCACATCCTCTCGAAACAGGCGCGTCAAGTTCTCTTCGATGAATAGAATACGCGGTCGCAACTGGTTATTTCAAGTCGTTGGAATCTCCTGTTCTGTCCTCAAAAGAACCGTATAACCGCGCGGCGAAAGGATGGGTTTGCTTCTTGAGGGGGTGCGGGGGAGCGACGCTCCCCCGCCTTCGTGGGGTCAGGGGGTAGGGAAGGACCAGATTTTTTGCATGATGACGCTTTCGCCGCCGAGGTTTTCGTAGAAGACGGTCAGGATGCGGCCGCCCGGGAGTTCGACGCTGGCGGGGTAGCCGAGGTCGCCGCTTTGGGCGGACGCGTCGAGTATGTAGTCGGTATCCCATGTGTTTCCGCCGTCCCATGAGAGCATCGCGCGGATGCCGTAGGGCTTTTCGCGGTAGCCGTACGTGGAGATGAGCGCGCCGGAGGAATGCAGGCACAGGTGCGCGGGCGAGCCGCCGCGGCGGGCGAGCAGGCGGCGGGGCCTGGTGAACGTATGTCCGCCGTCGCGGGATTCGGACTGATACACGGTGAACACCGGCTCCGGAATGCCATAGCGCTGCACGCGGATATGCACGAGTATGCGCCCGTCCGGAAGCTGGATGGCGTGCGGCTCGCAGCTTTTCAGAAGCCCGTCCGCTTCGTCCACGATGTTTTCGATCGAGGAAACCACCTCAAACTCGTCGTTTTCGTTCAGCCGGCACACCTGTATGAACGGCGTTTCGCCGCCGTCGAATTCATCGTTCGCGGAGAATCGCCGCCCCACGTACAGGAGGGAGCCGTCGTTCAGGCGGCAGGGGCCGTGCGGCGCGGTGACCGGCGCGCGGCGCAATTTTCCAAACGTATAGCCGCCATCCTCGCTGATTTTATAGGTAGAGCCGAGGAAGCGTTCCTCGTCGCCGCGCGTCTCGATTTCGTCCAGATACGCTTCGACGAACCGCCGCCTGGGGCTTTCCGACCAGTCGTGCCCGTCGATCGGCGCGTGGTTCCAGACGCGCTGCTGGCGGATCGTGTTGTTGAACGACGTCAGAATCACGCGCCCGTTCCCGAACGCGGTAATGCCCGCGTCGCGGTCGTCCAGCGGCGTGTCGATGACCGGCGCGGGCCGCGTCCACGTCGCGCCCTCGTCCTTGCTGTAGCAGATGACCGCCTTGCCGAAGGGACAGATGTGCGCCAGCCGGAAGCCGGACGCGGTCATGGCCAGCGTGCCATCCGGCAGATACGCCACCGTCGGCCACGCGAAATAGCGGAACGCGCTGTCCGGGTTCGCGCAGACGACGCGCTTTTCACTCGAATTTAGGACCTTCATCGGTTTGTCCTCCCGTCCTGTTTCCGGCAGATATGCAAAAGGTGCGAATGGCTGCCCAGAAGCTCGCGGATTTCGCAGGTATGCAGGTGATCGCGCACAAACGCTTCAAATTCCTCGTCCGGCAGGGAAAAGCCGTTCATCCGCTTCGCGAGCTCCAGCACGCTGTCCGTGCCCGCCAGCGCGATTTCCCGCACAGGCTTTCCGTCAAACAGCGCCTCGAATTCCGAAATATCGAAGCCGGTAAAGCCCTGCTCTTCAAAGTGCCGAACGCGGAAATCCCCGTCGAAGTTCTCCGCCAGCCCCTCCCGGAAATTCCCGGACAGGTAGTTTGCGTACAGGATGGCGTACACCGACAGGAACGCCGTGAAGATCAGACCGCCGGGCTTCGTCACGCGAATCGCTTCGTCCAGCGCGCGGTTCCAGTCCTCGGGCGCATACAGGTGGTACATCGGCCCCAGTGCCAGCACCGCGTCGAAGGCGTCGTCCGGGAACGCGCCCAGATTCGTCGCGTCGCCCTGCGTCGCCGAAAGGTTTTCAAGCCCCTTCGCGTTTTCGCGCAGCGTTTCAAGGTTCCTTTCGACCAGCTCCACCGCCGAAACGTCGTAGCCTTCCCGCGCCAGCGCGACGCTGTAGCGCCCCGTGCCCGCGCCCACCTCCAGAACCTTCGCCCCCTCGGGCAGAAGCGCGTGGATGTAGCGCATGGTCGTGATAGATTCCAGCTGCCCGTTGCGGCTCTTTGTCAGCCGCGCGTCCTCGTCATAGGCGTTGTAAATGGCGTTTACAATGTCCACCCGCTTCATGCCGGCACCGGCTTTCCGCGGTACGTCACGCGGTAGGGCGAAGCCTCGTCCACCGTCACAAGGGGATTGGCGGCGAAGAAGTCCAGCAGGATTTCGCTCATCTCGGTAAGGATTTCCCGCTCGTGCGGGCAGTCGCGCAGCGCGTCGTAGCCGCCCACGCCGGTGGCGCGGTAGTTGTTCACGCACATGGTAAGGGAATCGTCCGGCTTCACGGGCCGACCGTTCCGGGTCAGCTCCGCCACGCGGCTGCCGACGGGGTTGGAAAGCTCAAAGCGATATTCCACGCCGGAATAGTAGTCGAAATTGTAGTGCGACACCTTGGGCTTCATGAACTTCTCGGAGACCGTCACATGCCCGCCCTTGTCCATCTCAAAGTAGGACGCGCAGTTTTCCATGGCCTCCTTCAGCTGCGCGCCGGTCACGCGCAGCAGCACCAGCGTGTTGGGGTACACATAGGTGGAAACCACGTCGCGCACGGTCACGTTTTCGGCGAAGCCGCGCACCTCGTTGGCAAGGCTGGTGCAGCTCACGTCGCAGCCGGAGACCTGCGTCTGCACACGGTTGAACAGGTTGGCGATCGGCGAGCCGTGCAGCGCCATGAGGAGCGGTTTTTCGGGCGCGAGCGGCCGGTTCAGGCGGGAAACCGGCGTGTCCAGCCACGCTTCCACCTCGTTTTCCAGCGCGGACAGCGCGGCGGACGGCGTTCCCTCGCCCTCGGCGGGAACCAGCCGCGACGAAATTTCTCCGTCCTCCCACACGACCTCGGCATAGCACGGCGCGTTCGCGGGCGTCTGCACGATGTGGGAACGCGCCCATTTCGCCGACGGAATCGCCAGATGCTGGTGTCCCGTGAGCAGAATGTCGAACGGGCAGGTCTCGGCGATCCTGCACGCGAGGTTTTCGCCGCTGTCCGAATACACCCTTCCCGTGTCCAGATCCTTCTCCACGCCGCCGTGATACACGCACACCGTCACGTCGCATTTCCCGCGAAGCGATTCATACGCCCTTTGCACCGCCGAAAGCGTGTCGTTCACGCGCAGCTTCGCAAGGTTCGCGGGCTTTTCCCAGCGGTTCACCCAGTCCGTCACCGCGCCCACGACGCCCACGCGCAGCCCGTTCGGCAGCGCGCGCACGTCGGTCTGCAAAAGCGGCATTTCCCCGCCCAGGTCCTCCACGTTCGCCGCCAGCGCCTTCGCGTTCAGCGCGTTCAGATAGCCGGAAAGCACGTCGTAGCCATAGTTGAAATCGTGGTTGCCCACGGTCACATAGTCGTAGCCCGCATCGTTCATCGCCTGCGCGAGCAGCGGAACGCGGCCGTGATGCGCGGCGTAATAGGCGAACGGCGAGCCCTGCAGCGTGTCGCCGCCGTCGATCGTGAGCGTGTTTTCGTCGCGCGCGGCGCGGAACATGCCGCTCAGCGCGTTCACGCCCATCGGCCGGCAGCCGGTGTGAATGTAGTCCGTGGGAAAGAAATAGCCGTGCAGGTCGGATGTAAACAGGATTTTCAGCTTCATTTGTCCGTCTCTCCCTCGCGCAGGCCGCCGCGGTTCTGGTAGTCCGTGGGCGACATGCCCGTCAGCTTTTTAAATGTGCTGCCGAAATACGTCACGTCGCGGTATCCGACGTGCCCGGCGACCTCGTATACGCGGTTGCGGCAGTCCTCCAAAAGCGCCATCGCCGCGTGTATGCGGTACTGGGTCAGGTATCCGCCGATGGTGTAGCCCGTTTCCTTTTTGAACAGGTGGCTCAGATGCCCCTCGCTCACGTTCAGCCGCCCGGCGATCACGGTGATCGACAGGTCGGGATCGGCGTAGCTTCGCGCAATGGCGTTCATCGCTTCCTGCACATACAGGCTCTTTTCGCCCTCCTTCACCGGCACGCGCGGCGTTTCGGGCGGCTTTTCCGCGCGCTCCCGCCGCAGCACGCCGGAGACGGCGTTTTCCAGCTCGCCCTCGCGGAACGGCTTCAGCAGATAATCGTCTGCGCCGAACTTCAGCGCGCTGCGGGCATAGGAAAAATCGCTGTAGGCGCTCAATACGATCACGTGCGCCCGGCAGCCGCGCTTTCGCAGCTCGTTCATCATTTCGATGCCGTCCATGTGCGGCATGCGAATGTCCGTGATGATCAGATCGGGCGCGACGCGGCTCACCAGCGCCACGCCTTCCTCGCCCGACGCAGCCTCGCCCGCGATTTCGCAGCCGAGCTTCGCCCAGTCCACGCCCATAACGATGCCCCGGCGCGCCACGGCCTCGTCGTCCACTACCACCACTCGAATCACGCGTCCGCCTCCCTTCGATTCATCGGCAGATGAATGCACACGCGGCTGCCCTCGCCCGGCGTGGACGACGCCGTGAGCCCGTAGGACGCGCCGAAGTGCAGCTTGATGATGCTGTCCACATTGTAAATGCCTAAATTTCCGCCGCCGCGGCGCGCGTCGCCCGCGTTGATCGCCTCCACCAGCGCCTCGGGCATGCCGCAGCCGTTGTCGGTGACGGACAGCAGAAGCTCGCCGTTTTCCTCCTCCGCCGACACCTTGATGTAGCCGTCGTCGCGCTCGCCCAGCGCGTGAATCACGGCGTTCTCCACCAGCGGCTGTAAAATCAGCTTGGGAACCAGGCAGCGCTGGAACCGCTCGCTCACGTCGATTTCGCAGGTAAACCGATCTTCAAAGCGAATCGACTGAATGTCGGCGTACCGCTCCAGCAGCTCCAGCTCCTCCTCCAGCGTCACGATCTCGTCGCCGGAAATGCTCGCCCGCAGAAGCAGCGCCAGATTCGCGGCCAGCGTGGCCACCTGCGGCGAATCGTGCGCCATGCCCAGCCACTTCATGGAATCCAGCGTGTTATACAGAAAATGCGGGTTCAGCTGCGCGCGCATCATGCGCAGGCGCGTTTCGTTCAGCTCCTTCTGCCGCTGCACGGAGCGGGTCAGGTTCTGCTCGTACTCCTCCGCCATGCGGTTGAAGCCCACCGCCAGCCGCCCCAGCTCGTCCGGCCGGTCCTCGGGAAGCCGCAGGGACAGGTTGCCCTTCTCCGCCTCGCCCATGGCGCGGCTCAGCGCCCGCACGGGCTTGGACAGGTGCCGGCTCAGGAAGAACGCGCCCCACAGGCACATCACCGCGCAGAGCACGCACATGGCCGCGCTGGCCTTGTAATACGCCCGCCGGGTCTCGGCGGTAAACGGCCGCGCCGCGCGCAGGCACAGCGTGAAGCCGGTGCTTCCGATCGCCGCCGCGCGGTAGAAAAACGCGTCCGTCTCGCAGTCCGCGCCCTCGCCGGAGAGCAGCCGCGCGCGCAGCATCGCCGCCGCGTCGGTCAGCCCTGCATCGTCGGCGTACACCGAGCGCCCCGTGGCGTTTAACAGGAAGAACCCGCCATCGCCGCCCGAGAGCATGGAAGCCAGCTCGTCCCGGTCAAAGCCGTACACCACGCAGCCGCCGTTCGCGGAGGGATGCGCCGAAAGCAGCGCCAGCGTGCCCTCGCCCGCGCTCAGCCGCACGGTTTCACCGCGCAGCGCCCGCCGGAGCGCGCCCCAGTCCGTGGGCAGATCGTCGCCCGCTCCCTTCAGCGCGTACAGGCACCGGCCGTCCCCGTCATACAGAAACAGATGTCCCCGGTCGTACAGCCCGCCCGCGGCGGAAAACAGCGCTTCGTAGACCTTCCACGCGTCCACCGCTTCTCCGGCCAGCGCGCGCCGAACCGACACGTCCATCAGTAGCGCGTTCGCCGCCGCGTCAAACGCGCGGCACGTGCCCTCCAAAGCGTCCCGGGCGCGGATAAGCCGCGCTTCCGCCTGCGCGCCCGCCCGCTCGTCGGATTTGTTCACGATCAGCGGCAGCATGATGGCGTTGGAAAGCACCAGCGGAAACAGCGCCATCAGCAAAACGGTCACGAAAATCCGCAGTGTAAACGACCGCCGCACCGAATGCGCCGCCAGCTTCCGCCGCCGTTTCTCCTTCTCCTCCATAACCGCCGACTCTCCTTCCCGCCCCGCCGCGCACGCAAAAATTCCTTCATCCCCACGCCGCCATTCCTTCGGCAGGCACCGCCCATCCGCGCGCGGTTTTCCGTGAATGTGGCATTCCCGCACGCCGAACGCCGCCAT
This sequence comes from Clostridiales bacterium, assembly GCA_004556395.1. GTDB lineage: Bacteria > Bacillota > Clostridia > Christensenellales > Aristaeellaceae > SFHK01. The sequence goes on from SFHK01000028.1 coordinate 17,250, forward strand.
GCCGCGCGCGTCCTTCCGTAGATGCGGCGTGTCCTATCGGTTCCGCATCGGCGAACGCCGCCCCGCCGCGCGTTCAGCGCGTGCCGCCGCCGGCGGTTTGCCACAGGCGCAGGATCTGGTCGCGGTTTTCGCTTGCCCAGCGGATGTCGTAGGATACCAGCGCGGGGGCGCGGGCGCCTTCTGAGAACAGCCCTTTCAGCACCGAGCGGCGGAAGAACTGGCTGCCCAGACGTTTTTGCACGTCCTCGCTCAGCACGAAGCGGATGAACGCCGCGGCGTTCTCCGGGTGCTTCGCGCCCTTCATCTGCGCGATGCCGTCCGGCACGGCGCTGGTGCCCTCCGCGGGGTGGATGATTTCGACGTCCGTTCCGGCGGCAATGGCGCGCAGCGCCGTTTCCTCCAGCGTGACGCCGACCAGAAAATCCCCGCGCGCCACCGCGCCGACCACCTCGCCCGAGCCGCCCAGCAGCCGCCCGTCCAGATTGCGCGAGAACGCCGAAAGAATCTCCGCATCGTCGCCGGGCAGCGCGGCGAGCATCGTCGCCAGCGCCGTATAGCTGGAGCCGGACACCATCGGGTCGGCGAAGGCGATCTGCCCGCGCCATTCGTCCGTTAAAAGCTCCGCCCAGCCGCTCGGCGCGCGACCGCCCGTGAGCCGTCTCTGGCAGATGATCACGATGGGCAGCGACGAAAACGGCAGCCACGCGCCGTCCAGAAGGTACGCCTCGTCCAAATGATCTGCGGAAACGCCCCGCGGGAATTCGAAATAGCGATTGTACGCGTCCAGACTCTCCACGCCGCCGCCAAACATCAGGTCGGCGCCGCTCTGTCCGTCCTCCGACGCGATGCGCGAAAGCAGCTCGCTCGTGCCGCCGGTTTCCACCGTGACCCAGACGCCGGTGCGCGCCTCAAACTCGTCGATCAGCGGCTGATATACGTCCGGCTTGTGCGACGTGTAGATGTGCAGCCGCTTTTCCTCCGCGCCCGCCGCGCCGCCCAGCAGACACAGCGCGAGCAGCAGCGCCAGCGCCCCTCGAAGACTCTTCACGCGCCCACCTCCCCGCGTTTTATTGTAAGGCGCGCGCGCCGAAAAGTCAACCGGCGCGGAAAAAAACGCGGTTTCCGGCAAAAAACCTTCCGGAACCGGTATAAGCTGGCCACGTTGGGAAACAATACCGATAGCCGGATGACACGGCGGAAAAGGAGTGAATCTGAATGCTTGACAACACGTCTCTCGTAATCACAATCATCGGCGCAATCAACTGGCTGCTGGTCGGCCTGTTCCGCTTTGACCTCGTCGCCTACATCTGCGGCGGACAGGCGTCGACCCTCTCCCGCATCATCTATACCATCGTGGGCATCGCGGGTCTGTGGTGCATCTCCCTGCTGTTCAAGGAGAAAATTCCCGCAAATTCGGATGTCCGCAGAGACTGATCATCCCGATGCGGACGGGGGAGCAAGCTCCCCCGCCACTGCCACCCCCTGACAGTCTCCGCTAAAATCCTTCGGATTTTCGGGCGCGGAGACTGCAAGGAAGCGGTTTCGCGCGGCAAAAATCGCCCCGCGCCCACCGCGCATGTCGCTGGGCTCGATTGAAATTCGAGAGGGCCGAAGCCCTCTCGAGCTCTCCCCGATCTTCTGCGAAGAAAACCGCGCCATGGAGGAAATCGTTCCTTCATCGCGCGGTTTCTTTTCATCAGAAGCCGTTATTCCTTCTTCGCCCCGCTGACGATGGCGCAGTACGCGCCGGAGGTGAGCTTATACACCAGCGCGTACATCAGCGCGAAGGCGAGGAAGCTCAGAAGCGTGGTGGCGGCGAACAGGGTCACGTTGTTGAGGTTGAACAGCTGCAGGAGTTTGAGCAGCATCGGGAACGCGAAGCACAGGTGGCACAGCGCGCCCAGAAGCGGCAGGAAGAACACCGTCAGAAGCTGCGAGTTGATGGAGCGGCGAATCTCGCGCTTCGTCATGCCCACCTTCTGCATGATCTCAAACCGCGCCTGATCCTCATAGCCCTCGGAGACCTGCTTGTAATAGATGATCAGCACCGCGGCGCACACGAACACCACGCTCAGTATGCCGCCCAGAAACAGCAGGCTGCCATAGGTATTATAGAAGTCCGTGGCGTTTTCACTGCGGCTTTCGCAGTCCAGCCGCCGCACGAACGAATCGTCGCCCATGAAGGTGTCGTCCAGCGCCAGCCGGTTTTCGATATTGAAGGACTCGACGTACACGTCGTCGCCGCCCGCGAGGTCGACGCCCATCAGCCACATGCGGCAGTGAGAATCACTCGACTCGGCGAGCAGCTCGTCAATCTTTCCGGCCGCGGCGTTCAGGTCGCTTACCACGGCGTAGACCGTGGGGGAGATGTTCGCGGCGGCCTGCCCGCTGATGGCCTTGAAGCTCGGCCGTCCGACGACGCGGAATTCCAGCGCGTCGTCAATCGCCAGAACGTCCCATTCGTAGTCGCCGCGGTGGGTGTACACCAGCGCCTCGTCGGGCGCGAGCGCCACATTCTGGCCGGACAGGCGGTTGAAGTCGCTGACGTCCAGAAAATAGATCTGATACAGCGCGTTGTAGTTCACCAGCCCGCCCGAGTAGCGCGTCTGAAGCCGGCCGTCGTTCAGAAGCCCCGCGACGGTCGCCATGCGGTAGCAGAATTCCGTTTCCGGCTCCACCCCCTCGGCCTTTACCGCGGCGGTCAGCGCGGCAATCAGCTTCTGCGTGTTTTCGTCGGTGAACTCCTCCGCGCGGTACGGGTAGGCGGTCAGGTTCAGGTCGTTGGGGTAGCGGGTGTTCAGGGAATCCTCCACGCCGAAGTACAGGCTCACGGTGGTGGAAATCATCACCAGCACCATCGTCGCCAGCACGCAGATGGACGCGAGCCCCGCGCCGTTGCGCTTCATGCGGTACGCCATCGACGACACGGACACGAAGTGGCGCGCCTTATAATAGTAGTTCTTCCGCTTCTGAAGAACGCGCAGAAGCACCACGGAGAAGGAAACGAACACCATGTACGTTCCGATGATGACCAGTATGACGGCCACGAAGAACCACGCGAGCGCGGACACCGGGTCGCCCACATACACGGCCAGCGCATAGCCCGCGCCCAGCACCAGAAGCCCCAGAAGGCCCAGCGCCCAGTTCGCGCGCGGCGGCTTTTCGCCCACGCTTTCGCTCTTTAAAAGGCTCAGCGCGTCCAGTGAGCGCACCTGCCACAGCGATTTCAGAAACAGAAGCGCGAAGATCACCAGAAACACACACAGCGTGTAGGTCGCCGCGGGCGCGGAGAGCGTGAGGGAATAGGTGGTCTTGCCGTGCAGCATGTTCAGAAGAATCAGCTCGGCCAGCTTGGAAAGCGCAGCTCCGGCGAACAGACCGGCGGCGAGGGAAATCACCAGCACAAACAGGGTTTCCCACAGAAGAATGCGCCCCAGATTGCGCCGGGACATGCCCAGAATGCTGTAAAGGCCGAACTCCTTCTTGCGGCGGCGCATCAGGAACGAGTTGGTGTACACGAGGAAGATCAGCGCGAAGACCGCGATGACAAAGCTCCCGAAGGACATCATGCCGGTGATCATCGTTGCGCCGCGCATGCCGCGAACGGCCTTGGAATCCCGCAGGAAGCAGATGATGTATTCCATCATCACCATGCCGATGCAGGTGAGCAGATAGGGCAGGTACAGCCGGCGGTTCTTGCGAATGCCCGTCCACGCAAGGCGCGGATAAAACAGAAGCTTCACGCGCGCTCACCGCCCGTCGCAAGCATCGTCAGCGCGTCGGTGATCTTCTGATACAGTTCGTCGTCCGTCGCGCCGCCGCGGTAGATCTGGTGGAACACCTCGCCGTCGCGAATGAACAGGATGCGTCCGGCGCGGCTGGCGGCCTTCACGGAGTGCGTGACCATCAGAATCGTCTGCCCGTTTTCGTTGATGGCGGCGAACAGGCGCATAAGCTCGTCCGTGGCGCGGGAATCCAGCGCGCCGGTGGGCTCGTCGGCGAGAATCAGCCGCGGGTGCGTGATCAGCGCGCGGGCGACGGCGGCGCGCTGCTTCTGGCCGCCGGATACCTCATAAGGGTACTTTGAAAGAATGTCCGCGATGCCCAGCTGCGCCGCGATGGGCAGAAGCCGGCTGCGCATCTCCCAGTGCGGCTTGCCGGCCAGCACCAGCGGCAGGAAGATGTTGTCCTCCAGCGTGAACGTGTCCAGCAGATTGAACTCCTGAAACACAAAGCCCAGATGATCGCGGCGATAGGCCGACACCGCCGATTCGCGCAGGCGTGCGAAATCCTGCCCGTCCAGCGTGACCGTTCCGGCGGTGGGTCTGTCCAGCGCCGCCAGAATGTTCAGAAGCGTCGTCTTGCCCGATCCGCTTTCGCCCATGATGGCGACGTATTCGCCCTCCTCCACGGTGAAATTCACATTCTTCAGCGCCTCAACCTTGTTCGCGCTCAGACGGGAGGCGTAAACCTTGCGAAGCCCCGTTACTTCCAGCATGCTCATACGATGCGTTCCTCCGTTATTTCGAATTGACGCATATAGGATACCACGCGCCGCCCCGTCCTTCCATCGATTCGTCTTACGCTTTGCCGCCCAAATCGAACAGTTTTGTAAGAAGTGCCGCCATTTGACTGTTTTTCGAGCCGAACCCGCCGCCCCAAACCGCGGTTCCGGCTTTCACCGCGAGGGTTTCGGCGAACCGCCCGCCGTCAACGATCGTCCTCGGTTTCGCCCGCGCAATCTGCTCCGCACGTCCAACGGAACACACGGCGCGGTTGATTTTTGCCCGCGCCGTGCGCTCTGTGCGGATACGGCTCAGCCGAGCCGCTCCGTCGTCCAGTTCCAGACATGCGCAACGTGCCGCGCCGCGTAGCTCGTAGGATTCCGTCGCGGCCGGAGCCATCCCGTTACCCAGCCCCACGCGGGCGCAACGCGCCACGCTGCGCGGCTCGTGGGATTCAGTCTTACCCGAGCCGCTCCGTCGGCCAGCTCCACGCGGGCGCAACGCGCCACGCTGCGCGGCTCGTGGGATTCAGTCTTACCCGGGCCGCTCCGTCGGCCAGCTCCATGCGGGCGCAACGCGCCACGCCGCGCGGCTCGTGGGATTCAGTCTTACCCGAGCCGCTCCAACACGACCGGGCCGTAGAGTCCGCCCTCGGCGGCTTCCTGCTCGAACACAATCTGCCGCTCGTGATACGGCCCCAGCACGCGGCGGTCGAATAAGGTCTCCGGTTTCGCCGCGCGGAGGCGGTTTGTAATCGTGTTCGCGACCTCGATTTCAATTTCCGCCGTCGGGCTTTCGCCGAACAGCGCGCCGTCAAATTCTATCGCTTTCGGTTCCACCCACGCAATCCCCGCGTCATGCCCGTTGATCGTCACCCGCGCCGTGCATTCCACGCGCCCCAGAGACAGCCGCCAGCGCTCTCCGGCGCGCGGCGCGCCGCCCAGCCCCGCGCGGGCGCACGTTTTCTGGTTTTCGGTCGCACCCTGCGCTGTTTCGTCACCCACTTCCACGCGTGCGCAACGCGCCACGCCGCGCGGTTCGCGGGATTCGGACGTACCCTGCGCCGTTTCGCCGTCTGCTTCTGTGCGGACGCGGCACGTCGCGCCGCGCGGTTCGTGGGGTTCGGACGCGGCGAAAGCGGTCTCATCGGGCAGCGTCACGCGGGCGCGGTAGACGCATTCGCCGGAGAAGTCCGTTCCGACGAGCGGCTCCCAGCTGCCGGGCGCGGCGGCGCGAAGCGTGCCGTCTCCGGCGCGAGCCGTTACGCCGTTTGCGTCGATGAGGGTTTCGCGCACAACCTCCAAGGTGAACGAATCGATTTCCTTTCGCCACAGGACGGTACTCGGCTCGGCTTCCGCTTCGGAAAGCCCGTTTTCGCTAAACAGGAAGAATTTGCCCTCGCCGGGCGCGAAGGTATGAACGCCGCCCTCCATGCGGAACGCCCGTCCGGTCGCGGGATCGAGCCGCACAGGAACGCCCGCCTGCGGGAAGCGCACGTTCGCGCGCACAACCTGATCGCTTTCGTTGAACACAAGCACGAGCGCTTCCCCACTGGCCAGCGCGCGCGCACGCGCGCGCAGCGTCGGGCATCCGCCATGTACGCCGAGCTCCGAAGCCGCGTCCAGAAGCGCGTCGCCGTCGGGAAGCTCGCTGCGGGAAACACAGTTTGCAGCCGCGTCCGTTTTTCGCAGAGCGTCCCCGCCGAGCTGTTCGCGGGTGCAGGGACAATCGCCGTTTGCGCCGGGCTTCACAGCCGCGCCCGGCGCAAGCGCGTCGCCGCCGGGAAGCTCGCAGGGACAGCCGCCGTTTACGCCGGTTTTCGAAGCCGCGCCCGGCGCAAGCGTTTCGCCGCCGCGAAGCCCGCAGGGGCAGCCGCCGTTTGCGGCGGGTTTCACGGCCGCGCCCGGCGCAAGCGCGTCGCCGCCGGGAAGCTCGCGGAGGTGAACGCCGTTTGCGGCGGGTTTCACGGCCGCGTCCGCTTCCCGAAGCGCGTCTCCATTGAGCCGTTCACGAGTGCAGGGGACGGGGTTTGCCGCCATATTCCCGTTGAGCCGCTCACAGGCGCGGGAGCCATCGTCGTTCGCGGCGGGCTTCGCAGCTGCGCCCGCATCTCGAAGCGCGAGTTCGTCACCGATGCAGGAGCAGTACACGACAGGCTTCACGGGCGCGTCCACGCCGCGGAGCTTTTCACGAAGCGCGTCCGAAAGCGTCGCGCCGCGCGGGACGAGCACGGTTTCATAGCGCGCGAGCCCCAGCGTGAGCGCGTTTCCGTCGCGGGCGGCCATGCGCAGCCCCTCCTCGTCGAGAATGTCGAAATCGACCTGCGCGCGCTCGAGCGCCTGTCCCAGCCGTTCGAAGCCGTCGATGGCGTTTTCCGCGCGGGTTCCGCCCGCCCAGATGTCGCGCGCCGGAAAATACAGCGCCGCGCGGGCCGCGGGCGCGCCCAGCTGCATCAGCCACGACGCGCGGGCGGTGAAGTCGTTCAGCCCGCGCAGGTGGAAGAAGCCCGGCATTTCCTCCACGTACTCCGGCCGCTCCACGAGCGCCAGCGCGTTTTTTGGCGTGTAGGACAGGCACATGAAGTTGAACACGTTGACGCCGCGCGCGAGCTGGTGCAGGATCACGAACCGCGCCAGCTTTCCCGTCAGGCTCGCGCCGTACACGCCGAAGCTCTCGGTCACGGCCAGCGTTCCGCCCGTCTGCGCCGCCGCGGAGGACGCGAAGCGCTCGAAAAAGCCGTTGCCCTCGTAGCAGGCGGGCTTGCCGTCCTTCGGAATGTCGATCTGCCGCCAGATCACGTCCACGCCCGGCACGTCGAATTCGCGCAGCTGCTGAAGCACCGTGCCGTAGCCGTGCGCCATGCAGCCGTCGGTCATGTGGTCGATGTCCAGATGCCCCGTGAAGCGAACGCCGTTTCTCCGGCACCAGTCGTGAATCGGCCGCATGTAATTCGCCCGGAACAGCTCGCCCTGCAGCGCGCGGTAGTCCTCGCGGGCGCGCGCGTCCATGCCGGAAGCGTCCTCGCTCAGGCTGAAAAGCGCGGGCAGATGGTCGCGCAGGTCGTAGCCGAAGCGCGAAAGGAATTTTTCGGCGAAGCCATCCGGCCACGGGAAGCTCCCGGTGCCCGGCTCGTCGGTGAACATGAACGGGACGCGGGGAAACAGGTCGCCTAAGAATTTCGCGTAGCGCTCGTGGGTTTCCCGAACAAACGCTTCGCCGATGCCGTCCTGCAGAGAATCCGTCGTCCAGCCCTCGCCCAGCCGCACGCCGTACACCGTCAGCGTTCGCTTCTCCGGAAAGCGCTCGCCCGGCTTCACGCGCCGGAGCGCGCCGTTTTCCGCCGTAAACGCCGCTACATCGTTCGCTTTTAGTAGGTACGCCGTTTCGGCGGGAAGGGTTTCCTCCCGCGCGCAGAGCGCCTTGCGAATCATGCGCGGGTGCTTTTCCACCGTGCGCCCGCACGCGCCGCCGGACGGCCAGCCGCCCTCGTCGTACATCCACACGTTCATGCCGATGGACAGCGCGTATTCGGCGGCTTCCCGCACAAGGCGCATGAATTCGTCCGTCAGGTAGTCCGGCTCGAGGAACGTGCGAATCCGCTCCGGCCGGAAATTCTTCGGCTCGGGCAGCACGTAGACCGTGCGGATGCCCGCGCGCCGCAGGCCGTCCAGCCGCCGGCGCAGCTCGGCCGATTCAATCTGGTCGTTCCAGATCCACGCGTACGCGGGCTGAAACGGCGTGTCCGCGTTTTGAAACGCCGCCATGGAAAAACGGGATTCGTGCGTCATGGTTGAGGGCACCTCGTTTCTTTCGGTTTCTTCGGCCGGAAGGGAGATTGACAACGGCCGTTCCCGGGAACATTATAGCAAATCGCGTATGCGCCCGCAATGCAAAATCCTTATGCAGATTCTGCAAAATCTTTTTGCTTCTGCGGCAAAGCGCGCGGCGCGGCGGGTTTTTTCATATTAAGTTGTCGCGAGTCGGCGCGGCTTTCTTGACTTTCGTGGCAAAAACGTGTAAAATTGTTCTGTTAATCTGCCTACCTGTAGGCAGTTGGGTCAGAACAGACGGCGAAGCCGCATCCAAGATGAAAAACAGAAAGGGGATAGATCAGGTTCATGAGTCCAATCATTGCGATTATCGTCGCACTGATTGCGTTGGCCGCAGGAGGATTTGGCGGGTATCTGTATCGGAAAAACGTGATGGAAAAGAAAATCGGCCGCACGGAGGAGTTCGCGAAGAACCTTCTGGACGAAGCCACACGCAAAGCCGAGGATAAAAAGAAGGAAGCCATTCTCTCCGCAAAGGAAGAAATCATCAGCCTCAAGTCCGATCTGGACAAAGAGGTACGCGACCGCCGCAGCGAGGTTTCGCGGCTGGAGCGCAGGGTGAACCAGCGTGAGGAAGCGCTCGATAAGAAATATGACAATGTAGAAGCCCGGGAAGAGGCTCTCAACCGAAAGTACAAGGAAGCGGAGCGTCTCGAAAACGAAGCGCAGGCGCTTCACGACCGTCAGCAGGGCGAGCTGGAGCGAATCTCCAACATGACCATGGAGGAAGCCCGGCAGATCCTGATGAACCGCATCCAGAAGGACGCGTATCACGACGCCGCCGTCATGGTGCGCGACATCGAATCCCGCGCCAAGGAAGAGGCGGACAAAAAGGCGCGCAACATCATCTCCCTCGCCATTCAGAAGTGCGCCGCCGACCACGTGGCGGAGACCACCGTGTCCGTCGTGGCGCTGCCGAACGACGACATGAAGGGCCGCATCATCGGCCGCGAGGGCCGCAACATCCGCACCCTCGAAACCGCGACCGGCGTCGACCTCATCATCGACGACACGCCCGAGGCCGTTATCATTTCCGGCTTCGATCCCGTTCGCAGGGAAGTGGCGCGCATCGCCCTTGAGAAGCTGATCATGGACGGCCGCATCCACCCCGCCCGCATCGAAGAAATGGTGGAAAAGGCCAGGCGCGAGGTGGAAACCCAGATTCGCGAGGCCGGCGAAGCCGCCGTGTTCGATACGAACCAGCATTCCATCCACCACGAGCTCGTGCGCCTGCTGGGCCGCATGAAGTACCGCACCAGCTACGGCCAGAACGTGCTGAAGCATTCCATCGAGGTGTCCAACCTCGCCGGCGTCATGGCCGCGGAGCTGGGCGCGGACGTTCAGCTTGCCAAGCGCGGCGGCCTTCTGCACGACATCGGCAAGGCCATCGACCACGAGGTCGAGGGCACGCACGTGACCATCGGCGCGGAGCTGGCCAGAAAGTATCACGAATCCGAGGCCGTGGTCAACTGCATCATGGCGCACCACAACGACGTGGAGCCCCAGAGCGTGGAGGCCGTGCTGGTTCAGGCGGCCGACGCCATCTCCGCCGCCCGTCCGGGCGCCCGGCGCGAGTCGCTTGAGAACTACATCAAGCGCCTTGAGAAGCTGGAGGAGATCGCCAATTCGTTCGAGGGCGTCGATAAGTCCTACGCCATCCAGTCCGGCCGCGAGGTTCGCATCATCGTCAAGCCGGAGGACGTCAACGACGCGGGTACGCTGGTGCTCGCCAAGGAAATCTGCAAGCGCATCGAGGCCGAGATGGAGTATCCCGGCCAGATCAAGGTCAACGTCATCCGCGAAACCCGCGCCATCGAAATGGCGAAGTAATAACTCACCAGAACGCCCGCCGCAGAAACAAGCGTCTGCGGCGGGCGAGTTTTATTTTGGCAGGTTGGCGGCTATTTGACGGTTCTGTAACAGATCAGCCCGACCAGATCGGCCAGCGCCCAGCCGATGGGAACCGACCACCAGATTCCGACTACGCCGACGGCGGGAATGGCGGACAGAAGGTACGCCAGCGCGACGCGCGCGCCCAGCGAGACCACGGTAAGCGCCACGCTCATGCCCGGCCTTCCCAGTGCGCGATACAGGCCGTAGAGCAGGAACAGACAGCCGATGCCGCAATAAAACGCGCCCTCAATGCGCAGGTAGCGCACGCCCTCCCGAATGACCTCGGTCTCCGCCGCGTCCACAAAAAGCCGCATAAGCGGCGCGGCGAAGGCGAAGACCAGCGCGGACACGATCACGCAGAAAATCATCGCCATGCGCACGGCGCTCTTCAGCCCGGCGCGAATCCGATCCTGCCGCTTCGCGCCATAGTTCTGCGCGATAAAGGTGGAAAAGGCGTTGCCGAAGTCCTGCACCGGCATGTAGGCGAACGCGTCGATCTTCACGGCGGCAGCGAAGGCCGCCATCACGATGGGGCCGAAGCTGTTCACCAGTCCCTGAACCATCAGGATGCCGAGGTTCATCACCGACTGCTGAACGCAGGTCAGCGTGGAGAAGGACAGCACCTCGCGCACGCGCGCCTGGCGCAGGCCGCTGAGCTTTCCAATCGCGCGCGCCTGCGGGAATCGCGCGAGCGTGTAAACGGCGATTCCGATTCCCGAAAGGTACTGGGCGATCACCGTCGCCTCCGCCGCGCCGGCCACGCCGCGGTTCAGACCGAGGACGAACCAGAGGTCGAGCGCGATGTTCAGCACGGCCGAAACCGCCAGAAACGCCAGCGGCACGACGGAATTTCCGATGGCTCTTAAAAAAGAAGCGAAATAGTTGTACAGGAAGACGGCGGGAATCCCCATGAAGATCACAAACAGGTACGCCCGCATGTCGCCCCATACGTCCGCGGGCACGCGCAGGAACGCGTGAAGCGCGTCCAGACAGACAAACGCCAAAGCGGTCAGCGCCGCGGTCACGAGCGCGATAAACAGGAAGGACGCGCAGAGATTCTCGCGCAGCGCCTGCTCGTCCCGCTGCCCGAAGCGCATGGAAACCAGCGCGCCGCTGCCCATGCACAGGCCGAGAAGAATCGAGGTCAGAAAGGTCATCAGCGTAAACGACGAGCCGACCGCCGCCAGCGCGTCCCGCCCGAGAACCTGCCCGACGATCAGCGTGTCGGCGATGTTATAGCACTGCTGAAGCAGGTCGCCTAAAATCATGGGAATGGCAAACAGCAGCATCGACTTGACGACGGGGCCTTTGGTTAAATCCCGATTCATACCGTTCCTCCGAAACGAAACTTCAAACTTGCGTTTTGCAAGCATTGTAGCATTTCCGCACCGTCAAGTCAAGAAGCTGTTTACTTTTTGAAGGATACGTGGTAGTATAACGGGAGAAAATCACATGGAGGGATTCCGATGTATCTGGACGGACTGGATGAATTAGACCAGAAAATCGTGCGGCTGCTGATTGAAAACGCGCGCGTTTCGTATTCCGATCTCGGGGAGAAAATCGGCCTGTCGCGGGTGGCGGTAAAGGCCCGAATACAGGCGCTGGAGCAGCGGGGCATCATCGAGGAATACACCACCGTGATCAACCCCCAGAAGATCAGCGGGGCGGTATCCTGCTATTTCGAAATCGAAACCACGCCGGGCAGCCTGTCGGAGGTCATCGACATTCTAAACGGGGACGATACCGTCACGCAGATTTACCGCGTGACCGGCAGGGATAAGCTGCACGTCCACGCCGTCGCCGCGTCCGGCGAGGAAATGGAAACGTTCCTGCACGCGGTCATCGACACGCTGCCCGGCGTGGTCAGCTGCAGCTGTAATATCATCCTGTCGAGAATCAAGGATATAAAGGGGCTGCGGCTGTAGAATCCGCGTCGAGCTTTCGATGTGGATTTCCGGCTCGTCTGTACTCAGAGACCGCGCCGCGCGGAAGCGTTTTCCCGCCATCGAGCTTCCGTCGAACATCCAACGCGTCGGCGTGCCGATTCGGAGGG
>SFHK01000029.1 GCA_004556395.1 Clostridiales bacterium
CGGTGCGCGCGACCGTGGCAGTCGAGTGGACGCGGGAGATTACCGTGAAGGCGCGGGGCGGGTCGTAGAAGTCGTTTTCGCCCGCACGCTGGCGCGGCGCGCTTCCTTCCGACGGCAGATTCGGGCGCGTTGGCGGCAGCGTGTAGCCGCGCGAAGGCCGACGCGCGGGAGACGAAGATTCGCGTGCAATATGATGCGCCGAGCGAAGGCACGGTGCGCGCGACCGTGGCGGTCGAGTGGACGCGGGAGATTCCCGTGAAGGCGCGGGGCGGGTCGTAGAAGCCACTTTCGCCCGCGCGCTGGCGACAGCGTGCGGCAGAGCAAAAATCGATGCGCGAGAAACGAAATTCGTGTATAATATGGCATGAGAGGCGGTTCGCATGGTCGCGGCGGTCGAGTGGAGATTCGGAAAAAATTCTCATTGGTTGCCGCGAGGAAATTGTTTAAATTGTCGCGGCGGCTGGGTGGTCGCAGGAAATGGCCGCAAATACGGGGAACCTATGAAGGCCATGCAGCCGGGCAAAGGTCGGCGCGTGGGAATGGGATTTCACGTATGATTTGATACGCGAAGCGGGAACGCGGGTTACGCGATTCTGGTTGGCGAAAGGGCGCGGGAAAATCTCGATACGCGCGCGGGCGAGGGTCGGTGCGCGGGATGTGGGTTTTTTGGGTACAATACGACACGCGGAGCGAGGGCGCGGGCCGGACGGCCGCGGAATCGCCGCGAAAACACGGGGAGGAACAGAAAAGTTGGAGACGGACATCCGTACGATTTCCGAGGTTATGTATGTGGACGATCCACAGCAGTTCATCGCGCTGTTCGGGCTGAACGACGAGAACGTGGATCTGATTCGGCGCGAGCTGAACGTGGTCATTTTCGCGCACGGCAACGAAATCACGCTGACCGGCGACGAGGACAAGGTGCGCCTTGCGCGGCTGACGCTCGAGCGGCTGCTGGAGATTGTCGCGCGCGGCGACGCCATCGACAAGACGCGCATCCGCTACGCCATCGATCTGGCGGGCGAGGGCAACGCCGACCGCATCGGCGAGATCATGCGCGACGTGGTCGCCATCACGTACAAGGGCCGTCAGGTCAAGTGCAAGACGCTGGGGCAGAAGAAGTACGTGGACGCGATCAAGAAGAACACGCTCACCTTCGGCATCGGCCCCGCCGGCACGGGCAAGACGTATCTGGCCGTGGCCATGGCGGTGGTGGCGCTCAAGAACAAGGACGTGGAGCGCATCATCCTCACGCGTCCCGCCGTGGAAGCGGGCGAGAAGCTGGGCTTTCTGCCGGGCGACCTTCAGCAGAAGGTCGATCCCTACCTGCGCCCGCTGTACGACGCGATCAACGAAATGATGGGCGTGGAGGCGTATCAGCGCCTGCTGGAACGGCAGCAGGTGGAGGTCGCGCCGCTGGCGTACATGCGCGGGCGCACGCTGAACGACGCATTCATCATTCTGGACGAAGCGCAGAACACGACCAGCGAACAGATGAAGATGTTTCTGACGCGCATGGGCATGAATTCCCGCATGGTCGTCACCGGCGACGTGACCCAGATCGACCTGCCCGGCGGCAAGCCCAGCGGGCTGGTGGAGGCGCTGGAGGTGCTGAAGGGCGTGGAGGACATCGGCATCGTGACGCTTACGCACAAGGACGTGGTGCGCCACGAGCTGGTGCAGGCCATCGTGCGCGCATACGAAAGGCGTCAGGCCGCCTCGCCCCGTTCCACGGGCGAAAGACGGTTCGCGCCGAAACGATAACCGCCGGGAGGGATACAGAGTATGGCAGCAAAAAAGAAAGGACGCGCGGAAAGGCGATTCGCGCCCACCGTCAGCCGGCTGCTGGTGGGGCTGGTGATGTTTTTTGTGATGTTCACGCTTCTCTCGGCCGCGATCACGCCGGAGCGGTATGACATTCAGATCGGTCAGCCCGCGCCGAACACCATCAAGGCCGCCAAGGACGTGGAGGACATCATTACCACGGAGAAGCTGCGAAATGACGCGGCGAACAACGTGCGCAGCGTGTATTCCGTGGACGAAAACGCGAAGGACACGGTGCTTCAGACGCTCAGCGGCCGGCTGGACGTGGTTGAGCAGGTGGCGAACCTGTACCTTCCGCCGGAGGACGGCAAAAGCGAGGTTACGGAAGCGCAGCTGAGCACCGCCAATCAGCAGCTTGCGCCGGTGGAAATCACCTCCGACGAGCTGGTGGCGCTGGGTGCGGCGGAGGAGAAGACGCTGGACGCGATTATGCGCCGCGCGGAGGAGTTCGTCAGCGAGACGATGGACAACAACCTGCGCGAGTCAGAAATCGACGCGAGTGTGCAGAAGATCAAAGACGCGCTTCTGCAGGAGCGCTATTCCCGCCTGCTGGTCAGCGTGATCTGCAAGGCTGTGCGCGCGAGCCTTCAGCCGAACTATTTCTACGACGAGGCCGCCACCGAAAGCGCCCGGCAGACCGAGCGCGACAAGGTGGAGACCGTCACGCGCATCAAGGGCGAGGTCATCGTGTCCGACGGCGAAATCGTGACCGAGGCGCAATATGAAATGCTGAAGGCGCTGGGCATGATCAAGGAAGGCACGCTGGACATCTCACTGTATTACGGCGTGGCGCTTCTGATCGTTCTGCTGCTCACGACCGGCAGCCTGTATCTGTACCTGTTTGAGGAGAAGACGTTTAAGAGCCTGCGCACGCTGGTGCTCATCTGCGTGGTGTGCGTGGTGGAGATGGGCGCTTCGCTGCTCGTGCGCGAGGTGACGCCGTATCTGATGCCGTCCACGCTGGCGCTTCTGCTTCTGTGCCAGCTGGTCAGCCGCCGCAGCGCCATTTACCTGAATATTGTGATGGCGATCGTGATTTCGCTGTTCGCCAGCGCGTCGTCGGGTCTTTTCAACATGACGATGTTCACCGTGATGGTGAACACGCTCACGTCCGGAACGCTGGCGCTATTGATCTTCAAAAAGCGGCAGCAGCGCACGACGACGCTGCTGGCCGGTCTCATCATGGGCGTGAGCAACATGATCAGCACGTTCGCCGTGGGGCTGGTGAACAACAACAACCTGATGAACGTGCTGGGCATGGCCGAATGGGCGGCGGGCAGCAGCATACTGGCTTCGATTCTGTGCATCGCCATCATGCCGCTTTTAGAGTGGATGTTCAACGTGGTCACGCCGTCCAAGCTGATTGAGCTTTCCAACCCCAACCAGCCGCTTCTGAGACGGCTTCTGCTGGAAGCGCCGGGCACGTATCACCATTCCATCATCGTGGCCAATCTGGCCGAGGCCGCCGCGAACGAGGTGGGCGCGAACGCGCTGCTCGCCCGCGTGGGCGCGTATTACCACGACGTGGGCAAGCTGAAGCGCCCCGGCTACTTCAAGGAAAACCAGATGGGCGACAATCCGCACGACCGCACCGACCCGCGCGTGAGCACGGCCATATTGACCGCCCACCCGCGCGACGGCGCGCAGATGGCGAAGAACGAGCGCATTCCGGACGCGATTGTGGACATCATCCGCTCACATCACGGCGATTCGCCGGTTTTGTATTTCTACAACAAGAGTCGGCAGGAGAACGGCGACGACGTGAACATCGACGATTTCCGCTACGACGGGCCGCGCCCCGCCAGCCGCGAGGCCGCCATTGTGATGCTGGCCGACACCGTGGAGGCCGCCGCGCGCAGCATGCCCAACCCGGACGCGGATAAGCTGAACACGCTGATTCGCTCGCTCGTGCGTCAGAAGCTGGAGGACGGCCAGCTGGATCACTGCGAGCTGACGTTCGCCGACCTCGACCGCATCTGCTCGTCGTTCCTGACGGTGCTCAGCGGCGTGTTCCACGAGCGCATCGAGTATCCGTCGGTTGAGATTCCCAAAAAGCAGATCCAGGCGGCGCTGGAGGCCGAAAAGAAGAAGGCGCAGGAAAAGGCAGAGGAAAAGCCGCCGGAGAAACCGCAGGAGAAGCCGGAAGATGAACCGAATCGAGCTGATTGATGAAAATGGCTTCGCGCCGGAGGGCTTTCTGGCGCTCGCCGAGCAGGTGGCGCAGGCCTGCGCGGAGGAGGAGGGCGTCGGGGCGTTCTGCGTCGCGCTTACGCTGGTGGACGGCGAGACCATTCGCCGCGTGAACCGCGAAACGCGCGGCGTGGATCGGGAGACGGACGTTTTGTCCTTTCCCGAAATCGCCTACCCCAAGGGGAAGACCGCGAAGGACGTGCCCGCCCGCCTGCGGCGCGCCTATGACCCGGAGCGCGGCGCGGCGTATCTGGGCGACATCGTGCTGAATCTCTTCCGCGCGCGCGAGCAGGCCGAGGAATACGGCCACAGCGTGACGCGCGAGATGGGCTATCTGACCGCGCACGCGATTTTTCACCTGATGGGCTACGACCATATGGAGGAAGAGGACAAACGAACCATGCGCGCCATGGAGAAACGCGCCATGCGGCGGCTGGGTCTGTATAAGGAGGAAGAACGGGATATGACTGACATGGAAATGAAGGCGCTGGCCATTGACGCGCTGAAGCTTTCGTATGTACCGTATTCGAAGTATCATGTGGGCGCGTGCCTGCTGGCCGTGGACGGACGCACGTTCCAGGGCGCGAACTTTGAAAACGCGTCCTACGGCGCGACCATCTGCGCCGAGCGCTGCGCCGTGTCCAACGCCATCGCGCACGGCGTGCACCGCTTTACCGCTATCTTCATCGCCACCGAGCACGACCTCGCGTGGCCGTGCGGCATCTGCCGGCAGGTGCTGAACGAGTTCAAGGCGGGCGACATGCGCGTGGTCATCGGCAACACCGACGGCAAGTGGGTGGAGAAAAATCTGTCCCAGCTTCTGCCTGAATCGTTCGGGCCGGAAAATCTGGGGCTTTCGGAGGAATAAAAATTGGCTGAAAACAAAGGCATCCGTTCGGGCTTCGTGGCCATTCTCGGCCGGCCGAACGTGGGAAAAAGCAGCATCATGAACCGCTTCGTGGGCGAGAAGGTCGCCATCGTGTCCCAGAAGGCGCAGACGACGCGCAGCCGCATCTTAGGTGTTTCCACCAGAGAGAACACACAGATCGTGTTCGTGGACACCCCCGGTATCCACAAGCCGCGCACGAAGCTGGGCGAATACATGGTAAAGGCCGCGGACGACGCGCGCGAGGGCGTGGACGCGGTGCTCGTGGTCGTGGACGGCGAGCATATCGGGCCGCAGGACGCGGAGATCATGAAAAGCGTGCAGTCGATGAACTGCCCGCGCTTCCTCGCCGTCAACAAAATCGACATCGTGCCGCCGGAAAAGCTGATGCCGCAGCTGGCCGCGCTGAACGCCGAGGGCTTTCAGAGCGTCGTTTCCGTGTCCGCGAGAACCGGCGAAAACGTGGACGTGCTGTATAAGCTGATTGCCGAGAGCATGCCCGAGGGGCCGATGTACTTCCCTGAGGACATGATCACCGACCAGCCGGAGCGCGTGATGTGCGCCGAAATCATTCGCGAGAAGGCGCTGTATCACCTGCGCGACGAGATTCCGCACGGCGTGGGCGTGGAAATGCTGTCCATCAAAAAGCTGAGCGACCATCTGACCGAAATTCACGCGAATATCTACTGCGAGCGCGCCGCGCATAAGTCCATCATCATCGGAAAGCAGGGCGCGATGCTGGGCACGATCGGCTCCGAGGCGAGAAGGGACATCGAAAAGCTTCTGGGCACGAAGGTCATGCTGAAATTGTGGGTCAAGGTTCGCGAAAACTGGCGCAACCGCGCCGAGGATCTTGAGAACCTTGGCTACACCGAGCAATGAACGGGAACCTGACGACCGACGCGCTGGTTCTGCGAAGAAGCGAATGGCGCGACTACGACCGCATGGTCACGCTGTTCACGCCCGAATTCGGCCGCGTGGACGCCGTGGCGCGCGGCTGCCGCCGTCCCAAATCGCCGCTGATGAACGCCGCCGAGGTGTTTACCTGCGGCGAATATCAGCTTCTGCATATGCGCGACCGGTATACCATTACCCAGTGCCGCATCACCGACGACTTCTTCGAACTGCGAAGCGACTATGAACGGCTGGTGCACGGCGCGTTCTGGCTCAAGCTGCTGGACGAGATCGTGGTGCCGGACGCGGAGAACCGCGCGCTGTTCCATATGACGCTGCGCGCGCTTGCGTACCTCAACCATTCGCCGCTGCCGCCCGCGCTGCTCACCGCCATGTTCGAAATGCAGGTGTGGAACCTGACCGGCTTTTCGCCCGAGACGCGCGAATGCGTCGTGTGCCGCCGCACCGCCCAGCAGACGACCCTGCGTTTCGACGCGCGAAAGGGCGGCTGCGTGTGCGCGTTCTGCGGCCCGACCGCTCATGTCCTCTCCGAGGGCGCGCGCCGTATCCTCATGAAAGCTCCCCGTACCCCCTTCGACGCGGTGGAAAAGCTCGACGGCCACCCCGACTGGCCCGAAGCCGCCCGCCGTATCCGCGAATTCACCTTCGCCCGCCTCGGCCACGAAATCAAAAACGCCCCCGCGCTCCCGTAGCGCTCGCCCCTCCGCGGGACAGGCGGGGGAGCGTCGCTCCCCCTGCACCCCCTCAAGGGGCAGGGGATTTCTTTTGCCGCGCTGTTGTGCGTTTCTCTTGAGGGTAGAGCGCAGTGCCCCGATGACTTGCTTGAAACGGTCGGAGCGCTGCTTGTTTTTGGAGAGAGGAAAATGCGCGGCCGCTATACGAGGGCAGGGAGTACTTCCCTGCATCTCTTCAAGGGGCGGTGGGGTGGTTGGATGTTTCTATTGAGGGTAGAGCGTGGCTGAATGTTGCTTATTTGCAATTGGAGGTATGCGACCGTCGTGCGAGAGCGGGGAGCGTCGCGCCCCTGCACCCCCTCAGGGGTGGCGAGATTCTTTCGCTGCGCGGTTGGACGTTTCTATTGAGGGTAGAGCATGTTGGTTCGCTTTTGACGAGCTGGATGTTGCTTGTTTGCGGAATCGGAGGTGCGCGACCATCGCGCGAGGGCGGGGAGCGTCGCGCCCCTGCATCCCCTCAAGAGGCAGCGAGATTCTTTCGCTGCGCGGTTGGACGTTTCTATTGAGGGTAGCGCACAGCGTTCCGATGGAGCGTTTGGGACGAGCAGGGCGCTGCTTGTTTGCGGGATCGGAGGTGCGCGACCGTTGCTCGAGGGCGGGGAGCGTCGCTCCCCTGCATCCCCACGAGGGGCGGCGAGGTTCTTTTGCTGCGCGGTTGGGCGTTTCTATTGAGGGTAGCGCACAGCGTTCCGATGGAGCGTTTGGGACGAGCAGGGTGCCGCTTGTTTGCAGAATCGGAGGTGTGCGGCCATCGCGCGAGGGCGGGGAGCGTCGCGCCCCTGCATCCCCACGAGAGGCGGCGAGGTTCTTTTGCTGCGCGGTTGGGCGTTTCTATTGAGGGTAGCGCACAGCATTCCGATGGAGCGTTTGGGACGAGCAGGGCGCTGCTTGTTTGCAGAATCGGAGGTACGCGACCGTCGTGCGAGGGCGGGGAGCGTCGCTCCCCTGCATCCCCTCAAGAGGCAGCGGGATTCTTTCGCTGCGCGGTTGAACGTTTCTATTGAGGGTAGAGCATGTTGGTTCGCTTTTGACGAGCTAGATGTTGCTTGTTTGCAGAATCGGAGGTGTGTGACCGTCGCGCGAGGGCGGGGAGCGTCGCTCCCCTGCATCCCCACGAGGGACGGCGAGGTTCTTTTGCTGCACGGTTGGACGTTTTCTTGAAGGTAGAGCGCAGTGTTCCGATGGAGCGTTTGGGACGAGCAGGGCGCTGCTTGTTTGCGGAATCGGAGGTGCGCGACCGTTGCTCGAGAGCGGGGAGCGTCGCTCCCCTGCATCCCCTCAAGGGGCGGCGAGGTTCTTTTGCTGCGCGGTTGGGCGTTTCTATTGAGGGTAGGGCGTGTTGGTTCGCTTATGACGAGCTGGATGTTGCTCGTTTGCGGAATCAGAGGTGCGCGACTATCGCGTGAGGGCGGGGAGCGTCGCTCCCCTGCACCCCCTCAAGGAGCGGCGGGGTTCTTTTGCTGCGCGGTTGAGCCGTTTGTTTGGGAGGGCGTATGAAAAAGCGCTCCGGTCGTCTGGTTGGGAGACGGTCGGAGCGCTGCGTTTTCTGGTTTTAGGCTTCCAGCCACTGGGCGACCTTTTCGTCGTACTGGCGGTAGAGGGCATCGGTACGGGCGTTTTGGGCGAAGGTTTCGCGGAGGTTTTCGAAGGCGACGGGACCGGAGGGGATGTCGTTCATGTATTCGATGAACACGTAGCCCCAGTCGCAGGGAACGGCGTCGGAGACGTCGCCGGGGGCTTTGAGAGCCATGGCGGCGGCTTCGATGGTGTCGGAGAAGTAGAGGGAGTCGGCGGAGAGCGCGAAGCCCTGCGCTTCGCCGGTTTCGCCCATCTGCTCCGCGCCGGTGTTGTATTCGGCGAGCAGCGCTTCGAAGGTTTCACCCGCGTCAAGGCGCGCCCTGACGGCTTCGGCCTGCGGCTTCAGGAGGGCGAGAACGTCCGTCTTGCCCTGCTGCGCGGCGGCGATGGCCGCGTCGTCGATGGCGTCGTACTCGGCGATCAGGTATTCGTCGTACTTCGCGGAGAGCTCGTCGTCGAAGGGCACGAGCAGAAGGCGCACGCGGCGGTAGCCCTCGGGAATCCACGTGATCGGGGAATCGCCGTACAGCGCTTCGAAGCCGTAATCCTGCGGGTTCGCTTCGTAGTATTCCTTATCGCGCGCCAGCGCTTCGTCGTAGAGCGCGCGGACGTCCTCGTCGGTCACGGTCACGTCGCCGGCGACGTGTTCGAGGGCGGCGTTGCTCATGGCTTCGTTCAGGTAGGCTTCGGTGAATTCCTCAAGGGTGGTATCGTCGGCCGGCTCCTGCGATTTATGCACCTCGTAGGCTTCGGCGGCCTGCGCGCGCAGGGCGGCGGTTTCCTCATCGGTGAGCAGCTGAACGCCCTCCGCTTCCAGATGCGCGTTCACGAGCTTCTCAGCGACCATCTGCTGAAGCAGATCCAGCTGCACCTCGCGCGCTTCGTCGGTCAGGGCGTTCAGATCCTCGCCGTAGAACATGGCGTAAAGCTCGACGAGGTACTGGTATTCGTCGTAGGCCTCGTCAAAGGTGATGAAGCCGCCGTCGAAGATGGCGACCACGGAGGGGTCGCGGTACAGGTCGAGCCGCGCCTGAAGCGTTTCGAGCTCCGCGCGAAGCCGGGCGATTTCCGCCTTCAACGCGTCGACGGATTCGGCCGTGGTGCTCTCGGCCGCGGCGGAGAACAGAAGCAAGAGGGAAAGAACGAGGGCAAGCAGTTTTTTCATGGGGGAAATCCTCCTGTTATGCGTTTTGTCTGTATGCGCTTTGGATGACCGCGCCGCCCAGGCATTCGTCCTCCAGATAGAAGGCGACGGTCTGCCCCGGCGTGATGGCGCGCTGGGTGGTCAGAAATTCCATTTCCACATCGGAGCCCCTCGGCGTGATGCGCACCGGCGACAGGGGCTGGCGATGGCGGAAGCGCGCCATGCATTCGAGCGTCTGCCCGTCCGCGACCGGCGGCGCGCCCGCGATCCAGCTGGCGGTTTCGGCAAGGCCGCCGACGGAATACAGAAGCGGACTGTCCGCGCCCTGCTGCACGATCAGGCGGTTGGTTTTGAGATCCTTGTCCACGACGAACCAGCGCTCGCACGTGCCGCGCCCGCCAATGCCGAGGCCGCGGCGCTGGCCGAGCGTGTAATACATCAGTCCGTCGTGCCGGCCGACGATTTCGCCCTCGGGCGTTGCGATGTCGCCGGGCTGCGCGGGCAGGTATTCGGACAGGAAGCGCTTGAAATTGCGCTCGCCGATAAAGCATACGCCGGTGGAATCCTTTTTTTCACTCACCGGAATGCCGGCTTCGCGCGCAAGGGCGCGGATTTCCTGCTTGGTGAGGTTCGTCACCGGGAACATCGCGCGGGAGAGCTGCTCCTGCGTGATCGTCGAGAGAAAGTATGTCTGGTCCTTGTTTTCATCCTTCGCGCGAAGCAGGTGATAGCGGCCGTCCGCGCGCTTTTCCACGCCCGCGAAGTGTCCCGTGGCCAGCTTTTCCGCGTCCAGCGACAGGGCGAAGTTCAGAAGCGGCGCGAACTTGATTTCGCGGTTGCACATCACGTCCGGGTTGGGCGTGCGCCCGCGGCGGTATTCGTCCAGAAAGTGGGAGAACACGCGATCCATATACTCCCTGGCGAAGTTTACGCCGTAATACGGAATGCCGATCGTGTCGCATACGTCGCGCACGTCCGACCAGTCGCGCTCGGCGGTGCATACGCCGCCCTCGTCCGCTTCCTCCCAGTTGTTCATGAACACGCCCACCACGTCGTAGCCCTGCTTTTTCAGAAGATACGCCGCCACCGACGAATCCACGCCGCCGGACATGCCCACAACGATTCTCATGAATACCTGCCTCCCGCGCGATTGCTTTGCCGAATCGATTATACCATTGCAGCCGGCGTGTCCGCAAGGGAGATTTGTGTTTTTTATGCGGCGGAACGCGCACGGCTTTCATTTAAAGCACCACCGCACAATTCGGCGGCGCGTCAGGCGATGTCTTTTCCGCCATCTGCAGCATGCAAATTTCTCGATTTACCTCCAGTAGACCTTCGAAATTTGCATTTGCATCTGATGAAAAATCCATTCGCCGGACGACCACCTCATTTGTGCGGCGCTGCCTTAAACGGCATACGAAAGGCAAAAACAAAATCGCGCGGCATGCGTTGAATACACGCCGCGCGAAGCCCTCTGATCAGGAATCACCCGAATTCCTGGTCATAGAAGCGATCCGATTATTTCGCCATTTCAAGTACCCACGGGTTGGCTTCCAGGTAGGCGCTGAACTGCGTGCGATACTCGTTGAGGTAGGTGTCCAGACCCGCGGCCTTCAGATTGGCGATCGCCTGGTCGATGTTGTCCTCATAGGAGACCATGCCGACCTTGATGGGATAGATGGAGGCGATGATCTCGGTCTGCAGGTTGCTGAGCTCGGTCTGCACGTTGCTGGCGTCGAAGATGAAGCCGGCAATGGGCGACACGACGGCGTTCTCCGCCTTGTAGGTCATGTAGTCGATCTGGGTATCCGGAGCGTCCGAGGAGAAGCGCATGAAGGGCAGATAGCCGGACATCCAGGTATCCATGGTGTAGAGGGTGTTGTCGTTCTCGTCCTTGATGTACTCGATTCGGTTTTCGCCCACGGGATTGTAGTGCACACCCTCAATGCCGTAGTGGAACAGGTCGTGGTTCTCCTTGGATGCGTACAGCCAGTTGAGGAACTTGAGACCGCTCTCCATGTCCTCCGACGTGGCGGAGATGGCGTTGAGGTTCTGCACGAAGGTGCAGATCATCTCAGGCTTCTCGGGATTCATTTCAACCCATTCAACGGTGGTATTGATGCCGGTCTTCTGCTGAATGGTCACGCCGGTGGCGGGATCGAAGGTCTGGGAGGGCAGGAAGGCGCCCAGCTGCGCGTCGTCATACATCACGGAGTGATCGATGTTCAGCACGTCGGGGTTGACCAGACCGGCCTGATACATCTCGTAGTAGGTCTCGCAGTCGTTCTTGAACTCCTCGGACTCATAGAAGGAATCGATCGTACCGTCCTGACGCGCGAGAACCAGACCAAGGCTGTTCTCCACGTAGAAGGGATAGCTGTCATAGGTGCGGTGCAGCCAGTGCGCCGTATCCTGGTTCTGGTGGAACCAGTTGTAGGCCTTGATGCCGGTTTCGTTCAGGATGTATTCCTGAGACTTCTTCATCAGATCGATGACGTCGTCCACACTGTTGGAGGGGAACTCGTCATAGCCCACGGCCTTCATGACATCCACGCGCACGTTCATGTAGGACATGAGGTTGTCGAAGGAGCGCCAGGAGCAGGGAATGGCGTAGTGCTCGCCGTTGTACAGGGAGCCGAGCCATTCGGTCTCGGTGAACATGCCGACAAGCTCCGGATACTTGTCCAGATACGGATCGACGGAGACGATGGCGCCCATGGCGGCCAGCGCGGACATGTTCTTGACGTCCTGCATGACATGCAGCAGCTCAAAGGGCTCGCCGGAGGAGAGCATCAGGTTGAGCTTGGTGTCGTACTCGCCCCAGGGGATGCGGATGATCTCGACCTTGATGTCCACTCCGTCGGCGGCCAGTTTTTCGTTGACCGCGGCAATGCCGGTCTCGTAGTCGGGGGGCAGCGTGCCGGGCTGTACGTAGCGCATCGGGTGTACCTCGGTCTCGGCCACGACCGTGATCGGCGTCACGGACAGAACCAGAGCGAGCGCCAGCAGGAGCAGGGTAAACTTCTTCATGGGGTCTCCTCCTTTAAGATGGTTGTTTTTCTAAGGCAGCGCCGCCGAATTGTGCGGTGATGCCCTAAGGCTTTCGCCTGATGAAACGAATGCTCAGCCCTTCACCGCGCCGATGGACAGACCCTTGACGAAGTACTTCTGCAGGAAGGGGTACAGCAGGATGATCGGCCCCATCGTGATGACGGAGGTCGCCATCTTGAAGGCCTCCTTCGGCGGATTCACGCGCGCGGCGCCGGACATCAGCTTGGTCATGGCCTGAATCTCGGACTGAATCTGGAACAGCAGCATTTGGAGCGGATAGAGCTTCCGGTCGGTGATCAGCATGACGGCATTGAAGTAGTTATTCCAATAGCCGATCGCGTAGAACAATGTGATCGTGGCCAGAACCGGCAGGCACAGCGGGAAGTAAATCTGAAAGGCGATGCGCGCGTCGCCCGCTCCGTCAATGCGCGCCGATTCATTGAGCGCGTCGGGTATGCCCGCCACAAAGTTACGCACTAAGAACATGTTGAACGGCGAAAACATCAGCGAGGGCACGATCAGCGCCAGCAGGTTGTCGTACGCGCCGATTGCCTTTGAAACCATATACCACGGCACAAGCCCGGCGGAGAAGACCATCGTGAAATAGAAGTACAGCGACAGGCCGTTGCGGTACCGGCACTGCTTGCTGGCCAGTGTATAGCCCGCGCCGAAGGTAATCAGCACCGCGGCCAGCGTGCCCACGATCGTCGCCGTTCCCGTGACCTGGTAGGAGCGCGGCACCGCCGAGGTTTTGCCGAACATCATTTTATAGGCCGCGAAGGACCAGTTCTGCGGGAAGAGGGAATAGCCGTTTAAGGTGATGCTCTTCTCCTCGGTCAGCGACACGATAATGACCATCAGAAACGGCAGAAGACACGCCAGCGCGAACAGAATTACGAACAGATGGATGAAAAACGAACCGACCCGCTCGCCGCGCGTCATCTTCATGTGAATTCCTGCATCCGCGGCGAGCGCCGCGGCGTTGTTTGCAGCCATGGCTGAAGCCCTCCTTGTCATGTGAACGATCGCGGGCGCGTCAGAACAGCGCGCCCTCAGGATAATAGCGGCGGACGAGCCTGTTGGAGACGAAGACGAGGATGAAGCCCACAATCGACTGGTAAAGGCCGATCGCCATCGTCAGCGAGGGATTGCCGGTGTTCTTGAACGTGCGGAAGACGTAGGTATCGATGACCTCCGTGATGGGCATCAGCGTGGAGTTGTCGCGAATGATCGCGTACATCATTCCAAAGTCGCCGTAGAAAATGCGCCCGATGGACATGAGCGTCAGAATGCTGATCGTGGGAATCAGAAGCGGGAGCGTGATGTAGCGGACGCGCTTGAAGCGCGTCGCGCCGTCGATGGCGGCAGCTTCGTAGATCGATTCGTCAATGCCCGTGATCGCCGCGAGATAAATGATGGAATTATAGCCCGCGTATTTCCAGATATTCAGGATCATCAGGATTGGATACCAGTAGCGCGGCGTCGCGTAGAAATTGATTCGCTCCCCGCCCATGCGCTGGATCACGCGGTTGAGCATGCCGCTCTCCGTGCCGAGGATGCCCATGAGCATGTAGCTGACGATGACCCACGAGATGAAGTAGGGAAACAGCATCGCCGACTGCGTGACCTTGAGGAAGGCCTTCCCGCGGATCTCATTGAGCAGGAGCGCCAGCAGAATCGCGAATACCGTGCCGAAAATCAGAAACAGGATATTGATCACCAGCGTGTTGCGCGTAACCGCCCACGCCCAGGACGAACGGAAGAACGAGCTGAAATTGTCGAGTCCGCTGAAAGGACTGGCCATTCCCGTTTTGTAGTGGAACTTCTGGAAGGCAATCACGATATAGGGAAGCGTCATGTAGCCATAGATAAATGTGTAAACGATCGCCGGCAAAGCCAGCAGGTAGAGGAACTTCTTGCTCCATACCTCCGCGAACGGATTGACGAGCCTGTGCTTTTTTGCTGCGACCTTCACGGGCGTATTGTCCATGCGTCTCACAGTCCTTTCGCCGTCGTCATAGCGGAGACGCCGCGATGGGCGCTCCAGAATTCACATAATATTCTACACAATTATACATGTTTGTCAGGGCTTTGTCCTATGGTATTTTGACAAAAAATTATGTTGCGTTGACGAGTCTTTCCTGAGCTCGTTCGGAATGGCGGTGGGAGGAATACCGCGCATATACGCTCTGCTCATTGCATGAGAATGGCGCAATACGGATGATTCGCATAAAATTCGGCTGGCATTTCGCTCTGTTTTGTGCTATATTATATCAAAGGATGTGATTGCATGGCGATACCGAGACTCTCTCTGCCAAATGACGCGAGCGTGACGGGCATGAGTGTCGTAAAGCAGGACAATGTATACGACACGTACCCGATTCATTGCCACGAATTCGACGAGCTGTTCTTTATATTCAGGGGGCGCGCGATACATAATATCAACGGTCAGCACCAGGTCATCGAGAAGGGATCGCTGGTGTTCATCCGACCGGACGACACGCATTGCTATTCGCCGCTGAACAACTATGATTTCGGCATGTATACGCTGGGTTTTCCACCGGATATTACAAGGTGCGCGCTCGATTACTCGGGTCTTGAGATGAATAACGCGGTGTTCCCGCCTCAGGTAACCGTATACGGGGCGGACTACACGTGGCTGGAAAACAGGATGGAACGCCTGTGGCTGATCCGGTCTCCGCAGCGGCTGCAGCTGTTCCGGGCGATTTTTCCGGCAATTCTTGAAATGCTGTTTGGCAGGGACAACGCGAAACAGTCGGAGGCGGCGTTGATTCCGCCCTGGCTCGCCAGGCTGGAGGAAAGCATGCGTCTTCGCGAAAATTACATTGCGGGACTGGATCGACTGCTGGAGCTCTGTCCCTATTCGCAGGAATATCTCAATCGCATGTTCAGGCTGTATTTAAAGACGACGCCCACCGAGTACATCAACGCCCGGCGCATGACCTATGCCACAGAGCTGCTGCTCGGAGGAGAGCACAGCATCACGGAGATATGCTTTGCGTCCGGCTTCAATAATCTCAGCCATTTTTACACCGTCTTTCACCGAATGTATGATTGCACGCCTAAGGAGTTCGTCAGACGGATGACGGCGGAGCAGATGAGATGATGCGAATTACCTGCTGTTTCGGGCGGCGCCGCGCAGCGCGTAAAAGAAGTGACAGGGACGGGCGGATATGCTATAATTCAGGGGGAGGTGGGAAAATGGCAAAATTTGAGTTTCGAACCATCGGAAACTTCGATGAGATCGTGGGCGCGCTCGACCGCGCGATTCTGGACAGCGCGCTGACCATGCGTCTGGTGGAGGAAAGCCTGATCGTGTGCCGCGGCGCGCGGGTGTCCGTGCGCGTGTACGACCAGTATTTCATGCGCAATTCCAGCCGCGCCGCGCTGACGCTGACCGTGGTGGAGGCGGACGGCGAGGTCGCCATTTCCGCCATCGGCTCCGGCGGCGGAACCGGCGCGATTTTCAATTTCAGCTATGGCGCGGAATCGAAGATGGTCGGCGTGGTGGAAGACGCCGTGCGGCGAATGGGACTGTGAGGAAAGCAAGATGAAGTATGTAATTATCGGAAATTCGGGGCATTACCCGCAGGTGCTGGAGGCCATGCGAAGCGGCGAGACCTGTGCGCCGTGCGCCGTCGCGCCGGGCAGCCGCGCGGAGGACGTGCGCGCGCTGGCGGAGAAATGCGGCTGCCGCGCCTATGACGACTGGCGGCGCATGCTGGACGAGGAAGCGCCGGAGCTGGCCGCGGTCAATCCGTGGTTCGCGGATACGGCGGGCATTTCCATCGAGTGCCTGAAGCGCGGCGTTCACGTGTATTCGGAAAAGCCCGTGGCGACGGAAATGGACGCGCTGGCCGCGCTCGAGAAGGCGTATCGCGAAAGCCCGGCGGCGCTGGGGTGCATGCTGAACCTGAACTGCTGCGCGTGGTATAAGGCGCTTTCCGGCGCGATTGCGGACGGAGAAATCGGCGAGGTGCGCCTGATTCACGGGCAGAAGAGCTACCGGATGGGGCAGCGCGGCGAGGTGTATCACCGCCGCGAGACCTACGGCGGCACGATTCCGTGGATCGGCATTCACGCCGTGGACTGGGTGCTGCGGCTGGGCGGAAAATGCGAATGGGTGGCGGCGACGCACACCACCGCCGCGAACCGCGGAAACGGCGATATGGAGACCGCGTGCGCGGTGCTTCTGCAAATGGAGAACGGCGTGATCGGCACGGTGGAGTGCGACTTCCTGCGCCCGACCGGCTCCGCGCGGCACGACGACGACCGCCTGCGCGTGACCGGCACGCGCGGCATGCTGGAAGCCATCGACGGGCGCGTGTATCTGGAAAACGAGAACCCGCGCCGGGAACTGGCGCTGCCGGCGGGCGAAAACCCGTTCACGCGCTTCGTGAACGCCATCGGCACGCCGCTCGCGGACGAGCTGGCGCGGGAGGCGTTCGAGGATACGCGCGTGTGCCTGCTGGCGAGACGCGCCGCGGACGAGGGAACGATCGTGCGCGCGTGACGCGGTGGCTCGCGGACGCTTTGGGGGCATGATAGAATGATCGCGAGCCGATAAGATCAGCGGGAGGGCCGGAAGGATCCTCACGAAAAAGCTGCGCCGCGAGGACTTTTACTACGCGGACAAGACCGGCTTTATCGCTGAGCTTCTGGAAAACGGCGGCAAACTAAACCTGTTCACGCGCCCGCGGCGGTTCGGCGTGGAGAACATTCGAGTGTATGGCATTGCGTTCTGCGAAAAGCGGCGCAGGGTCGTTACAGCGCTTATGGAGCCGCAGAGCGGCGAAAAAGACCCGGGAGGACGAAAATCCTTCCGGGTCTTTGAATGGATCCGGGTCAGTCGGCCAGCGTGCCCATGGGATCCCACGGGTCGAGGGTGATGGGCGGCTTTTCGAGCTGGGCGACCAGCTCAGCGGGCAGCAGGGATTTCTTCACGACGGCCTGATAGACGAAGTTGTCGAACCACTCGTCCGTCATCATGTAATAGCCCTTTTCGCCGCGATCCTCGCCCCACGAGTTCTGAATCTTCCAGCGCACGGGCTGGCCGTCCACCTCGTGGTAGCCGGTGATGGTCATGGCGTGGTTCATGGCGCTCATGCGGTAGTCCAGCTTCTCTTCCTTGGTGGTGTCGAACGCCATGCCGCCGAACAGCGGGGAATAGTCGGTCAGGTCGTTTACCAGCGTGCCGTTGGCGCGATCCATGAACCAGCCCACGTCGCTGCCGAACCACACGGTTTCGCCCGCGTCGATGGTCTCCATGATGGCCTTTTTCATAACCGACAGGTCGGCGTTCAGGTAGGAAATCGCGTCGCCACCCACGACGTTGCCCAGGAAGCGCACGGTGTAATTGCGGCCGAAGGGCTTGTCGTCGGTCGGGGAATGAATGACGGAGGTGTACTCGTCAAACGGGAAGGCGATATACTGGTCGAAGAACGTCTTCGGCGTGAGCCCGGCCACGCGCACGAAGTTGTCGTCCTTGTCCTTGTATTCCAGATCGAACGACTCCGGCGGGCAGCCGTAGCCGGCGGTGAGCATGTCGTGCACGTCGGCGAGGGTCTCGCGGCAGATGCTGTTCAGCGCCTCGGTGGAAGCGCCGCCCCTGTATTCGCGGCGGAGAATCGCGGCGGCGCGGCGCAGCTTGATGTTGATGGCCGCGTTCAGCGAGCGGGTGTTTTCGCTCTGGAAGGTTTCCGGCATCGCCGCCTTGGGCACGAGACCGTATTTCTTCACCAGATTCGCCATCATGTCCCACTGGCCGCCGTCCTGAATGCCGGTGGACACGATGTAGGTCACCATGCGGTCGTCCTTGGGCAGGTCGAGCGTCTGCATGATGGAATCGAGGAAGTAGTTGGCCTTTTCCAGCTTGTCGTAATAGGCGATGAAGTTCTGGGAAAGCTCGAAGAATTCCACGTTCATCTTCTTCGCCGCGATTTCGCGGAACAGGTTCAGCGCGGCGAACAGCCAGCAGCGGCCGCTGGATTTCTGGTTGGTTACCTTCATGGTTTCCACTTCGTGATTGAACAGGAAGCGCCCCTTCGCGGCGTTTTCGCAGTTGAAAACCACTTCGTTCAGCGGCTGATGACCCATGGCCAGCGCCGCCGCCTTCATGACGGGGTTCGCGCGATAGGCGTCGTTCATCGTGGTGAGCATGTCGCTTGTAATCTGCATGGAAAGCCCTCCTTCGCCCGCAGGCGCTCAAGTGATGCTACCATGATACTCCGATAAAGCGGAAATGTCAATCGGCGGCAGATGAAAAGGAGCCGCGAAGGAACGGTTCGACCGTTCTTTCGCGGCTTCTTTTGATGGATAATTAATCGAGGTCGGGGTGATCTCCGTCGGGATCCACATGCGAGGGCGTATCCTCGGGGGCGGCTTCGGGCGCGGCCGCGCCGGCGTCGTCCGCTGGATGCGACCGGGTGAACGCGGGCTTCTGCGCGCGGTTCGCAATGCGGCTGCGGATCAGCTGACGCAGCTCGTCCAAGTCGCTGTCATCTCCGAAGTGATCCGCGTCGTCGGACTGCTCGCCCGGCGCGCGCAGCTTGTTGTTGATGGAGATCACGTTCTTCACGAGGAGGAGCGCCATCATCAGGAATTCGAAGATCAGTCGCACGACGATGGGGCCGAGAATCATCAGAAGGAAACCGTAGCCGCCCAGCCATAGCCTGCGACCATAACAGCCGCTCCAAGGCGCGGCAAACAGCAGAAAGAAGCCGGCGATGATTAGAAACGCGGTAAGAAATATGTATGCTGCCTGACAGACCTTTTCCAGAATGAGGAACCTGAAGTTAAGAATGTCGTGGACAATGCGGCCGGCGAGATTTAGTTTTTCCCGTTTTTTCTGGGGAACGATGAAGATGAACGCCGCAACGACAGCCGCAATGGACAGTATGACGGCGATTATCGAAAATACACCGAGAGAATCGAAGAAGTTCATACCATGCTCCTCCCGTTTCAAGGGTTTGGCAGTATGCGGTTCGCAATCAGTTTATAGTATAACATAAAACCTGATTTTTTTCAAACAAAACATTCCTTCGATTTTCTCAAACGGCAGAAGAAAAGGAGCCGCGAAGGAACGGTTCGACCGTTCTTTTGCGGCTCCCTTTGACGGACGGTTAATCGCGGTCGGGGCGCCTTCCGTCGGGATCCACATGCGAGGGCGTATCCTCAGGGGATTTTTCGGGCGCGGCCGCGCCAGCGTCGTCCGCTGGATGCGACCGGGTGAACGCGGGCTCCTGCGCACGGTTTGCAACGCGGCTGCGGATCAGCTGACGCAGCTCGTCCAAGTCGCTGTCATCTCCGAAGCGATCCGCGTCGTCGGACTGCTCGCCCGGCGCGCGCAGCTTGTTGTTGATGGAGATCACGTTCCGCACGAGGAGGAGCGCCATCATCAGGAATTCGAAGATCAGTCGCACGACGATGGGGCCGAAGAGCATGAGCAGGAGACCGTAACCGCCCAGCCATTTCCGGTGATTTACGTTACTCTGAATACTTTCTGAAATATTTAATTAAAATATATACGATCGACGAAATGCCTTCGCGATTCTGAAAGGCAGCGGATTCCCGTGTTTTTCATAAACGATAAACGGGGCTGCCGTGGGAACATCAATCGTTCCCCGGCAGTCCCGTTTGGATTCAAGGTTGTTTTGTGAACGGCATCAGCACATGATCGCGTCTGCGGCGGTGAAGCCTTCGAGGGAGTTTTCGCGAGTCTGAATGCAGACGAAGGTAATGCCCTCGTTTGCCGACGCGGAGAACCGGCGCTTCGTGGCGGGCGCGACGCGCAGCCAGTCTCCGGCGGTGAGGGCGATTTCCTCGCCGTCGAGGACGGCCTTGCCCTTGCCCTCGAGGACGCCGTAGATTTCCTCGTTGTTTTTATGCGCGTGCACGAACGGCACGCCCGCGCCGGCGGGAAGCCGGTTCACGCTGATCTCCGCGCCGGTCAGAGCCAGCTTGTCGTGAAGCTCGACGCGTCCTTCGCTGCCAATGTTGATTTTCGCATAGTTTGCCATGGTTGGAACCTCCGAGCAGATATTCGCGGCGTTTCTTCCGCATGCTCGCAGTGTACATCGGCGCGCGCGCAAAAACAAGTACGCACTTTTTTGTAACTGTACATATAAATTGGAATGTGCTATACTGAAACCGGAGGTGAACGCCTGTGAAAACCAAGGAGGAGCTTCCGGCGTGCCCGGTGGCGACGGCGGTGTCCCTGATCGGCGGCAAATGGAAGCTTCTGATTCTGCGCAACCTGAAAACGCGCCCGTGGCGGTTCAATGAATTGCAGCGCGATCTGGAGGGCGTCTCGCAGAAAGTGCTGACCGACAGCCTGCGCCAGATGATCGACGATGGGCTCGCCTACCGGCGCGACTACCGGGAAATGCCCCCGCGGGTCGAGTACGGCCTGACGGCGCTGGGACGGGAAATGCTGCCGATTATCGACGCGCTGGCCGATTTCGGCAGCTACTATAAATCGCACATTCAGCAAAAGGAGCCGTGAGCCCGCGGGCGGGGCGCGCGGCGGCGCTGGGGAGGAGTCTGAAAGCATGATTTTCTGTTTTTCCGGAACTGGAAACAGCCGCTATGTGGCGGGGCGAATCGCCGAAGCGCTGCGGGCGCCGGTGATCAACATGAACGCGCGGATCAGGGCCGGGGACGAATCTCCGGTGGAAACGGGACGCGACGCGATCGTCGTAACGCCGACCTACGCTTGGCGCATTCCGCGAATTGTGGACGAATGGCTTTCCCACACCGAGCTGGTCGGCGCGGAGCGCATCTGGTTTGTGATGGACTGCGGAAGCGAAATCGGCGGCGCGGCGAAATACAACCGGCGGCTCAGTCGACGCAAGGGGCTTGAATACATGGGCACGGCGCAGATCGTCATGCCCGAAAACTATATCGCCATGTTCGGCGTGCCGGGAGCGGAGGAAGCCCGGAAAATCGTGGAAAGCGCGGAGCCGTCGATTCGGGAGGTTCTTTCGCGGCTTCAGGCGGGAGAGCCCTTTGACGCGCCGCGAGGGAACCTCGCCGACCGCTTTCTGAGCGGCCCGGTGAACCCGCTCTTCTATCGCTTTTTCGTGAAGGCGAACGCGTTCCGCGCGGGAAGCGGCTGCGTCGGCTGCGGCCGGTGCGCCGAAAAATGCCCGATGAACAACATTCGGCTTCAGAACGGGAAGCCGCTCTGGGGCGGGCGGTGCACGCACTGTATGGCGTGCATCGGCTATTGCCCGACGGAGGCCATCGAATACGGCAAAAAGAGCGTCGGCAAGCCGCGGTATCATTTTGAGGAGTTGTAACCATGAGCGAAAGACCGGAACTGAGCGCGTCTTTGGACGCGGAGACGTTTCGCGGCAATTATCTGAAGGAAAAACTGGTGGCGTTCTGCCGCCGGAACCATCTTCCGGTTTCGGGCGGCAAGACGGAGCTTATCGAGCGCGTCGCGGATTTTCTCGATACCGGAACGGTCTCGCGGCCGCGGACGAAGCGAAAAGCGCCCGCCCGCGGCGGAACGATCACCGGGCAGACGGTCATCGAGCCGGACAAGGTGTGCTCCGAAGCGCACCGGGCGTTTTCTGCGGAGAAAGTCGGGAGGGGCTTTCCTGAAATGACCGTCTGTGGTATAATGAACGGTAGAAAATGACAGGATCGGTCAGGCTTGCGGCCTGTCGACAATCTGAATGAAGCTGCGGCATGGCGGCGCGGGGGCGGCGGCATGCGGGAAGGACGGGCGGCCATGTTTGCACATCTTCACATGCACACCGAATACAGTCTGCTGGACGGCGCGAACCGCATCGGCGACCTGCTTGACCGCGTGCAGGCGCTGGGCATGGACGCGTGCGCCATCACCGACCACGGCGTGATGTACGGCGTGGTGGATTTTTACCAGCAGGCGCTCAAGCGCGGCATTCATCCGGTGATCGGCTGCGAGGTATATGTGTGCCCGAACATGGAGGACAAGTCCAGCGCCGCGCGCGACTACAGTCACCTGGTTCTTCTGTGCGAAACGCAGCAGGGCTATCAGAACCTGATCAAGCTGGTGAGCGAGGGCTTCACGCGCGGCTTCTACTACAAGCCCCGCGTGGATTACGACGCGCTGCGCCGGTATTCGGGCGGGCTGATCGCGCTGTCGGCGTGCCTGTCCGGCGACCTTCCGAAGGCGCTGCTCGAGGGGCGCCCGGCGCTGGCGGCCGAGCGGGCGCGCATGTATCTGGATATTTTTGGGAAAGATCATTTCTATATTGAGCTTCAGGATCACGGCCTCGCGGAGCAGAAGCAGGTGCTGCCGGGGCTGATTCGGCTTTCGAACGAGCTGGACATTCCCCTCGTGTGCACCAACGACTGCCACTACCTCACGCAGGAGGACAGCCGTGCGCAGGAAATTCTGATGTGCATTCAGACCGGCAAGACGCTTTCGGACGAGAACCGCATGCGCATGCACACCGACCAGATGTACATCAAG
Organism: Clostridiales bacterium; assembly: GCA_004556395.1. Taxonomy (GTDB): domain Bacteria; phylum Bacillota; class Clostridia; order Christensenellales; family Aristaeellaceae; genus SFHK01. The sequence continues at coordinate 22,806 of SFHK01000029.1, forward strand.
AGCGAGGAAGAGATGCTGCGCACGTTCCCGGAATTTCAGGACGCGCTCGACCGCACGCACGAAATCGCCATGCGCTGCCATGTGGATTTCGATTTCAAAACCAAGCACCTGCCCAGCTATCCGCTGCCGGAGGGCGAAACGGCGAAGGGCATGCTGCGCCGCCTGTGCGGCGAGGGGCTTGCGCGCAAGTACGGCGAGGATCGCGCCGACGCGCGCGAGCGGCTGGAATACGAGCTGGGCGTCATCGAGAAGATGGGCTATGTGGACTATTTCCTGATCGTGTGGGATTTTATCCATTACGCACGGGAAAACGGCATCCTCGTCGGCCCCGGGCGCGGCAGCGGCGCGGGCTCCATCGTGGCGTACACGCTGGACATCACGCTGATCGACCCGCTGAAATATCAGCTGCTGTTCGAGCGCTTTCTGAACCCGGAGCGCGTGAGCATGCCCGATCTGGACATTGACTTCGACTACGAGCGCCGTCCGGAGGTCATCGAATACGTCAGCCGCAAGTACGGGCACGATCACGTGTCCCAGATCATCACCTTCGGCACGATGGCCGCGCGGCAGGCGCTGCGCGACGTGGGGCGCGTGATGGGTCTGAGCTACGCGCAGACGGACGCGGTTTCGAAGATGGTGCCGGCGGAACTGAACATGACGCTGGACAAGGCGCTGAAGGTCAACCCCGAGCTGAAGGCGGGCTACGACGCGGACGAGCAGGTGCGCGCCCTCATCGACACGGCGCGCAAGCTGGAGGGCATGCCGCGCCACGCATCCACGCACGCGGCGGGCGTTCTGATCACCGCGAAGCCCGTAAACGAATACGTGCCGCTTCAGACGAACGACGACGTGGTCACCACCCAGTTCCCCATGACGACGCTGGAGTCGCTGGGGCTTCTGAAGATGGACTTTCTCGGGCTGCGCACGCTGAACGTCGTGGGCGACAGCCTCGCGCTGATCAGGGCCGGCGGCGGGCCGGACATGCAGAGCGCGGATATTCCCATGGACGACGAAAGCGTGTATCAGATGATCTCGGCGGGCGACACCGTGGGCGTGTTCCAGCTGGAATCCGGCGGCATGACGAGCTTCCTCATGAACATGAAGCCGCAGAACTTCGAGGACATCGTGGCCGCCATTTCGCTGTACCGGCCCGGGCCGATGGAGTCGATTCCGCGCTTCATTCAGGGCAAGCAGAACCCCGCGTCGGTCAAATACCTCACGCCCAAGCTGGAGCCGATTCTGAACGTCACCTACGGCTGCATGGTGTATCAGGAGCAGGTCATGCAGATTGTGCGCGATCTGGCCGGGTACTCCATGGGCAGAAGCGACCTCGTGCGCCGCGCGATGGCCAAGAAGAAGCACGACGTGATGGCCAAAGAGAAGGAATACTTCATTCACGGCAAGCTGAACGACGACGGCACAATCGATGTGCCCGGCGCGGTGCGGCTGGGCGTGAGCGAGGAGACGGCCGAGAAGCTGTTCGACGAAATGACCGCCTTCGCGTCCTACGCGTTCAACAAATCGCACGCCGCGGCCTACGGCGTGGTCGCCGTGCAGACGGCGTGGCTGAAAAGGCACTATCTCACCGAGTTCATGGCGGCGCTGATCAACTCCGTGGCGGGCGACAGTGAAAAGGTGGCGTTCTACATCGAATACTGCCGCCGCAGGGGCATCCGCGTGCTGCCGCCGGACGTGAACCGTTCGGAGGAAAAGTTCTCGGTAGACTTCTCCGGCGCGGAAAAGGCGATTCGCTTCGGCCTGAACGCCGTGAAGAACGTCGGCCACAACGCCGTGGCGGCGCTGATCGCCGAGCGCGAGAAGAACGGGCCGTACCGCGAGCTTTCCGGCTTCATCACGCGCAGCGCGTCCGCGCAGATCAACAAAAAGGCCGTGGAATCGCTGATCAAGGCGGGCGCGTTCGATTCGCTCTCCGGGAACCGGGCGCAGAAGCTCTGCGTCTATGAGAAGCTGATGGACGGCGCGCAGAAGAAGGCGCATTCGATTCTGGACGGGCAGCTGTCGCTGTTCGGCGACGACGAGCCGGCCGCGCCGGCGGAGTATCCGCTGATGGAGGAATACCCGACGCGCGTGCGCCTGAACATGGAAAAGGAAATGACCGGCATCTATCTGACCGGTCATCCGCTGGAGGACTACAAGCAGCAGCTGGCCGCGCTGGACATCAACGCGCAATATCTGGCCTCCTATGCCGAGGAGCATCAGGAGGGGGATATGTCCATCGACCAGATGCGCGTGAAGATGGGCGGCATCATCACCGAAAAGCGCGCCAAGGCAACCAAGGCGGGCGGCATGATGGGCATCCTGACGCTGGAGGATCTGTACGGCTCCACCGAGGCGCTCGTGTTCCCGAAGGTGTACGAGCGGCTTTCGAACCAGCTGGAGGTCGGAACGGTGGCGATTCTCTCCGGCCGGCTGTCGGCGCGGGAGGACGAGCGTCCCAAGCTGATTCTGGATACCGTCGCGCCGATGCGCACCGACCGCGAGCTCGCCTCCATGCCGAAGCCCGCGCCCGCGCCCGCCGCGCGGGTGAACCCCTCGACGAAGCTGTATCTGCGCATGGAGCGGGCGCAGCTGGACGCGGTTTCGTTCATTCTTGAAACCACGCCGGGCGACATGCGCGTGTACTTCTATTTTACCGACGAACAGAAAACCTTCCTCGCGCCCGGCAGCCTGTGGGTGGGCGCGGACTTCGACCGGGAAGGGCTGGAAGCGCTGCTGGGCAAGGGCAGCGTGGTGCTGAAATAGCGAAAGGAGCGCAACATGAACAACAAACCCGCAAGGCTTTACGTGGTCGTGCCCTGCTATAACGAAGAGGCCGTGCTGCCGGAGACGGCGAAGCGTCTGGACGCGTTCCTGAACGGGCTGATTTCCGAGGGCGAAATCGCGCCGGACAGCCGCGTGATGTGGGTGGACGACGGCAGCCGCGACCGCACGTGGGAACTGATCGACGCGCTGTGCGACGAAAACGAGCGCTTCGAGGGGCTGAAGCTGGCGCACAACGCCGGGCACCAGAACGCCCTGTGGGCGGGCATGACCGAAGCGGCGGACAAGTGCGACGCGCTGGTGTCCATCGACGCCGACCTTCAGGACGACATAAACGCCATGCGCGGCTTCCTGAAGGAATACTACGCGGGCGCGGACATCGTGTACGGCGTGCGCAGCAAGCGCGAGAAGGACACGTTCTTCAAGCGCTTCACCGCGGAGGCGTTCTACAAGGGCATGGCGAAAATGGGCGTGGAAACGGTGTTCAACCATGCCGACTACCGCCTGCTGTCCCGCCGCGCGCTGAACGAGCTTCTGAAATACACCGAGGTCAACCTGTTCCTGCGCGGCATGGTGCCCACGCTGGGCTTCAAAACCGCGAAGGTTTACTATGAGCGCGGCGAGCGGCTGGCGGGCGAAAGCAAATACCCGCTCAGGAAGATGCTGGCCTTCGCCATGCAGGGCGTTACGTCGTTCTCCATCAAGCCCATCCGCATGGTGACGGCCGTGGGCTTCGTGTTCGCCGCCGCGGCCATCCTCGCCGCGCTGTATACCCTTATTTCCCATATCGCCGGACACGCCGTCGCCGGCTGGACGAGCACCATGCTCTCCATCTGGCTCATCGGCGGCGTGCAGCTGATGGCGCTGGGCATGATCGGCGAATACGTCGGCAAAATCTATATGGAAGTCAAGCGCCGCCCCAGATTCATCGTGGAAACCTATAAAGCAAAAACCCCCTCGAATGACTAACCAAATCCTCGCAGCGACGTTCTTCCGGCCGCTGCGGGGTTTTTTGTTGCATAAAAACGCCCGCGCTCCGAAAAGGGGCGCGGACGAATGAGGGTTTATGGGTTTGAGGATTACTTGCCCAGGAACGCGTCGATCTGAGCCTGCGCCTCGGCGATGATGTCGCTCAGGCCCTCGGCTTCCATTTCGGCGTACATCGCGGCCACGGCGGTCTCCGGATCAACGGAGCCGGTCAGCAGCTCGGGATGGTAGCGATCCCAGATGGTCTTGCAGTTGGCGATCTGGTCGTCAACCTTGGAGGAGTCAAAGGCAAAGCCCAGCAGCACGGAGGGTTCCGCGGCGTCGTTGAGCTCGTGCACTTCGTCCCACTGGTTGAATTCCACGTCGTCGGTGGGGGTCACGTTGAAGAAGGTCGCCTGCGTGTAGCCGGCCAGACCCCAGCCCTTATCGGCATTCTTGTGCACGCGGCCATTCTCGGTGTAGGTGAAGTTCTCGCCTTCCAGACCATAGTAGAACGCGTCGCGAACCTTGGAATCGGTGTTGATCAGGTTCAGGTAGGCCAGCGCCTTGTCGGGATGCTTGGAGTTGACGGACACGAAGTTCACAGAGCCCAGAACGGAGTCATTGGACAGGATGGTGGGGCCGAAGGTGTAGGCGACCAGCTCCTTGCCCATGTTGGGGCCCCAGACGGTCTTGGCGGCCAGAGACCAGCCCTGCGCCAGGAAGCAGGCCTTATAGGTCGGGCCTTCCGCCAGGTTGGGCGCGTCGGCGTTGATGATGCCGCTCTCGTACCAGCCGCGGACTTCCTTGAGCTGCTCCATGATGTCTTCTTCTTCGAAGATCTTCACAACCTTGGCGTCCTTGTCGTTGTAGCGCACGCCGATGCCGCGCAGACCCGCGCCGAAGGCGTCAAAGATGAAGGGGATCTGGGAAACGCCGTCCTTGGTTACGGGGAAGGAGGCTTCGCCCTTGGCGTCCTTGATCTTCTGCAGGATGGGAGTCGCGTCTTCGATGGTGTGGCAGTTCGCCGCTTCCTCTTCCAGACCCAGCTCCTTGAGCACCTCCACGTCCCATACGAAGTACTGGGTGATGGAGGAATCCTTATAGGTGGGCACGCCGTAGATGCGGCCGTTCACGCGGCAGGCGTCCCAGTAGCCGCCGGGGATCAGGTCGACCAGACCCGGGGCGTTCTCGGCCAGCAGGTCGGTGATGTCCAGATACGCGCCCACGGCGACGTCCTGACGCAGGTTGCCGCTGTCGCCGAAGATGACGTCATACGCTTCGTTGGTGTTGATGATGACGCTGCGGCGGGAGCCCCAGTCGCCCCAGCCGATGCACTCGACTTCCAGCTTCGCGCCGATCTTCTCAACGACGTACTCGTTGAGCTTGGTGATCCAGGCTTCGTAGTTTTCCGGCTGACCATTGCCCAGGGTAATGATCTTGACGGTGGGCACTTCTTCCTCCGCGGAAACGAAGCTGAGCATGCACAGTGCGAGGCACAGTGCGAGAACCAGAGACAGGATCTTCTTCATAGTTCAGTCTCTCCTTTTTTATTTTCGTTAACCCTTCACCGCGCCGATCGTCAATCCGGAAATGAAGTATTTCTGGAAGAACGGATACGCGCAGGCGATCGGGATTACGATCACGATGGCAATGGCCATTCGAACGGACTCGCCGGGCATCTGCGCTTTGTACTGCTGCAGGGAAACGCCGGCGGACGGGTTGTTGGCCATGTACTCCAAAGAGCGCATGATGTTGTTCAGCAGCGCCTGGAGGGAAATGAGCTTGCTGTCCGAAATGTAGAGTGACGACAGGAACCAGTCGTTCCAGTAGCCGAAGGACAGAAACAGCGCGATGGTGGCGAACAGCGGCTTGGAGATGGGGATTACGATGCTCAGGAACGTGCGCATCTGCGTCGCGCCGTCGATCTTCGCCGACTCAATGATGCTGTCCGGAATCGATGTTTTAAAGAACGTTTTGCAGATGACGATGTTGTAGGAGCTGACCATCAGCGGAAGAATCAGCACCCAGATTTTGTTGCGCAGGCCGAGGATGTTGGCGTTCACCACGTAGCTGGCCACCATGCCGCCGCCAAACAGCATGGGAATGAAGATGACGGTGGTGTAGAAGCCCTTCAGCTTGAAGTTCGGCCGGGAAAGCGAGTAGCCCATGGCGGTAGTTACCGACACGCCCAGCACCGTGCCCACGCAGGTGACGAACACGGAGGTGAAGAACGCGCTGAAGATCGTCTGCCGCTCATTCCACAGGAACTGGTAGGCCTTGCCGGAGAGCTGCGCCGGGAAGAAGGAGTAGCCGACCAGCCGGATGGATTCCTCCGAGGAAATCGAGATCATGAACACCAGCACGACCGGCAGGATGGCGGAAGCGGCCAGCAGCACGAACAGCAGGTTGAACACGCCGTTTGTAACGGGATGAATGCGGTTGATGCGGAAGGAGGATTTGGCTTTCATGTTCGTTCGTCCCTCCTTTAAAACACGGCGCTGTCTTCATCGATCTTGGACACGATGAAGTTCGCCAGCAGAATCGTGATGCAGCAGGCCACGGACTGGAAGGTGGACGCGGCGGCCGTCTTGCCGATGGGCGCGTTGCCCTGCAGCGCCGCGTACACATAGGTATCAAACGTGGACGCAACCTTATACAGGGAGTTGGGCACACCCTGCGTGACCTGATAGAACAGGCCGAAATCCGAGGCGAAAATGCCGCCGACGGACAGGATGAACATCATCACGATGACGGTCTTCAGCATCGGCAGGGTGATGTGCTTCGCCTGCTGCCACTTGCTCGCGCCGTCCAGCATGGCGGCCTCGTACAGCGAGCCGTCGATGCCGGTGATGCTCGCCAGATACACGACCATGCCGTAGCCGGTGCCCTTCCACACCTTCAGCACCACGAAAAACGCCGGCCAGTACGCGGGCTCGGAGTACCAGCGGTGGGTTTCGCCGCCAAAGAACACCACGATGCGGTTGAGAAGGCCGTAATCCGTGTTCAGAAAGGCGAACACGAAATAGCTCACCACGACCCACGACAGGAAGTGGGGAAAGAACATCAGCGTCTGATACGTCTTGGACTTGCGCTTGGAATACAGCTCGTTGATCATGATGGCCAGCGTCACCGGAATGACGATGCCCAGAATGATGAACACGATGTTGTAAAGAAGCGTGTTGCGCAGAAGCATCATAAAGGCGTTGTTGTTGATGAAGAAGCTGAAGTTCTTAAAGCCGACAAACTCGCTGTGCAGCAGATTATAAAGGAAGCTCTGCTGCGGGAAAATCTCGTATTGAATGAACGCGATCATCAACCCGAACATGGGCAGATAGCAGAACAGAATATACCAGATGAGCGCCGGCAGACCCAGCAGGCCCAGCTCCGTATCCTCGCGAGACCACTTCCGGCGGCCGTGCTTTCCGGCCGCGGCAGGTGGCTTCGCCGTCGTTGCCCCTTGCTTCACGGGAAAACCCTCCAATTCACGAATGGACGTTAGTAAACGCATTATAGTAGGATGGAGCAGAATTGTCAACTGAAATTGTGCGTATCTCAGGTATTTTAACAGAAGATGAATTTCGAGTGAATTTATATGCACAAGAAGAATGCATTTATTCATGCGTATGCATGGGATTCCGTCCGTTTCGGGACAACAAAAAGCACTGAACTATTCTTCAGTGCTTTTATGAATACCGGCGATCGGATTCGAACCAATGACACTTCGGGTATGAACCGAATGCTCTGGCCAACTGAGCTACGCCGGCAGATGGTTGCGGGGGAGGGATTTGAACCCTCGACCTCCGGGTTATGAGCCCGACGAGCTACCGGACTGCTCTACCCCGCGATGAAATTTCTCATTGCATTTCGCAACGGCAGGATATATAATACCACCGTTGGGCTTTCCTGTCAATAGGAAAACGCGCGCGGCACAGGTTTATTTTCGGTTACGTGCGGAGAAAACGCCGGGCGGGACGCGTCTGAATAGAAAGAGAACCGTCGGAGGGATGAATATGGCACGAAAGCGGGCGCGGGGCGAAGCGCCGTGGATTTTCCGAATCCTTCTTCTGCCCATGCTGTATGGGTATCTGAGGCTTCTGTCGTTTCTGGACTATCCTTCGCTGGACTTCGTGTTCCAGCTGCCGAACGCGCCGTTTCTGACCTATGGGCGCAACTACCTGCTGCTGGCCGCGTGCCTGCTGGGCTTTCTGCTGATTCTGTTCGCCGCGCCGGGCAGGCGGCTGCCGCTGGGCGCTGGGCTTCTGCTGCTCACCTGTCCGGTGTGGATGCGCGCGTTTCTTCAGTTCCACGCCGTGCAGGGCGGCGCGCGCGCCGTGGGCGAGGTCGTGCTTTCGCGGCCGCTGGCCATTGCGAGCGCGGCGCTTCCCGCGCTGTGGGGCCTGATGATGGTGCGCGGGCCGCGCAGGCGCGAATGGGAAAAATCGCTGATCGCCGTGGCGCTGCTGGCGCGCGTCGGCTACGTAACGTTTCTGGGACGCGCGTCCGCGGAAGCGTGTATCGACGATATGCTGCTGACCGGCGTCGCCATCCTGATCGGCGCGGCGGTGGATTGCGTGTATACCGCGCCGACCGCCGCCGACCTCTGCGTGCCCGCGCTGGCGCTCGGCTGGCTGTTCGCCGCGCAGGTGTGGCGCGTGCTGACCCTGCAATACGCCCTCCTCGCCACCATCGCCCTGAGCCTCGTCGCCCTCATCCTCGCCCTCGCCGCCAAACCCGCCCGCCGCCACGCCTACGGGTATGCCTGGGCGCTCGCCGCCGTCACCACCACCGCCGCCGCCATCCTCTACCTGCACGGCCCGGCGCTGTGAACCGCCTATCTAATGAAGAAACAGCCGCGCACCCCGTCCATGTCGGGACGCGCGGCTGTTTTCATGGGTGCGACGAAAGAATCGTCGATGGTATCGACGAAAAAACGTCGACAACATCGATGAAAATTCATCGGACTCATTGACGGCAATCCGATTATGCGCTGTTTTCAATAAAAACCGGGCGGACTGCGTGAGAGCGGTCCGTCCGGTTTCATTGAAAACAGCGTCAGTCCATATCCGGGGTGAGGTTCCAGAGGCGGAGGCGCCAGCGGTTGTTTTCGCAGCGGAAGATGCTGACGGAGGCGTTGCCGCAGGACATCTGGCGGCCGACGCGGGCGCCGAGGACGACCTCGGCCATGGCGGTGATGAGGCCGGCGTGGGCGACGGCGGCGACGCGCGTGAGGGTTTCCTCGGCGGCGACGAGGTCGAGGAACTCCTGTGCGCGGGCGAGCATATGCGCGCCGCTTTCGCAGTCGATGCCCAGCGGGGCGTAGTCGAAATTTTTACGGCAGGCGAGGTAGCGTTCGCCGTACAGGGCGGTCATGTCGTCGCAGGTCTTTCCGCGCATCGAGGTGTTGTTGATTTCGCGGATGATGGTGCTGAACGTGCGCGGAACGCCAGGGAACAGAATGTCCGCCGTCTGCTGCGCGCGGCGCACGTCGCTCACGTACAGGCGATCGAACGTCAGGTTCCGCACGTGTCTGCGCGCGGCTTCGGCCTGCGCCTCGCCCTTTTCCGTGAGCGGCACGGGCGCCCAGCCCGCGTGCGTGCCGGTGAAATTCGCCAGACTTTCGCCGTGACGGATCATATACAAATCCATACGCTTCCTCCAGATGACCGTTTTCTTCCATTTTACCGCGTTTTCGCGCCGGGCAAAAGCATGCGCGCATGAAATTTTCGCGAGGAAGCGGAATTTTCCGATTTGTTGATAGCGTTCTTCTCGCGGGTATGGTAGAATACTTTATACGTTTTTTCCGGGAGTGAGCGGCATGAGGGAGCGGCTGAGGGGCGCGTTTCAAAGGGCTTTCCGCGCGTTTGCGGTGGGGGTGATCTCTCTGCTGGCGCGTGCGCTGTTCGGCGCGCGGGTGTGCGCGGACGGCGGGGCGATCGACGACAACGCGCTGTTTCTGTGCGCGCACGAGTCCGTGTGGGATTTCGCGTTTCTCATTTACGCGCTCCGGCCGCGCCGGGTGCGCTTTGTGGCCACGAGCATCGAGTTTGAGAAGAGCCGGTTCACCGCGTGGCTGCTCACGTCGCTGGGCGTGATTCAGAAAAAGCAGGGCGCGACGGATATTTCCTGCGTTCGCCAGATGGTGCGCGCGGCGAGGGAGGGCGACGTGGTCGCCGTGTATCCCGCCGGAATGACCAGCTGCGACGGCCGTCCCGCGTGGAAAATGCAGCCCGGCACCGGAAAGCTGGCGCGGCTGATGGGCGCGTCGGTTTATGCGGCGACGCCGCGCGGCGCGTTTCTGAGCCATCCGCGCTACGCGCACACGCTTCACCGCGGGCGCGTGGATGTGTACATTCAGCGGCTGTTTACCGCCGAGGAAGCGCGGAAAACGCCGCCGGAGGCGATTCAGGCGGCGGCGGAGAGGGCGCTGGCCTTCGACGAATGGCGGTGGCAGGCGAAGGAGCGCGTGCGTTTTCACGCGCTGAACCGCGCCAGAGGCGTGACGCGCGCTCTGTACATGTGCCCGCATTGCGGCATGTACGGCGGCATGCGCGAGCTTTCGAACGCCGTGACGTGCGACGTCTGCGGCATGCGCGCAGAAATCGACGAATACGGCTTCTTCCGCGCCACGCGGAACACCTGCACGCGGCGCATGGACAAATGGGTGGACATGGAGCTGGACAAGCTGCGGCAGGATCTGGCCGCGGACGATTTCGCGCTGTACGCGCCGGTGACGCTGAAGCGCCCGCGCGCGAAGGCGCCCGGCTATGAGACGGCGGACGAGGGCGAGCTGCGGCTCACGAAGACGGAGCTGCGCTTTTCGTCGAAGACGCAGACGCTTTCGTGGACGTTCGCCGACTTCCAGTATCTGGTTATGAACGACGTGGATTTCCTGCACATCAACGCCGTGAACGGCGCGTACCGGTTCGTGTTCGCCGATCCCCGGCCGATCATGCGCTGGTTCTTCGCCCACCGCATGCTGGTGGGCGGGCAGCCGGAGGGCGAGGGAACGGCCGCCTCGCCGGTCATGCCGGAGGGCGCGGCGAGCGGGGAACGAATCGCCGTGGACGCGCCGGCGGCGCGGGAAGAGGATAGCGCCGGAAAGGCTCCGATTGCGCAGGAAGCGGACGGCGAGCGTGTTCAGAGCGCGCGCGTTGCCGTAGGCGGGTCAACGACACGGGAAACCGTGCCGGTCGCGCGGGAAGCGGACGGCGAGCGTGTTCAGAGCGCGCGCGTTGCCGTAGGCGAGTCGACGACGCGGGAAACCGTGCCGGTCGCGCGGGAAGCGGACGGCGCTGCGGATGTGCCGGCGGCGCGGGAGGCTGTGTCGGTGGAACGGAAGACGCACAGCGCTGAGGATGCGCCGATTGCGCAGGAAACGGACGGCGCTTTCAAGGCTGATCGGGAAGCGTGTTCAACCGCGGACGCGTCGGCCGCGCAGAATGCGGAGAGCGCCGTGAGTGAAACGTCCGCGGAGAAATAAGAGGTGTGCGCTCATCCCGCGCGGGTGAACAGCGCGCGGCGCACGGAGGACAGGAACCACGCGTATTCCCGGCTGGACGGGTGCGCGCGCAGAAGCGCGTTCAGACAGCCCGGGCACAGTCGGAACGAACGATAGATGGGGTAGATCGCCGGGTTTGCGCAAAAAGTGCACTTCCGTTTCAAGAAATTTGCCTCCGGAGAATAAAATTGCGTTGACAGGGAAACAAGGGGCATGTATCATCCCATGGAAAGATCGTATGCGGGAGGAAGGGCGGAATATGACCGATTGCGTGAGGGATGCGGGCTGGACGATACCGGTTCTGTATGAGGACAACCATCTGCTCTGCGTCGAGAAGCCGGCGAACCTGCCGGTGCAGGCGGATTCGTCGCTCGACCGCGATCTTCTGTCCATCCTGCGCGACTACATCGGCCGCAGGTACGAGAAGCCCGGCAGGGTTTATCTGGGGCTTGTGCACCGGCTCGACCGTCCCGTGGGCGGCGCGATGGTGTTCGCGCGAACGTCGAAGGCCGCCGCGCGGCTGAGCGCGCAGTTTGCCGCGCACACCGTTCAGAAGCGGTATTACGCCGTGCTTCAGGGCGAGCTTCGCGCGGAAACGCGGCTTGAGAACCTTCTGGTGAGCGACGAGCGCACCGGCATGACGCGCGAGGCGCGGCCGGGCGAGGCGGGCGCAAAGAAGGCGGCGCTGGTTTCCACGCCCCTGCTCGTGCGGGACGGGCTGACGCTGGCGGACGTGCGGCTGGAAACCGGACGCAGGCACCAGATTCGCGTGCAGCACCTGCTGGCGGGGCTTCCCTTATGGGGCGACGCGCGCTACGGCGGCGGGAGGCCGGGGCAGCAGATCGCGCTGTGGGCGCACAGCCTGACCTTCGAGCATCCCACGCTGAAAACGCCGGTCGCGATCGAGTCCCTGCCGCCGCCCGAGGGCGCGTGGCGAAAATTCCCGGAGTACGCGTCGAAAAACTCACCCGAATACGCAAAGGAGCGTTTTGATGTTTGATCTGTTTCTGGATTCCCTGCTCGACGGCCTGAAGGACGGCGCGTGGAGCCTGCCGGTTCTGTTTGTCGCCTACCTTCTGATGGAGCTTCTGGAGCGCAGTCAGAAGCTGAACGAGGAAATTCTGCACGGCTACAGCCACAAGGCCGGGCCGCTGCTGGGCGGGCTTCTGGGCGTGGTGCCGCAGTGCGGCATTTCGGGCGCGGCGGCGACGCTGTTTTCCACCGGCTCCGTCACCGTGGGCACGATGCTGGCCGTGTTCTTCGCCACGTCCGACGAGATGCTGCCGATTATGCTCTCCTCCGTCGCGGACGGGGACATCCGGCTGTCGTCCATCCTGCTGATCGTGCTTGGCAAGGCGGCGCTGGGCGTGGCGCTGGGCTATCTGGCCGACCTGCTTCTGACGAAATACATTCGCAGCCAGAAGAACATTCACGGCTTCTGCGAGCGCGAGCATTGCGCGTGCGACGAGGAAGAGGGCAGCGTGTTCGTGTCGGCGCTGAAGCACACGCTGAAAATCGCGGTGATGCTGATCGCCGTGAACGTGGTGCTGAACTTCGTGCTGGGCATGATCGGCGTGGAGCGGCTGTCCGGCTCCGTTCTGAACCGGCCGTTTATCGGCGAAATTCTGCTGGCGCTGGTGGGACTGATTCCCAACTGCTCCGTGTCCGTGGTCATCACGGAATCCTACCTGAGCGGCCTGATCGGGCTGGGCGGGCTGTTTGCGGGGCTTCTGTCCAACGCGGGCATCGGACTTCTGGTGCTGTTCAGGACGAACAAAAATCTGAAGGAGAACCTCGTGATCACGTCCACGCTGTACGGCCTGAGCGCCGCGGCGGGCATTGTGATTACGCTTGTGAGCGGACTTTTGTGATTGGGAGGGATTTTCGTGCGGCGTGCCGACCGGGAAGTGAAGGACTTTGAGCAGATTCTGGAAATCATGCGCGGGTGCGACATCTGCGAGCTCGCGCTGAACGACGTGGATGGCTATCCCTATGTGCTGCCGATGAATTTCGCGCTGGTCATGCGGGACGGAAAGCCCGCACTGTATTTTCACGGCGCGCGCGAGGGCAAGAAGCTCGACCTGATTGCCCGCGACGGACGCTGCGCGTTTTCGATGAGCCGCGCGCACGTGCTGGAGCTCGCGAAGGTGGCCTGCGCGACGACGTGGAAGTATGAAAGCGTGCTGGGGCGGGGAAGAATCTCCGTGGTGGACGATCCCGCGGAGGGCGTTGAGGCGCTCAAGGCCATCATGCGCCACTACGATCCCGAGCATGCGCACGAGTTTGACGAAAGGCATCTGCGGGCCGTGGTCATCCTGCGCATGGACGTTGAGCATCTGACGGGCAAGCGGCGCGACCGGAAATAGCAAAAGCGGCGGGGGAAAATTCCTCCGCCGTTGTCTGCTGTATATGTTACTTAGGAGTTTTTATCATTAATGCGATAAGAGATTGAATTTTGAATGCAATATATCTCGGCATATGAACCCTCTTCAACGAACAGAGTTACACTCCCACAATTTGAGAAAGCATCGTCTTCGATATGTGTGACGCTTGCTGGGATTGCTATAGATATGAGACTATTGCAACCATCGAAGGCTTCGGATTCTATCAATTCCACCCTGTCTGGTATTTGCGCGTTATAAAAAGCTTGATTGCAAATATCACAGACAGAATCGCTATTGTTGTCGGTATGAGCAAGACGATCAAGCGTTTGTATCGGAGTAATCCATGCTTTGCATTGGTTGCAGTATCTGCCGGAGGATGTTCCCGTGGACGAACAGGTTGGCTCTTGCAGTCTATAATTTACGATAGGATGTACATTGAACAAAATCTCACCAGAAATGTCATCTCCAAACATGATCGAGATGGTTGAACTTCCTGCGCCTACTGCTACTATTTCATTATCATTTGATACGTATACAACATTTGGAGTCGAAGAGATAAAATTGACTGATGATGAATCGAA
>SFHK01000092.1 GCA_004556395.1 Clostridiales bacterium
TTCGCGTGTTCCGCGCCGCAGCCATCTCGCGAAGCGCAGCTACTTCCGCATTCGCGCGACCCGCGCCGCAGCCGTTTCGCGAAGCGCGGCCACTCCCGCGTTCGCGCGATACGCCCGCTTCTGCATTCGAATGAGCTCCGCGGCAAAAGCCCCGTCTCGCACCGCGTTCAAGGGCTATTCCGGCGAAGAGCGGCTTTCCGCGTGTTCGCGCGCAGCAAAACGGGCTTCCAGCCAATCGCGGGGAAAACACATTCTCGCAAAATCAACCGATTCTCGGAGGGAAACATGAAGGATGAAAACGCGCGTCCGGCGTCGGATGTGCACGCCGGTCACCGCGAGCGTCTGAAAAAGCGGGCGCAGGAGGTGGGGCTGACCGCGCTGCCGCCGCACGAGGTGATCGAGCTTCTGCTGTTTTACGCGGTGCCGCGGCAGGACGTGAACGAGCTGGCGCACGCGCTGATCGACAGGTTCGAGACGGTCACGGGCGTGCTCTCCGCCGGCGAGGAGGAGCTGATGAAGGTGCCGGGCGTGGGCTTCCGCGTCGCCGGGACGCTCGCCGCCTTCTTCCGCGCCGCGAACGCCTACCGGCTGATGCCCGCGCAGGCGCGCACGGTCATCCGCGCCCGCGGACAGGCGGCCAGCTACGCGAAGGCGCTGTTCGAGGGCGACATGCGCCCGCAGACGTGGCTCGTGCTCTCCAACGCCGGTGGCGAGGTGCTGTTCACATCCCGCATGCTGACGGGCGCGATGTGGCTCAACGACCAGTCCCGCCTGTTCATCGCCGGGCGCGCCCTGCGCTACGACGCGCACTACGTCGTGCTGCTCGCGCGCCGCGGCTTCCGCACAAACGGCGTGTCGCACGTCGACCGGAAGATGATCTCCGAGCTGTCCGACTACCTCGATTCCATCGGCGTGTACGTGATGGACTACCTCGTCGTGTGCCCGGACCGCGTCGTGAGCCTGAAAAACCTCATCGACGCCCCAACCCCGCGTCCCCGCCGTACATCCGACTTCCCCCAGATCAACGAAACCTGGCAAGCCGACCCGGACGAGGTGTGGGAAGCGGAGGAAATCCCGGACGCGGCGGAGCCGGCCCCCAGCTCGCCACAAGGCGCATCAGAAGAGGCGCGGGAAACAGGGGAGATTTCCGACCGAACGGAGCCGGAACTCTGACCGCTGCAAAGCGCTTCGGAGGAAGTAGGGGAAGATGGGGAGATTTCCGCCCTGACAGAGCCGACCCTCAGATCGCCGCAAGGCGTTTCGGAAGAAGTAGGGGAAGATGGGGAGATTTCCGACCGAACGGAGCCGGAACTCTGACCGCTGCAAAGCGCTTCGGAGGAAGTAGGGGAAGATGGGGAGATTTCCGCCCTGACAGAGCTGACCCTCAGATCGCCGCAAGGCGCTTCGGAAGAAATGCGAGAAATGGGGGAGATTTCTGACTCGATGGAACTGGAATCTTGACGGCGGAAAAGCGTTTCGGAGGAAGTGAGGGAGAGTTTCAATTTTCTGTAGATGAAATGGGTATGGAGCGAAAAACGTTCCATACCCATTTCGCGTTGGAAAGCTGGTGAAGGGGGATTTCTTGGGAGAAAATCTGATTATCGCAACGGGGAAGGGCGATATAAATCTTGAGCGCAGCTATACCGCTATTGGATTAAAGCGCACAAGTGTCCGCACGTCTATCGGTGTACGTCTTGAAATCCCTAAAGAAGGGATGGACTACATGAAAGCGAAGAGCAACAACCTGAAAATCAAAAAACACTATGAGAATGCATATGTGAAAACACATTGTGTGTGTTATGCGGGTGAAGTAGTTCCGTATAGGGCACAACAAATGTCGTTAGTTGGAGGTAGAGCCGACTCATATGCGCTAAGAGATACATCAAATGTAAATATCCTCTACCGCTCAGCACGACAGAATAGCTTGGACGCAGCCTTAAATACGCTTCGGAAATTTGAGAAGGTCAGTAATGGGAATGTAGTCTACCAAACGATTGATGATTTCCTCGAATCAAATATATCGGACGGACTATTCATTCCAAACCGTGACTGGGAAATCAAAGGGGACGTAAGCAAGCTATTCGATAAGACTGTATATGAAAGCCTGAGAGACTTTCTTATAACAGTATATGAGAAAAAGTATATTGATATAAGACACGGTTTAGTTCACGCACCCGCTGCTGAATGGATTGTTCCACAGGTAAGCGTTAATTTCAACTTTGAAACGGATGTAGACGGCTTATTTGTTGTTGGTGACGGATCAGGCAAAACGCAAGGTATCTTGTCCGCTGCCGTATCGGCGTTGCGGGCAACGAACGTAATACGTCAAAGGAGGAATGCCGCTTGATCGAAGCACGCAATCTGACGAAGGTTTATCGCATCGCCCGGCCGAAGGAGGGGCGGTTCGCCGCCGTGCGCGCGCTGTTTCACAGCGAATATACGGAGAAGCGCGCGGTGGACGGCATCGATTTTACCATTGAGGACGGCGAGGTGGTGGGCTACATCGGCCCGAACGGCGCGGGCAGCTTCGCGCGCTGACGCTGTATCGGTTTGAGTTTTTCGTGAAGATACTCTATGGGCTGCTCGCGATGTACGGCGCGCGCTGCCTGTGGACGGCGCTGTATCGCCAGAACCCCGCGCTTCTGGAGCGCACGCTGCCCGAGATGATCACCTACGCCATGCTGGCGATGGCGCTGGACATGGTGTTTTACCCGTCGGGCGACAACTCCGTGCAGTCGTATATGAACGAGCAGGTGCGGCGGGGCAGCATCGATACCGACCTTCTGCGGCCGATGGATTTTCAGCTTCAGATGCTGTCTCGCAATTCCAGCTATATCCTGTGCATGCTGCTGGTGCTGGTGCTGCCCGCGTGCGCGGCGGGCATGCTGCTGATGGGCATGCGCCTGCCCGCGTCGCCCTTGCACGCGGCGGCGTTCGCGGTCAGTCTGGCGCTGGCGTATCTGGTGCTGTTTTCGCTCAATTTCCTCTTGGGGCTTTTAAGTATGCTGGTTATGAACATCAAGCAGATCGCGTGGGCGTACCGGGGGCTGGTCAGCCTGCTGTCCGGCGCGCTGATTCCGCTGTGGCTGTTTCCGGCGGGACTGCGCGCCGCGCTGGGCGCGCTGCCGTTCCGCTGCATTTACGACGTGCCGCTGAACGTATACACCGGCGCTTTGAACGGCGGCGCGCTGGCGGGGCAGCTGGCGCTTCAGCTCGCGTGGGCGGCGGCGCTTTTCGCGCTGGGACGCGCCGCGTGGCATGCCGTGCACCGGCGCATGACCGTGCAGGGAGGCTGAGACATGAAAGCGATGCGTTTTGACCTGAAAATGTACGGCGCGCTGGTGAAAATGGCCATGCGCAGCCTGATGCAATACCGCGCGGACTTCTGGACGAGCCAGAAGCAGGTGTCCGCGCTGTTTCTTATGGAAGCGGTAATCCTGCTGTTGGGCGCGGCGATTGTCGCGGGAGCGGTCGCGATGGCGCTGATGAAGGCGCTGTTTGTGTGGTTCTTTGAGCTGAAGGAAATGCAAAGCCTTTCGTGGGTGATCTTTCACGTCAATTTCTGGAAGCTTCTGGCCATTGCCGCGGCGTATCTGTGCGCGATGGCGGCGATTCTTTTGCTTACGCTGCGCGGGCTGTGCCGCGCGCCGATTGTGCAGCTGATGCGGGAGGACGCCGAGGGCAACCGCGTTCGCCGTCCGCGCCGGAGACTGCGCGCGGGCAGGAGCGCCGTCGCGTCGGTGCGCCGCATGCTGCTTTCGCGCGCGAACGGGCGGTATGTCAGCTGCCTGATGCTTTCGGTGCCGGTGGCCGTGGCGGTGTTTGTGGCGGCCAACACGGTGCTTTCGAGCATCGCAGTGGTGAACCCGAGGCCGGAATATGAGCTGAGGGTGACGCAGATGCGGGAAAATGAGCAGGGCGGCTGGTTTACGGAGGAAGACCGAAGCGCGATTCGGGCGCTTTCGGGCGTGCGGGACGTGGAGCTGTCCTCCGTGGTCACGGCGCGCACGTATGAGAACGGCGAATGGCGGAACGACGATGGGGACGGAAGCACGATCAACCGGATATATGTGTATCTCTCCGATATTTCGCGCCATGAGGCCGTCGAGAAATGGCTGCGCGATACCTACGCGGGGCAGGAATATTCCGTGGTGAACGAATACGCGGAGTATGAGCGGACGGAGGTCGCCTTCGTGGGGCTGTTGTGGCTCTTCTCGTGCTGCTGGTGCTGGAGGCGATGGTGGTGTCCGCGCGGCTGACCGGCTTCGTGCTGGCGCAGAGGGGCAACCGTCGAAGGCTGTACGGGCTTGGCGCGTCCGCGGGAACGCTGATTCGCGCCTACAGCGGGCAGGCGGAGCGCGCGGCGGCGTGGGGGATGATCCTGACGATTGTGCCCTCTGCGGCGCTTCTATGGGTCTTAAACAAGAGTGAAATGTATTTTCTCGACCTGCGCCCCGGCGTGCTGGCCATGAATCTCGGCTGCGCGGCGCTGCTGGCGCTTTCCTACATTCTGCCGGTTCGACTGGCGCTGAAAAAGGCGATGCGCGGGATCCGCGCGGAGGAGAGGTGACAGGCATGCTTACGATTGAAGCGCTTACAAAGGTTTACAAGCAGGGAGACGACCACATTTTCGCCGTGAACAAGGCGAGCTTCACGGTGCAGAAGGGCGAATTCGTCGCGCTGGTGGGGCAGTCCGGCTCCGGCAAGACGACGCTTCTGAACATGATCGGCTGCATCGACCGGCCCACGTCCGGACGCGTGCTTTTAGAGGAAAAAGACCTGACCGCCATGGAGGACGAGGCGCTCGCGCGCATGCGCAGGCGCAGAATCGGGCATGTGTATCAGGATTTCCGGCTGCTGGAGATGCTCACGGCGGAGGAAAACATCCGCATGCCGTGCCTGCTGGACAACCGCCCGGCGGACGAAAAGCGCCTGCGCGCGCTGGCGAAGCTGCTGGGCGTCGACCAGCGCCTGCGGCACCTGCCGCGCGAGCTGTCCGGCGGTCAGAGGCAGCGGGTGGCCATCGCGAGAGCGCTGATCAACGACCCCGCGCTGCTGCTGGCCGACGAGCCGACCGGCAACCTCGACCGCCGCTCCGCCGACGATACGATGGAGCTGCTGCGCACGCTCAACCGGCAGGGCTGTACCATCCTGCTGGTGACCCACGAGGAGCGCTACGCGGACATGTGCTCCCGCAAAATCCGCATGATGGACGGCTGCGCGGCGGAGGCGTGAAGAGATAGGTGAAAGTCCTTCCGGCCGGGAGGACTTTTTCTATGGGCAAGTTTCCGCGTTCAGGAATCGAAGCGGAAACTTAAGGCGCCGCCGCACAATTCGGCGGCGCGTCGGGCGATGTCTTTTCCGCCATCTGCGGCATGCAAATTCCTCGATTTACCTCCAGTAAACCTTCGGAATTTTCATTTGCATCTGACGAAAAATCCATTCGCCGGCCGACTACCTCATTTGTGCGGCGCTGCCTTAAGGAAAAGGGGCGAGAGAAGCTTCTTTCCCACAGCCTTTTTATACCGAGACGCGAAAAAATTATGATTACATGTTTACATTTTGCAGAAAAACGTATATAATATAAACAGAAAGGGGGCGGGACGATGCTCGAGAAGAATCTAAAGTACTATCGTCTGCGCAGCGGGCTTTCGAAGAGGGAGCTTGCGAGCCGAATCGGGGTATCGGCGATGGCGATTTCTCATTATGAAAATGGGGAAAGGAAGCCCGAAATCGATATTCTGCGCAGGCTTGCGGGCGAGCTTGGCGTGAAGCTGGCGGATTTTCTCGCCGTGCGCAGTAGAAATCACCAATATGCGCATTGCGAGTTCAGAAAGAATCGCGCGCTTTCAAAGACGGAAGAGGAATTCATTTGCGAAAGCGTGGAGGAATACTTCGATCGATTCTTTAACGTCGTGGACGCGCTCGGCGGCGAGGTGCTGCCCGCCTGTCCGGAAATCCGCTGCGTACAGGTTGGACGCGATTCGGAGGAAGCCGCGCGCCTGCTTCGGAAGCATCTGGGCTTTGCGGAGGAAGGGCCGATTCAGAATCTCGTCGGCGCGATGGAGAACAAAGGCGTGCTTATATTCCGCTGCGGGATTGAAAACGCGCATTTTTCCGGAATGAACGGCACTGTGGACGGCCGTCCATATCTGATTCTGAACGCCAATATGACTCCGGAGCGGCAGCGCTCCACACTCGTTCACGAGCTGGCGCATGTTTTTTGCGTATTTCCGGACGATATGCCGGAAAAGGAGCGCGAGGACTTCGCGACGGCGATCAGCGGAGCGTTCCTGTGCCCGCGGGAAGACATGCTTCGCGAGCTTGGCGTTCGGCGCACGCGAATTACCTCCGATATGATCATGGTGGCGAAGGAATACGGCGTGTCCACGCTGCTGTTGATGAAGCGGGCGAATCTGCTCGGCATGATCAGCGACGCGGTATACAAGGATTTCATGATTCGAGCGTCCCAGAATGGATGGAGGAAGAACGAACCGTCTCGTATTCCGGAGGAAACGACCAATCTCTTTGAGCAGCTGACGATTCGAGCCGTGAACGAGGACGAAATCAGCCAGCTTCGCGGCGCGGAGCTCCTGAAGCTCTCCTATGACGAATTCGACCGCATGGTGCATGCATAGGAGGCGCAATGGAGTACATCAGCAGCGACACGAATATATGGATTGATTTTTCCGCGGTCGACGCGCTGGCGCTTCCGTTTCGGCTGGATTGCACGTATCTGATGAGCAGCGACGCGCTTGAGGACGAATGGCTGTCGCCGAAGGGCAGGGGAAACGAGCTTATCGAGCTCGGCTTGCAGGCGGTGAAGATTACGACGGAGGAATTCTATTACGCGGAAGAAATCCGCAGCCGTTGCCCCAAGCTGTCGGCGTATGACACGTTCGCGCTGGCCATCGCGAAATTTCGAGGAATCGCGCTGCTGACCGGCGACGGGCGGCTGAGAAAAACCGCGATTGAGGAGGGCGTGACGGTTCGCGGCACGCTGTGGATTTTTGACGAGCTGCTTCGAAACGGAATTCTTTCCGAAGAGGAATACCGGAAATTCATGTTGGCGATGAAGGCGCAGAACGGCCGCCGAATCCGGCTTCCGGAAGCGGAGCTTGACAGGCGCGTTAAGGAAAAAGGAAAGGACGACGCATGAGCGGGGCGCGTCGTCCTTTTCGCGTGCATCTGGCGGTTATTTCCTGTGCAGCGTCACCATATAGACCTGCGCGCGGCTGCCGAGGCGGAAGGGGAGCCAGTCGCTGCCCACGCCGGAGGAGACGAGCATCTTTACGAGCGATTTTTTATCGTTTTCGTCGTACAGGCCGGCGGGGAAGTCTCCGTTGTAGGCTCCGGCGGCGGTCATAAGGCATTTTCCGAACAGGTTCACCTGTCCGCCGAGGGTATGGCCGCAGAAGATGAGGTCGGCCATGGCGTTGCCGTTTCCGTCCTTCACGGTGCTGATCTGCTTGGACGCGTCCGGGTTATGCGCCAGCACGAGCACCGTGCCCGCGTCGGTGGCGTTCTGGAACTGGAAGGCGCGGGAGCCGAACGCGGACGTATAGGCGCAGCCGACGATGAGAATGGGCGAGTCGTTCACCATGGCGCGGTGGGTGGCGTTTTCAAGCAGCGTCACGCGGCCGAGCGCGCAGTCCTGATATAGTCCCTCCACGCTCACGTCCGCGTCGCCGGAGACGGCGTAGATTCCGCCGGGCACGGAAAGGCCGGCAAGGCCGGAGAAGAAGGTTTCGCGCGCGGACTTCAGCCGATCGTTGATGGCGGCGCGGCCCTCCTGCGTCTGCGCGCGGAACAGGTCGGACAGCGACATGCCGGTGTAGTCGCCGCCCAGCAGCACGATGTCCGGGTTCGCCTCGCACAGCGTCTGCATCAGCTTCACGGAGTCGCGGGCGCTCTTCTCGCCGGTGATCTTGAAATCCGAGGCAAACAGCACACGCGTGCCCTCCAGAAACGGCGAAAGGCCGCTGATATACGCGTCCACATAGTCCACGTGCACGATGCGCGAGCACGCGTAGCCATAAATCCCCAGCGCCGCCAGCACGAGCAGCACGAGCAGCGCAAGCAGGCGCTTCAGATGAAGCCCCTTTTTCTTTCTTTTTCGTTTTGCCATAGCTCCTCCAAATCATGGGCGAATGTTTCACGTGAAACATTCGGGAAATCCGGCGCAAAAATGTTTCACGTGAAACATTCACGATCAAATTCGCTCCTGGGCATTGCAACCTGACATGGATTCTATTATAATAGGAATATGCCGCGCGGGCAAGATGGAATTGGTAAAGGATGCTTGCCCGGCGGCTTTATAACGGGAGGCCCGAAAATGGATTACAACAGAAAGCAAACGCTGGGATGGCCTGCCGTGCTTGCGCTCGTCGTCGCCATGACGCTGGCCGCGTATCTGATTGCCATCGCCGCGCGCGGAAGCGGAGATACGCCGCTGTCCAGCATCGTGAGACTGAACACCGTTTCCAACCGCGACGTGCGGGTCAGCGGTGCGAACGTGTATTATCTGGAGGGCGGCTCGCTGCACTGCGTCACCTCCGGCGGCAAATACGTGTGGAACCTTGGCGTGGACGCCAATTCGGAGTTCTCCGCGTCGGAGCACGGCGTGGCGGTGTGGAACCGCAAGAAGCTGACGCTCGTCGAAAAGGAAACCGGCCATCTGCTCGCGTCCAAGACGATGGACGGAGAGATTCTGTCCGCGCTGGTGGGCGACCGGTATGTGGCCGTCGTGCTCGCGCCGGAGCACAACAGCACGGTGGTGCTTCTGAACAGCGGCGGCGACGTGGTGGACACGCTGACCAGCTTTGGCGGCTACACGGTGCTGGATTACGGCTTCTATGAAGGACAGGAGCTGTTCTGGATTATGACGCTGGACTCCGCGGGCTCGACGCCGACCTGCCAGATCAGCACGTTCATCCCCGGCAAGCGCGAGACCGGCACCATCGAGGATTCGGAGCAGGTTATCTATCAGGTGATGTTCCGCTCGAATTACATCGCCGCGGTCGGCACGAACTACCTTCGCCTGTACGACTACACGGCCAACGAGAAGAAAACCCAGCGCAAGACCGTCTACGGCTGGTATATGGACGCGGTGGACAAGCGCTCGGACGATCCTCTGATGCTGTTTGTGCCCAACCAGCAGGTGGAGGGCACGATTGCCATTTCGGACGTGCGCATGATTCGCGGCTCCAGCGAATACATTGTGCGCCTGCCGGTGGTGTGCAGCGTGCTGCAGGCCGACGGCAACACGATGTACGGCTTCTCGCAGGAATACCTTGTCTGCTGCGCGTTCGGACAAAAAAAAGCCACGGTGTATAAACTGCCGGTTCTGGTAGATACTGTAATCGGCATTACCACCGACCATACGGCCGTCGTCACGTCCGGCGGATCGATTTACCTGATTCGTCTGCCTTAAAACTAGCGATATGGAGGGAAAAACGTGAACATCATCAACATTATCCTGCTGGCGATTCTCCTGATCAGCTTCATCTCCGGCATGCAGAAGGGCTTCCTCGCGTCCCTGCTGGCGACGCTCGGCTTCGTCGCCGCGTGGCTGATTGCCTCGTCCCTGTGCGGCACGCTGGCCAACCACTTCATGAACAGCAGCTTCAAGGAAGCGCTCAGCGGTCTGGACCCGTTCCGCGAGCTCGTCGCGAAGCTCGGCGAGAACGGCAGCGTCCTGTGCAACGGCGCGGCCAGCACGCTCAACGGCATCTGCGAGACCCTGACCGACGCGTCCGTGCCCAAGGCCGTGATCGACGCGTTCCGCAGCAACGCCGCCAGCCCCGCGTTCGCCGCGCTGACCATCGGCGAGTGCCTGACGCAGACCATCTGGCAGTCCACGTTCAACGTTGTTTCCTTTGTGATCGTTTTCGCGATTGCCTACGCGGCGCTGATCCTCGTGGTCAACCTCGTCAATAACATGTTCCGCCTGCCCAAGCTGCGCGGCGTGGACGGCCTGCTGGGCGGCGTGTTCGGCGTCGTTCGCGGCTATGCGGTCATCTGCCTGATCGCCGCGGTGGTTCCCATGGTGTATACGGCGCTGGATTCCTCCGTCGTGCAGACGCTGTTCGCGGATTCGTCCATGGGCACGTTCTTCCTGAACGGCGACTCCCTGCTGAGCGACCTGTTCCGCATCTCCTCGCAGATCGATAAGGTGATGCGCGCCATGCCCAAGGTGATCGTCTGATTCCAAACGTAAAAAAGCCGCCGGAGCATGGCGGCTTTTTTGATGGGAAGACGGCGGTGGACACGTTTGGATGGGTTCTCCCCTCTGTAGTGGGAAGCTACCCATCAGTTAGCGATGGGGCAGCTTCGAGAGCGCGTTAGAACCGCGTTGTGGAGTTTTTTTAAAAGTCAAAAAAGTCAATGATTACAAGGACTTTGAGCGCGTTATAACATCTTTCTGGACAAAAATCGGCGGTTGACAACCGACGGCGACGATGCTATAATAACGACAGGAAGGGATGACGCTTGTGATGGAGCTTTCCCCTCTGAAGAATGGAAAGCCGCCTACCAGTTAGCGTTGGATGGCGGCTTGTGTTTTACTTCTTGTCTTTGCCGTCGCGTCCGATCTGGATCGCGGCGAGCACAAGAGAGATAATCATGATGACTAAGTAAAGTCTTTCAAAGTCAGACATGATCTCACCTCCTTCGCTTTTGTT
>SFHK01000030.1 GCA_004556395.1 Clostridiales bacterium
ATACTCAACGTGCGCGGTGTTGATCGTGATTCCGCGGGCCTTCTCTTCCGGCGCCTTATCGATTTCGTCGTAGCGCATGGCCGTCGCATGGCCCTGCTGGGACAGCGCGATCGTGATCGCAGCCGTCAGCGTCGTCTTGCCGTGGTCAACGTGGCCGATCGTGCCGATGTTTACATGCGGCTTATTGCGCTCAAATTTTGCCTTGCCCATTGTAGCTCAACCTCCATATCAATTCGCTTGGCAAACCTTTACTGGTTTACATAGTTTGCCGCGCCCAGAATCTTGGCGGCGACGTTCTTGGGAACGCTCTCATACTGAGCGAACTGCATCGTGAACGTGCCTCTGCCCTGACTGCGGGAACGCAGGTCGGTCGCGTAGCCGAACATCTCGCTCAGCGGCACCATCGCGTCGATCACATGCAGATCGCCGTTGGTGTCGGTGTTGACGATGCGGCCGCGGCGCGAAGCCATATCCGCGTTGACGCCGCCCAGGTACTCGTCGGGAACGACGATTTCCACCTTCATAACCGGCTCCATCAGCGAGCAGTCGGCCTTCTTGATGGCCTCCTTGAACGCCAAAGAGCCCGCGATGTGGAACGCCATTTCGCTGGAGTCGACCTCGTGGTACGAGCCGTCCAGCAGCGTACAGCGGAAGTCGACCACTTCGTAGCCGCCCAGGCAGCCGGAAAGCGCCGCCTCCTTCACGCCGTCGGAAATCGGCTGGATGAATTCCTTGGGAATCACGCCGCCGACCGTCTTGTCGACGAACTCGTAGCCGCTGCCCGGCTCGAGCGGACTGAGCTCGATCACGCAATGGCCGTACTGACCATGGCCGCCGGTCTGGCGCACAAAGCGACCCTCGCCCTTCGCGGGCTTGCGGACGCACTCCTTGTACGCAACCTGGGGCTTGCCGACGGTGGCTTCCACGTGGAATTCGCGCAGCAGTCGGTCGACGATGATCTCCAGGTGCAACTCGCCCATGCCGGCAATGATCGTCTGTCCGGTGGTTTCGTCGGTGTAGGTTTTAAACGTGGGATCCTCCACCGCAAGGCGCATCAGCGCATCCGTCATCTTGTCGCGGCCGGCCTTGGTCTTCGGCTCGATGGCCACGCGGATAACCGGATCGGGGAATTCCATGCTTTCAAGAATAATCGGCTTGTTTTCGGTGCACAGTGTGTCGCCGGTGGTGGTATCCTTGAAGCCTACGGCGGCGGCAATATCGCCGGCGTAGATCTCGTCGATCTCCTCGCGGTGATTGGCGTGCATGCGAAGAATGCGGCCGATGCGCTCGCGCTTGCCCTTGGTGGCGTTGTACACGTAGCTGCCGGACTTGATGCAGCCGGAGTATACGCGGAAGAACACCAGACGGCCGACGAACGGGTCCACCATGACCTTGAAGGCCAGCGCGGCAAAGGGTTCGTCGTCGGAGGCTGCGCGCTCAATTTCTTCGCCCTTGTTCTTGGACGTGCCCTTTACCGGAGGCACGTCCACCGGAGAGGGCAGATAGTCCACAACCGCGTCGAGCAGCGGCTGAACGCCCTTGTTGCGATACGACGTACCGCACAGAACAGGGTTCATCTTGCCCGCGATGGTCGCCTTACGGATCGCGCTCTTGATCTCGTCGATCGTGAGCTCGTGTCCTTCAAAGAACTTCTCCATCAGCTCGTCGTCGGTCTCGGCGACGGCTTCGACCAGCTGGTTGTGATACTCTTCCGCCTGCTCGCGGTATTCCTCGGGAATATCGTCCACTTCCATCTTCGTGCCGAGATCGTCCTGATAGATCTCCGCCTTCATCTGAACAAGGTCAATGATTCCCTTAAATGTGCTTTCCGCGCCGATGGGCAGCTGGATCGGCACCGCGTTGGCGTGCAGCTTTTCCCGCATCATCTTTACAACGCGGAAGAAGTTCGCGCCCGTGATGTCCATCTTGTTTACATAAGCCAGACGCGGCACGGAGTATTTGGTGGCCTGACGCCAAACCGTTTCGCTCTGCGGTTCCACGCCGCCCTTTGCACAGAACACGGCCACGGCACCGTCGAGCACGCGAAGGGAGCGTTCCACCTCCACGGTGAAGTCTACGTGGCCGGGCGTGTCGATGATGTTGATCTGGTGTCCGCGCCATTCGCAGGTGGTGGCGGCAGAGGTAATGGTGATGCCGCGCTCCTGCTCCTGCTCCATCCAGTCCATCGTGGCCATACCCTCGTGCACCTCGCCAAGGCGATGCGTGCGTCCCGTATAGAACAGGATGCGTTCGGTCGTCGTGGTTTTTCCGGCGTCGATGTGCGCCATGATGCCGATGTTGCGTACATGATCAAGTGAATGCGATCTCGCCACAGGTGTTACGTCCTTTCATCAATTTGCGGGGCGTCGCCCGCCGTTGCGGTTTTTTCATGCGGAAACCCGCCAAAATTCATAAGCGCGCGGCGTATGGAACAAGTGCAGTCGCACATTGCCGGCCGCGCGCAAAACGCCATACGGGCGTCTGATTACCAGCGGTAATGCGCGAACGCCTTGTTCGCCTCCGCCATCTTGTGCATATCCTCGCGACGCTTTACGGCGTTGCCGGTGTTATTGGAAGCATCGATGATCTCGCCGGCCAGACGGTCAGCCATGTTGCGCTCGCCGCGCTTTCTGGAGAACATGACCAGCCAGCGCAGAGCCAGCGTCTGACGACGCTCGGGGCGGATCTCAACAGGTACCTGATAGGTAGAACCGCCAACGCGGCGCGCCTTGACTTCCAGCGCGGGCATGATGTTGGCGATCGCCTGGTTGAATACTTCGTTCGCGTCCTTGCCGGTCTTCTCGGCGACCTGCTCAAAGGCGCTGTAGCAAACGGACTGCGCGACGCCGCGCTTTCCGTCATACATCATCTGGTTGATCAGCTTGGCGACGATCACCGTGCCGTATACAGGATCCGGAAGCACATCGCGCTTCGGGATAAATCCACGTCTGGGCATTATAGTCCCTCCTCAATGTTCAGCGGTCGAAAGGTTCATTCAGCAACAGGCAAACGCTCCGGGAATCGTTGGCGCTCTTCCCTTCGCCCGCGGCCGCACCCTACTTGCCGCCCCGTCCGCGTTCCTTCAGACGAAGCAGGGTTCAGACGCTGCGCGGCTTGCCGGAAATTACTTCTTGGGCCTCTTGGCGCCGTAAAGGGAGCGACCCTGCATGCGCTTGGCAACGCCGGCGGTATCCAGCGCGCCGCGGATGATGTGGTAACGCACACCAGGCAGATCGCGGACCTTGCCGCCGCGGATCAGCACAACCGAGTGCTCCTGCAGGTTGTGGCCGATGCCGGGGATGTAGCAGGTACCTTCGATGGAGTTGGTCAGACGAACACGGGCGATCTTACGAAGCGCGGAGTTCGGCTTTTTGGGCGTCAGCGTTTTGACGGACAGGCAAACACCGCGCTTCTGCGGGCATTTCTGCAGAATGGGCGAGTTGGATTTGCTGGTCCTCTTTTCCCTACCCTGACGGATCATCTGATTGATCGTGGGCATGGAAGCACCTCCTCAATCACGAGTCAAATTTGGAATATATACGCTTCCGCAACCCTGGAAGAGTACATCGGTGGTTCAGGCGTGTCGTTTGATGGCCGCGCACGCCGTGGGCACCTGCACGCCGCAGGCCTCCCCCAGCTCCTTCATCGTCCGGATCCGCTCGTAGGGCACGTCCTTCTGCTGGCACAGCTCCTGCACGCGGCGGGTGATGAAAACGTCGGCGTCATCCGCAAGAAAGGCATACACGGCTTCTCCGTTTTCGATGGCACGGATCGTCGTGCGCATGCCTACGGTCTTCGGATCGGTCTTCAGCTTTTCGAGCATGCGAATCATCCCTTTCTACGCATAATCAAACTCATATATCTTACCATCCGTTCCTGCGTTTGTCAATGATTCGAGCTTTTATTTTTCGCACGAACGGGTTAAATTTTGTACCGGCACCGGCTTTCTTATACGTATTCAAAGTCGTCCGGCGCGTCGAACCACTTGCCCTTGCCAAAGTCGAGCACGAACAGGATGACCGCAGTCACCAGCCAGCCGATCATGTAGGGGGAGGTGATGTAGAAGCCCAGCGCCGCGTGGTGGATGAAGCCGAACAGCGACAGCACCGCGCCCGCCAGCGCCACGAAGGACGCGCTGCGCAGCTTCTTCTCGATCATGAACACGATGATGGAGCCCAGCAGGATGCCGATGATGATCGCGCCCGCCTTCACCGCCGGAACGCCGTTCCACATCACGCCGCCGGACACGAGCAGGTCGGTCACGTTCTGCGAAAAGCCCTTCACGCCGTTCGCCAGCGTTTCCATCCAGATGCCGTAGCCGCCCTCGGCCATGGAACCGGCCGCGACCGAACCCTCCACCTGCGTAACCAGATAGTCGGCGATCGAGGGAACCATCGCCACGGCAATCGCCGCGTAGTGCTTCGGCTTGCACTCCTTGAACGCCTGCGAAACCATGATGACCGCGCACCAGAGGAAGGTGACGGCGACGACCGCCGCGGGAACCGCGGAACTCAGGAAGGAGAACAGACCGCACACGCCCGCCAGACCCAGCACGACGCCGCCGATCCACGAATAGCCCGCGCCCGCGCCGGACTTCTTCAGACCCGCGTGACCCAGCCACACGGTGTTGGGGATCACGCCGCCGAACACGGCGGAGAGCATGGTGCAGACACCGTCGGCGAACTGCGCCTCGCACACGTTATACGCGTCGCCCGCGACGTTCGCGGATTCCACATTGTCCATCGTCTCGATGAAATTGTAGATTTCAACGGGGATGATGACCGTCAGATACGGCGCGACATGCACAAAGCCGTTAATCAGCGACTGAACGGTGTTCACGGGATTCGGGAAGTAGAAGCCGACGTTCGAGAAGTCAAACGACGTGCGGCCAAGGCAATAGGCGTACACGATGCCGCCCACGATGGCCACGAGGAACGGAGAAATCTTCTTGGGGAACAGATAACCCGCGAACAGGCCGAGCAGCGCGACCGCCAGAATCGGAAGACCCACGACCGGGTCGCCGAACACGTCGAACACGCCCTGCGTCGCCATCCAGATGAAGCCGATGCCGGCCACGGTGCCGAGCAGCGCCGCGCGGGGCAGGTGCTTTTTGACCCACGGGCCGATGAAGCCACCGAGGAATTCAACAAGGCCGCCGATGAAGCAGGCCGCCATGGCCGCGCTCCACACTTCTTCCGGCTGCAAAGTAGGAATCTGAGAGAGCGGGGAAATCACGCCGTAGAGAATCACGAACATGGCCGGGGTGGAAATGCCGGAGGGCAGCGCGGTCACGTTGCCGTGACCTTCCTTTTTAGAAAGACGGTACGCCATGAAGGCATAGTACAGGCCGCCGAGCAGAAGGCCGATGGACAGGCCGGGAATCACGCGGCCGAAGATGATGTCGTCGCCCCATCCGAAGCTTTTCAGCGCCGCGATGATGATGATGTAGTTCACGATGTTGTTGGTGACCATGTAGGTCAGCCCGCCCACGTCCCCGCGGGAGAAAAATGGGATGGACGCCTTCTTGCGTTCGATCTGCATTGGGGGTTCCTCCTTATTTTTCCGTATCTTCCGTTTTAAGGCAACGCCGCACAAATGAGGTGGTCGGCCGGCGAATGGATTTTTCGTCAGATGCAAATGCAAATTTCGAAGGTTTACTGGAGGTAAATCGAGGCGCGCCGCCGAATTGTGCGCTGGCGCCTTATATATTCAGGCCGAGCTCGGCAAGCTCGCGCGCCACACGGTCGTACTCCGCCTGCCATTCGGGTCTGGGCGTGAGCGTGTTCACGTCGTATACCTGATCGAACGGCCTGCCCTCGTTTCCGGTCGCGAACACGTGCTCATAGCCGGAAAGCAGCTTCCGGATGATCGGCTCCGCGTCCCTGCGGGTCAGCTTCTGGCGCACGGCGGCCTCCGCCACCCTGCCGATCATGCGAACCTCAAGGCCGGAGCAATGCGGCTTCAGTCCGTCGCAGGAGCCGGAGCCCTCCAGGTGTCCGCCGGATACGGTAATGGCCAGCGCGTTCGCGGCCACCTCGCGGAGAAGCTCCGCCGTGCCCGCGCCGCTCTTGGGATAGATGTCGCACACGATGATGTTCGGCGCGCACAGCGAGAACGCCTGACACACCACGCTCTGAAGCCACATGCACTCGCGGGTGGACGTAGCGATATAGCGCAGGTGGATGGGATGGCAAAGGTGATAGTCCGCGCGGCACACGAGGTTCGCCAGCAGCATTGACGCGATCATGCACACCGCCGCGCCCGCCGGGCCGCCCGCCATGCCGCCCACCAGCACGCAGGCCAGCGACGCGTTCAGCACCTCGGTGCCGATGGTGTTCGCCGCGCGCAGCAGGTTGTCCTCGGTAGTAATCAGCTCGTTGTTCAGCGCCACAAGGTGCGCGTCGCCCGGATGGAACCCGCCGGGTGCCATCGCCGCAAGGTCGCCGATCTGGGAAACGCTGCTCTCCGCGGCCAGACGGCCGATCTGCGGACGGCCGACGCGCGCGCAGATTTCGTTCAGATATTGCATCTCCCGGCGCACGGCGATCAGCTCGCTCGGCTCCGCGCGGCGCACGATGTGCCCGTCCACGTCCACGATCGAGCCGCAGGTCACCATGTTCACGACGCTTTCCTTCGCCCACGATTCCGTGGTGGCGCGGAACGTCTTTTCGTCCATCGGGCAGCCGGGATTTCCGGCCACAACGCCGGGACGGCGCGCGTCCTCCGCGCGGCGGGCATAGAACGTGAACGCGTCCGCGCCGCGGCCGACCATCATCTCCCGCTTCTGCGCGGCGGCGGCTTCGTCGATTTCTTTCTCGGTAAAGCGAATCACGCGGCCGGTGTTCTGGTTGTACACGCCCGTCTCAATGGCAAGCTGTCGTCCCGCCGCGTAAGACCGGCGCAGCATGTCCTCATCAAAGGCCAGCACCTCGCCCTTTTCGTAATTCAGGTCGAAATCCTCCACGATGTCGCGAATCGGCATCGCCACATGATCCAGATCCCAGTCGTTTTTGCTTACCGCCTCGCCGGTATGGGAACGTTCTACGATTTCGAGAAAATCCACGAATTTCCCTCCATTCATCGTGCATACGCGTTTTATCGTTCGTATATGTCCGAACATTTGTCTGATGTATCCAATTATAGTTAGTGTTTTTCCGATTGTCAACCGATTTCCGGGTAATATTTCGGAAAACCCGCTTTCTCCCGCCGCGCAAAAACGCGGGCTGCGGCGGATTTTCATTTTCCGCCGCAGCCCGCGCTTTATAATGTTTTCACTTACACGAACAATGCGTAGATCATATAGCACACCGGAATGGCAAACAGCGCGCTGTCCACGCGGTCCAGCATGCCGCCGTGACCGGGAATCAGGTGGCTGTAGTCCTTAATCTGCGCCGCGCGCTTCACAGACGACGCCGCAAGGTCGCCCAGCGCGCCCGCCAGCGCGGACGCCAGCGCCGCCACGATCACCGCCCACATGGGAATCACACCGCGCCCAAACGCGTGCAGGATGCCATACACCGCGAAGCCGGACAGCGTGCCGCAGGCCAGCCCGCACAGAAGTCCCTCCACCGTCTTGTGGGGGCTGATGTGCGGCGACAGCTTGTGCTTTCCAAAGCGCCGGCCGCCGAACAGCGCGAACGTGTCGCTCACGATGGCGGGCACGATGCTGTTCAGGAACACCGCCGCCCAGATCGCGTCGTTCACGGAGATGTACACCATCAGAAGCAGCGGCGACACCGGATAGGCGCACACGGCCAGCGTGGAAAACACGTCCTTCACGCTGATCTTCCCGCCCAGTATCATCTGCCCGAACAGCGCGATCATGATGATCATGAACACCGGGAAGACGTATCCGGCCTTGCCGAAATACAGAAGCAGCGTGCTGGACACGCACAGCGCCATCACCGGCCACGCCAGCGGGTGATAGCCGCACTTTTCCAGCGCCTTGCGCATCTCGTGCGCCGCAATCAGCGCGCACGTCACAAAAAAGATCACGCGCGTCGGCTGGCACAATACGATCATGCCCACCGTTATCAGCGCGAACAGCGTACCGTAAATCACTCGTTGCTTCAATCAAATCCACTCCCTGGGCAACTTTGACCTTTGCATTCTATTATATCGGATGGGAAATGAACTGTCAATGAAGAAATCCCGACACGAAATTGACAAATCGTCCGCGATCCTGTATAATTGCTAACCATATTATACAGGAGGCGACGAGAGATGCTGTTTGCGTTTGTCGGCTGCGCGGGCGTTGGAAAGAATACGATTATCCGGGATCTGCTGGACGCGCACAGGGACGAATACGACCTGCTCCCCACTCTGACCACGCGCGCCATGCGCCCGGGCGAGAGCGAGGGCAATCCCTACTGCTTCGTATCGGAGGAGGAATTCAAGCGTCAGCTGGACGAGGGTCTGATCTACGAGCATCAGTTCATTCACAAAAGCTACTACGGCGGCAGCCGTCTGATTCTGGAAAAGAAGCTTCAGGAGGGCAAAGCGCTTCTGAAGGACATCGATATTCTCGGCGCAAACAACCTGAAAACCATCCTGAAGGACACGCTTCCCGTGCGCTCCATCTTCCTGTATGTGGATTCGTTCGACGTGCTGCTCAGCCGCCTGCGCGGCCGCGGCGACGCGGAAACCGACATTCAGCTGCGCGCGAAGCGCTTTGAAATGGAAATGGAGCTTTCCAAGACCAGCGACTACATGGTGAACAACCTCGACCGCGAAGCCACCGGCCGCAGCATCGATGCGCTGATTCGCGCCGAGCGCGCCGGAAAGGGCTTTGCCCGCGCGGCCTCCTGCGCGGAGCCGACCGAGGAAGCCGTGAATCAGGCCGCCGCGCGGATTCGCGCGGGCGAAACGCTCGAACCCGTGCTGCTGACCTTCAACGGCACGGAGCTGCTCATCACCGACGGCGCGGAGCGCTATCTGGCCGCCGAGCGCGAGGGCGCGTTCGTTCAGAAGAAGATTACCGGCCTGCCGGATGAAACCCTGACGCGCGCCTGACGAAGCATTTATAAGGAGACTCTTTTTATGAGCGCACTCATTCGCCCCGCCGTTCCGGCGGACGGCGCGCGCTGCGCGCAGATTCACATGGACGCCTGGGTGTACGCGTACTCGGACTGCGTGCCGGTTGAAATCATCGAACGGACGAACCGCCGGCGTCCCGCCCAGTGGCTCACAATCATTCCGACCGAGAACAACCGCTCGCATTACGTGATCGACGACGAAGCGCATGAGACGGTCGGCTTTTTCGTGATTCAGCCGTCCCGTGACGAAGGCGCGGACGACAAAACGCTCGAACTGGTCAGCCTGTACCTCGACCCCTCCCGCGTGCGCAAGGGTTTCGGCTCCGCCGCCGTTCGCTGGATCGCCGGGGAAGCGCACAGGCGCGGCGATCGTCAGATCACCCTGTGGGTGCTCGACGAAAACACGCGTGCGAAAGCCTTTTACCTCAAATGCGGCTTTGTTCCGGACGGCTCGCGCAAGCCAAGCGGGCTGGGCGACACCTCGGAAATTCGCATGCGGATGGACGTGTGACGCAAAACATTAACCGAGCGGCGTTTGCAAACCATCGCCTCACGTGGTATCATGACAGCGAATCATGACACCGTGAGGCGATTTCATATGCACCTGTTTACGAAGGACAAGGCCTTCTATCGTCAGTTCTTCTCTCTTCTTCTGTTTATCGCGCTTCAGAACCTGGTGTCCTACAGCGTGTCGCTGGCGGACAGCATCATGCTCAGCAACTATTCGCAGAACGCGCTTTCCGGCGTGACGCAGGCGAATCAGGTGCAGTTTCTTCTGCAAATGATCGTCACCTCCGCGGGCGAGGGCGTGGTGGTACTCGCGTCGCAGTACTGGGGCAAGGGCGAGAAAAAGCCCATCGTACCCATCACCGCCATCGGCCTGACGGTGGCGTTCGTCATCGGCGTCGTGTTCACCTGCGTGGTCAGCCTCGCGCCGCGGCAAATCATGTGCCTGCTGAGCGACGAGGAAGCCATTATCCGGGAGGGCGTGGACTACCTTCGCGTCATCCGGTATACCTACCTTTTTTATTGCCTGAGCACGGTCATCCTCGCCAGCCTGCGCAGCGTGGAGAGCGTGCGCGTGGGGCTTGTGATCATGGTCATGTCGCTGTTCGTCAACATCGGACTGAATTACTGCCTGATCTTCGGCAAGCTGGGCTTTGCGCAGATGGGCACGACCGGCGCGGCCATCGCCACGCTCGCGGCGCGCGCGTTCGAGTTTGTCGCTTCGTGCGTGTATCTGTTCCTGATGGACAAAAAGCTGCGCATCCGTCCGAAGCAGCTTTTCCGCTTTGACCGCGCGCTCAATCACGACTACGCCAAGTACGCCACGCCCGTGATGCTGGCGGGCGCGTCATGGGGCGTGGCCATGTTCGTGCAGACGGCCATTATCGGCCGCATGGGCACGGACGCCATCGCCGCGAACGCGACCGTCGTGTCGCTGTTCGGCATGATTTCCGTGTTCGCCTACGGCGCGGGCAACGCCGCGGGCGTCATCACCGGCAAACTGGTGGGCGAGGGCGACGACCGGAAGCTGCGCGAATACGTGCGCAGCATGCAGGGGCTGTTCCTCGTGATCGGCGTTGTGACCGGCGCAGCGCTGTATCTTCTGCGCTATCCAATTCTCGAGTTCTATCATCTGGAAACCAAGGGCGCGCACGACATCGCCCTTCAGTTCACGACGGTGCTGGCCGTCACAGTCGTCGGCACGGCCTATCAGGCGCCCTGCCTGGGCGGCATTGTGCGCGGCGGCGGGCACACGAAGTTCGTGTTCTATAACGACCTCATCTTCCAGTGGGGCGTGGTGCTGGTTTTGTCGGCGCTGGCGCAGTTTGTGTGGAAGCTCGAGCCCGTGTGGGTATTCCTGTGCCTGAAGAGCGACCAGGTTCTCAAGTGCGCCGTGGCGGTATACGAGGTGAACAGCTATCGCTGGATCCGCCGCCTCACGCGCGAGCCCGCCGCGGAGTGACGACCGTAAATTAACAAACATATTGCTTGCCCGGCAACCGTTTTTCATGGTATAATGATGAGCGTGATATCGGGCGGTCCGCTGGCGAAAAGTCATCGTTTACGAACGCCCTGTGAG
This sequence comes from Clostridiales bacterium, assembly GCA_004556395.1. GTDB lineage: Bacteria > Bacillota > Clostridia > Christensenellales > Aristaeellaceae > SFHK01. Next base: position 11,122 of record SFHK01000030.1, read on the forward strand.
GAAAGGAGGATATCGCAAAATGAATGAAATCATCCGTTCCATCGAAGAGGCTCAGCTTCGCAAGGATCTTCCCAAATTCAACATCGGCGACACCGTCAAGGTGCAGGTGAAGGTTGTGGAAGGCACCCGTGAGCGTCTGCAGGCCTTTGAAGGCGTCGTGATCGCCCGTCGCAACGGCTCCTGCCGTGAAACGTTCACCGTCCGCCGCACGTCCTATGGCGTGGGCGTCGAGCGTACGTTCCCGCTGCATTCCCCGCACGTCGACAGCATCACCGTGACCCGTAAGGGCAAGGTTCGCCGCGCCAAGCTGTATTATCTGCGCGAGCGCAGCGGCAAAGCCGCCAAGGTCAAGGAAGCCTGACGCACCCCAAATAAAGGCCTCGCACGAGGCCTTTATTTTTATAAATTGATGCAGAGGAACATGCGCCATGCCTGAAATCAACTGGTATCCCGGCCACATGGCCAAAACGAAGAAAATTCTGGAAACGCAGATTCGCTCCGTCGACGCAGTGATCGAACTGTGCGACGCGCGCGCGCCGAAGGCCACGCGCAATCCCGATCTCGTGCGCCTGACCGGCGGAAAAACGCGCATCCTCATTCTGAACAAGGCTGATCTGGCCAGCGACGCCGCCACGGCGCAATGGCTCGCCTATTATAAAAAATACGGCGTGACGGCGCTGAAATATCAGTCCGTCGGCGGCCGCGCGAAGGAAATCTTCCGCTTCATCGAAAACGCCGCCCGTCCCGCCGTGGAACGCATGAAGGCGCGCGGCGCGAACAAGACCGTGCGCGTGATGGTCGTGGGCATCCCGAACGTGGGCAAGTCCACGTTCATCAACCATCTGCGCGGCGCGGCCGTGGCAAAGACCTCCGACCGCCCGGGCGTGACCCGTTCCAATCAGTGGGTGAAGATCACGCCCTATCTCGAGCTTCTGGACACGCCCGGTATGCTCTGGCCGAAGCTGGAGGATCAGGGCAGCGCGCGCGTGCTGGCGTTTCTGGGCTCCATTCGCGATCAGATCATGGACGGCGAGGAGCTGGCGACGCAGCTATTGGAAACGCTTCTGCGAATCGCCCCCGCGCAGACCCGCGCGCGCTACAAGCTGCCCGAGGACGCCGCCGGGCGCCTGCCCGAGGAGCTGCTCGAGCTCGCCTGCCGCGGGCGCGGCTGGCTGCTGTCCGGCGGCCGGTGCGACACCGAGCGCGCGGCCAGCCTGGTGCTGGATGAATTCCGCGCCGGGAAGCTGGGAAGAATTACGCTGGAAACGCCGGAGGAATAGACCTATGCCGCGTGAAACCGCAACGGAGAAACTGATTCGCATGACCGAAATCGAGCGCTCGCTGCTGGCGGACGAGGGCGTTTCCTCCATCGCCGGAATCGACGAGGTGGGCCGCGGCCCGCTGGCGGGGCCGGTCGTCACCGCGTGCGTGTCGATTCCGCTTTCAAAGCTCGTGCCCGGCGTGGACGATTCCAAAAAGCTGTCCGAGAAGAAGCGCGAGGCGCTCTATCCCCTGCTGCTCGAAAACGCGGAATACGCGCGCACGTCGTGGATGGAGCCGTCGGTCATCGACGAAATCAACATCCTGAGCGCCACGAAGCGCGCCATGGAGGAATGCGCCGCCGGCTTCACGGGCGGCATGATTCTCGTGGACGCGGTGGACGGGCTGAAGCTGCCCGTGCCGCACCGCTCAATCATCAGGGGCGACGCGCTGTGCTACATGATCGCGGCGGCCTCGGTCGTGGCGAAGGTGGAGCGCGACCGGTATATGATTCAGCTTGCGGAGGAATATCCGCAATACGGCTTTGAGCGCAACAAGGGCTACGGCACGGCGGAGCACATCCGCGCCATCCGCAAATACGGCCCCTGCCCCGCGCACCGCATGAGCTTTATCAAGCATTTTCTGTAAGGAGCGCGCCATGTACAATCGGGAAAGCGGCATCATCGGCGAGGCGGAAGCGCTTCGCTGCCTGACCGGACAGGGCATGAAGGTTCTGGAAAAGAACTATCGCCGCGCCGGCGGGGAGATCGATTTAATCGTCCGGGACGGCGACACGATCGTGTTCGTCGAGGTCAAGGCGCGCACATCGCCGCGCTTCGGCGCGCCCGCCGAAGCCGTTACGCCCGCGAAGATGCGCAGCATCGTGCGCGTAGCCATGGGCTATTTACAGGCCAACCGTCTGCTGGACAGCCCGACGCGCTTTGACGTGATCGCCATCGACGGCACGGGACTTCGCCATATTCGCGGCGCTTTCGACGCCACGGGCCTGATTTGAACCAAAACAGCGCGGAATTCGTCCATAAAAAGGAAGGAATTTCGCGCTTGTCTGTGGAATATGCAAGCGAGGCGTTCACAAACAACTATGATCAGTCGAGGTAATGCTATGCGTAAGGGAATTGCTCTTTTTCTGGCGCTTCTGTGCCTGCTCACCGCGCTGTCCGCGCAGGCGGAAAACCTGCTTGCCAACGCCGACTTCCGTCTGCTGGACGACAGCGGCTCACCCGTGAACTGGCGCACGGACGCCTACAACGGCGGCAACTCTCAGTTCGGCGTAAAGACGCTGGAGGACGGCGCGACGGCGCTCACCATCCTGAACTTTGACGACAACGACGCGCGCTGGGTGCAGACCGTGGCGGTGGAGCCGAACACGGAGTACGTGCTCACCTGCCGCGTGCTGGCGAAGGACTGCGCCGCGTTCCGCGAGTCGGACGGCAGCATTCTAACGCTTCGCGGCGCAAACCTGTCCATTCTGAACACCAACGCCTATTCCGAATCCGTCTTCGACACGGAGGGCGAATGGGCGACGCTTACGCTGTACGGCGTGACCGGAGACAAGCAGACGACGATGGACGTCGCGCTGCGTCTGGGCGGCTACAGCGGTGACGGCGTGGGCGAAGCGTGGTTCCGGGGTGTAACGATGGAAGCGCGCGGGCTGGGCGAAGGCTCGGTGCCCGTGTCGCTGGCCACGTTCCAGCCGTATAAGGCAAGCACAAACAAGACGACGACCGCCGCTTCCGCGCCGGAGCGCATCACCGAAACGCTGGCGCTGATCGCCTTCGGCGTCCTGCTGGCGGGGCTCGCCCTGCTCGCGCAGGCGCGGCGCATGAAGGCGCGCAGCTGCGAGCTGAGCAAATCCTCCTCCGCGCTTCTGCTGGGCGCGACGCTGCTGGCGGCGCTGGCCGTGCGGCTGTATTTCGCCGTGCGCGTGCGCGGCTACAGCGTGGACATCAACGACTTCATGATCTGGGGCGAAAATTTCCTGAACGACGGCTCGCAATTCTACGTGCGCGCTTCGTTCTGCGATTATCCGCCGCTGACGATGTTCCTGATGGGCGTCGTCGCCTTCGTTCGCCGCGCGCTGGGCGTGGAATATCTGTCCACCGCGCACGTGGTGCTGACCAAGCTGATTCCCATCGGCGCGGATCTGCTCCTTTCGCTGCTCGTGTATTTCCTGTTCGCAAAGAAGGCCGGGCGCGCCCGGGCGCTTCTTCTGATGCTCGCCGTGGCGCTGAACCCGGCGCATATCGCCGACGGCGCCGCGTGGGGACAGGTGGACAGCCTGCTGGCGCTTCTGCTCGCCGTCTGCCTGTACTTCGCCTCGGAGGGCAAGTGGCACTGGGCGCTGCCGGTATACGCGCTTTCGCTGCTTTCCAAGCCGCAGGCGCTGCTGTTCGGCCCCATCGGGCTTCTGATGTTCGTGATCGACCTCGTTCGCCGCAGAAACGAGAAGGGCTCGCTTTCAAAGATGCTGGCCGGGCTTTTCGGCTCGCTCGCGCTTCTGTATGTTGTCGCCCTGCCGTTCGCGCTGCAGGCGGCGCGGTTGGAGGGAAAAACAGGGCTCGCGCTCGCCGTTTATCCGATTTCGTGGCTCAAAACGCTGTTTATGGGTGCGACGACAAACGACACATACAGCTGCCTGACGCTGAACGCCTGCAATTTCCACGTGCTTCTGAACAACAACTGGGTGCGGCTGGAGCGCGAGCCCGGGCTGACGGCCTTCAGCTGGGTGATGTTCGGCGCGGCCTATGCCTACGCCGCGTTCCTGTGCCTGTATTCGCGCGACCGCCGCGCGCTGCCGCTGGTCGGCGCGACTGCGATGGCGCTGATCTACGCGTTCGCGCCGATGATGCACGAGCGCTATCTGTTCCCCGTGATCGCGCTGCTGGCGCTCGCCTACATCCGGTACACGGATCGCAGGCTGCTGTGGGCGCTGCTCGCCGTGACGCTGACGCAGTTTTTGAACATCACGCTGGTGCTTCAGGGCGGCACGGTCTCCAAATACGCGTACCTTGGACACCTGAGCGGCGACGAGCTGCTTCTGAACACAGCCATTTCCGCCGTAAACGTGCTGACGGCGCTGTTCCTTGCCTGCACCGCGTTCTCGATTCTGGTGCTGAAGCATGAGCGGCCGCTGCCCGCGGCGCGCCGGCTGCCGGACACGCCCCTTCAGCGTCTGCACCGGAAGGGCGACTGGAAGCTGCGCCTGACGCGCGTGGATTGCCTGCTGATGGCGGCGGTGTCGGTCGTGTACGCCTGCGCGGCGTTTGTGAACCTTGGCTCCACCAAAGCGCCGCAGACGTACTGGCAAAGCGAGGATTATGAGGAGCAGGTCGTGTTCGATCTGGGCGACGTGCGCACGTTCCGCATGACCTACTACGGCGGCATTTCCACCGCCACCTTCACCGTGTCCCTGTCCAACGACGGCGAGCGCTGGACGGAGGAAAACTACGCCGTGTACAGCGAGGATGAAATCTTCCGCTGGCACTGGTACGCGCCGAAAACAAAGACCGTGACAAACGGGAAGAATAAATTCGCGAACGCCCTTTACGATGAATCGCGTGTCATCGACACCGGTGAAAACGGCGCGCGCGTGGCCTATTCAGGCAGCTACACGCCCTATCCGCCTCAGACGGCGCGCTATGTGCGCCTGACCGTAATGGGCGTCGGGCTCAAGCTGTACGAGGTCGGCTTCTGGAACGTGGACGACAGGGCGCTGTATCCCGTCGCCGCCGTAACCGGCTCGCGCGAGGGCGCGGACTACAAAGCGCTGACCGACGAGCAGGACGCCGTCGCGTGGGCGCCCAGCTACTACAACGGCATGTATTTCGACGAAATCTATCACCCGCGCACGGCCTACGAGCTGCTCCACGGCCCGTCGGTATCCAAGCAGCCAAACGCCACGGACGGCAACTGGCTGCTGGAATGGTCGCATCCGCATCTGGGCAAGCTGCTGATCATGGTGGGCATACGGCTGTTCGGCATGACGCCGTTCGGCTGGCGCTTCATGGGCGCGCTGACCGGCGTTCTGATGCTGCCGCTGATGTTCCTGATGGCAAAGCAGCTGACGAAGGATTCGCGGCTTTCGTTCGTCGCCATGTTCCTGCTGGCCGTGGATTCGATGCACTTCACGCAGACGCGTCTGGCCACGGTGGATTCCTACGCGGTGTTCTTCATCATGCTGATGTACCTGTTCATGTTCCGCTACGCGCAGATGAACCTTTTAAAGCAGCCGCTTGGGCGCACGCTGGTTCCGCTGGGGCTGTGCGGCGTGTCGATGGGGCTGGCCTGCGCGACCAAATGGATCGGCATGTACGCGGCGGTGGGGCTTGCGATCATCTTCTTCGCCACGGTGTTCCTGCGGCTGCGCGAATACCTCGCGCTGCGCCGGGAGGCCGAAGGCGACGAGGACGCGGCGGCGCTGACGCGCGCGTTCCCGAAGAAGCTGATTTTTACGCTTCTGTTCTGCGTGCTGTTCTTCGTCGTGATTCCGTTCCTGATTTACTATTTCTGCTACTGGCGGCATTTCGCGCCGGTAGGAGGGCTGACGCTCAAGCGCTTCTGGGACATGCAGGTGCAGATGTTCAATTATCATTCGCGCCTTGTGGACTCGCACTACTTCAGCTCGCCGTGGTACGAGTGGCCCACGATCGTGCGGCCGATGTGGTACTATTCCGCCGAAACGGCGATAGTCGGCTACGGCAGGGTGTCCTCCATCTCCTGCATGGGCAATCCCATCGTGTGGTGGGCGGGACTTGCGGCCATGATCGCGCTTCTGATCGCGCTGTGCGCGAGCACGCGCCCCAGCCCGGTCTTCCTGCTGATTGCCGTCGGCTTCGCGTCGCAGTACCTGCCGTGGGTGCTGGTGCCGCGCTCCACCTTCATTTACCACTATTTTGCCAGCGTGCCGTTCATCATCATCGCAACGGTTTTGTGGATCGGTCGGCTGCGCAAAGTCGATTCCGTCGCCGGGAACACGCTGGCGGTTACGCTGATGGCGCTGGCGCTGTTCCTGTTCGTCGCGTTCTACCCGCTGGAATCGGGGTATCCCTGCGCGTATTCGTACGCGCTGAAGCTCCGCTGGTTTAACTGGTACAACTTCGCGCTGCAGCAATAACGAAAGAGGGATGACGGCATGCTGGCAACCACGCTTTGCTACGGACTGGGCGGCATTGAGGGCGTTCAGATCACGGTGGAGGTGAACCTTTCCGCCGGGCTTCCGATGTTTGACATCGTGGGTCTGCCCGACGCCGCGGTGAAGGAGGCGCGCGAGCGCATCCGCGCGGCGCTGAAGAACCGCGGCTACGCCTTTCCGGGCGACCGCATCACGGTAAACCTTGCGCCGGCGGATCTGAAAAAGGAAGGCCCCGCGTTCGACCTGCCGATCGCCATCGGCATTCTGGCCTGCACGCGCAAGGTGAACCCCGCTTCCATTGCCGATACCGCCATCCTCGGCGAGCTGGCGCTGGACGGCACGCTGCGCCCGGTGCGCGGCGCGCTGCCCATTGCCATTTCCGCGCGCGGGCACGGCGTGAAGCAGATGATTCTGCCCGCCGCCAACGCGCGCGAGGTCAGCTGCGTGGACGGCATCCGCCTGATTCCCGCGCAGAACCTCGATCAGGTCGTCCGGCATCTGTCCGGCGTGGAGCCCATTGCGCCCATTGAGACGGTCGGCTATCAGGCGCTGCTGGGGCAGCGCGTGTACGCCGCCGACTTCAAATACGTGAAGGGGCAGAAGAGCGCCAAGCGCGCGCTGGAAATCGCCGCCGCGGGCGGGCACAACGTGCTGATGGTCGGCCCGCCCGGCTCCGGCAAGACGCTGATGGCGCGCTGCGTGCCCTCCATCCTGCCCGATATGACGTTTGACGAAGCGCTGGTCACCACGCGCATTCACTCCGTGGCGGGCTGCGCGCCGGAAAGCGGCCTGCTGACCGAGCGCCCGTTCCGCTCGCCGCACCACACGGCCTCCCATGTTTCGCTGGTGGGCGGCGGCCTGCACGCCACGCCCGGCGAAATCTCCAAGGCGCACAACGGCGTTCTGTTTCTGGACGAGCTGCCCGAGTACCGGCGCGACGTGCTGGAGGCGCTCCGGCAGCCGATGGAGGACGGCTTTGTGACCATCACGCGCGTGAGCGCGCAGAGCACCTATCCCTCCGAATTCATGCTGATCTGTTCGATGAACCCCTGTCCGTGCGGCAATTTCGGCAGCAAAACGCGCGAATGCCGCTGCACGCCCAACGACATCCGAAAATACCTGAACCGCATCTCCGGCCCGCTGCTCGACCGCATCGACCTGCACATCGAGGTGGAGTCCGTGCCCGCCGAGCGCATCGCCGACGACCGGGAAGAGGAGCCCTCCGCGGCCATCCGCGCCCGCGTGGAGCAGGCGCGAAACGTGCAGCGCGCGCGCTACGAGGGGCTTCCGCTCGCCTGCAACGCGCGGCTGGACGCGCAGACACTTCGAAAGTTCTGCCCCATGAGCCGCGAGGCCAACCGCATGCTGTCGCTGGCCACCACGTCGATGGGGCTTTCCAACCGCGCGTTCACGCGCGTGATCAAGGTAGCGCGCACGATCGCCGACCTCGCGGGCGAGGACGAAATCGGCTCCGCCCACATCGCCGAGGCGCTTCAGTATCGTTCGATCGACGACAAGTACTGGAAATAGGAGGCGGCAATGGAATACAATCTGATGGAGCAGTACTGGCTCTGGCTTTCCGCCGTTCCCGGCATGTCGCCCCGGCGGTTTTACGCGCTTCTGAACGCCTGCGGCGACGCGCGCGCCCTGTGGGACGACCCGTCGTGCGCCCGGGACGTTGTGGACGAGAAATTCTGCGCAAGCCTTCAGGTCGCGCGCAGCGAGCGCTTCTTTTATGATGTGTTCGCCCGGCTGGAGAAGGCGGGCATCGCGGCGCTTCCCATGATTTCCGACCGGTATCCGGCGCGGCTTCGCAGCATCGTGGACGCGCCGCCGACGCTGTACGTGCGCGGCAATCCCGACCTGAGCGACGAGCGCATGTTCGCCATCGTCGGCACGCGCGCGCCCAGCTACGACGGTAAAAAGGCGGCGAAGGAGTTTGCGCAGGTGCTGGCGCAGAACGGCGTGACAATCGTCAGCGGCCTTGCGCGCGGCGTGGATACCTGCGCGCACACCGGCTGTCTGGAAGGCGGCGGGCGCACGGTGGCGGTGCTCGGCAGCGGGGTCAATCAGCTTTATCCGCCGGAAAACGAGCCGCTGGCGCGCCGGATCATCGAAGAGGGCGGCTCCATCGTGTCCGAGATGCAGCCGGACGACGGCCCGCAGAGGTGGTCGTTCCCGGCGCGCAACCGCATCATTTCCGGGCTCACGCCCGGCGTGCTGGTTGTCGAGGGACGCAAAACCTCCGGGGCGCTGATCACGGCGGAGGACGCGCTGGATCAGTCGCGCGACGTGTTCGCCATTCCCGGCTCCATCTATTCCCCGCTGGCGGAGGGGCCGAACCGGCTGATTCAAAGCGGCGCGTATCCCGCGCTCAGCCCGTGGGACATCCTCGAATCGCAGCGCTGGGGCGCGCGCCCCGCCGCGAACGGCCGCCGAAAGGCCGAGCCGGAGATGAGCGACGACGAAAAGCGCATCTACAAATGCATTCAAAACGAGCCGCTTTCGTTCGAGGAAATCGCAAATCTCACCAAATTTTCAACCCCAGAGCTAAATTCCCACTTGACAATGTTGATTCTTCGGGGAATAATAGTAAAGATGCCCGGGAATTGTTACCGGGTATCCTGAGCAAACGAATCCGGAGGGACGTTTCATGACCTACAAGCTCGTCATCGTCGAGTCTCCCGCCAAAGCGCGAACGATCGCCAAGTACCTGGGCCGCGGCTACAAAGTTGAGGCCTCGCAGGGACACGTGCGCGATCTGCCCAAATCCCAGCTCGGCATAGATATAGAGAACAATTTTGAGCCCAAGTACATCACCATCCGCGGCCGCGGCGAAATCCTTACGAAAATTCGCAAGGACGCCAAGGGCGCGTCGAAAATTTTCCTCGCGACCGACCCTGACCGCGAAGGAGAAGCCATCTCGTGGCATCTGGCGACGCTGTTGGGCATCGACCCCGCCGAAGCCTGCCGCATCGAGTTTCACGAGGTCACCGGCAAGGCCATGAAGGCCGCAGTCAAGAGCCCGCGCGCCGTCAACCTGAATCTTGTGGACGCGCAGCAGGCACGCCGCGTGCTCGACCGTCTGGTCGGCTACAAAATCAGCCCGCTTCTGTGGAGCAAGATTCGCAAGGGTCTGTCCGCCGGACGCGTGCAGTCCGTCGCCACGGCGATGATCTGCCAGCGCGAGGAGGAAATTGAGGAGTTCGTGCCGGAGGAATACTGGTATATCGAAGCGGAGTTTTCCGCCGGAAGCAGCAAATTCCACGCCCGCTACGCCGGAACACCCGACGAGAAGCGCGAGCTCAAGAGCGAAACAGAAGCGTCCAGCGTATTGTCCGAGCTGGTGAACGCGCAGTTCACCGTGAACGGCGTGAAGAAGGGCGAGCGCAGAAAGAACCCCGCGCCGCCGTTCACCACCTCCAACCTGCAGCAGGAGGCCTCGCGCAAGCTGAACTTCACCGCCAGCAAGACCATGCAGATCGCCCAGCAGCTCTACGAGGGCGTGGACGTGGAGGGCGTGGGCACGCTGGGTCTGGTGACCTATATCCGTACCGACTCCACGCGCATCTCGGACGACGCGCTGCTTCCGCTGCGCGAGATGATCGCCGAGCGCTACGGCAGCGAATACCTGCCGGAGACGCCGAACGTGTACAAGAGCCGTCAGAACGCGCAGGACGCGCACGAAGCCATTCGCCCGACCGACGTTTCGCTGCGGCCTGAGAATTTAAAATCCTCGCTCAGCAACGATCAGTACAAGCTGTACAAGCTGATTTACGATCGCTTCGTCGCCAGCCAGATGACCCCCGCCGTGTACGACACGTTGTCGGCGGAGCTGATTTCCGGCGACGTAGACTTCCATCATTCCAGCCAGAAGCTGCGCTTCGCGGGCTTCACAGCGGTATACGAAGAGGGTATTGACGACGCGGGCGAAGCCGCCGACACGCACATGCCGAAGATCAGGGACGGCGAGAAGGCGCGCCTGCTCTCCTATGATTCCGAGCAGCACTTCACCCAGCCGCCCGCGCGCTACACGGAGGCCTCGCTGGTCAAGGCGCTGGAGGAAAAGGGCATCGGCCGCCCGTCCACCTACGCGCCGACGATTTCCACCATTCTGCAGCGCGGCTACGTGTCGCGCGAAAAAAAGCGCCTGTATCCGACGGAGCTTGGCAACGTGGTCAACGAGATCATGTCCAAGTCCTTTCCGGACATCGTGGACATTCAGTTCACCGCCGACATGGAAAACCGGCTGGACGACGTGGAAGCCGGGAAGACCGACTGGAAGCAGGTGGTGACGGACTTCTACGGCCCGTTCGAGAAGGAGCTGGAGGCCGCCGAGGCCGGCATCGAAAAGGTGAAGGTGGAGGACGAGGTGTCCGACGTGCCGTGCGAAAAGTGCGGCGCGATGATGGTTTACAAGATGGGGCGCTTCGGCCGCTTCCTCGCCTGCCCGCGCTTCCCGGAATGCCGGCACACGCAGGCGCTTCTCAAGTATATCGACGCGCCCTGCCCCGAGTGCGGCGGCAGGCTGCTGGAGCGCGTTTCCCGCAAGGGACGCAAATTCTACGGCTGCGAGCATTATCCCGAGTGCCAGTTCGTCTCGTGGGATCTGCCCGCGGTGGAAAAGTGCCCCAAATGCGGCGGGCACATGGTGATCAAGCGCGGCCACAAGGGCGAGCTGATGCGCGTGTGCGCGGACGTGGCGTGCGGCACGCGCATACCGATTGAAAACGCGGGCAGGGATGAGGACAATGAGTAAGCAGGTTACCGTGATCGGCGCGGGACTCGCGGGCTGCGAAGCCGCGTGGCAGCTGGCAAGCCGCGGCATTCCCGTGGCGCTGTATGAAATGAAGCCCGCCTGTCACTCCCCCGCCCACCATATGAACGGCTTCGCCGAGCTGGTGTGCTCCAATTCGCTGAAGGCGGAGCATCTGACGAACGCCTCCGGCCTTCTGAAGGCCGAAATGAAGCTGCTGAACAGTCTGATTCTGTCCGCCGCCGAGAAAACGCGCGTGCCCGCGGGCGGCGCGCTGGCGGTCGACCGCGACCGCTTCTCCGAGGCCGTGACCGAGGCCGTTTCGTCGCATCCGCTGATCACGATTCACCGCGAGCGCGTAGACGCGATTCCGGGCGATCCCGCGATCATCGCCACCGGCCCGCTTACCGACGCGGCGCTGGCGGACGCGATTGCAAGCCTTCCGGGTTTTCACGCGCTGCACTTCTTCGATGCCGCCGCCCCCATCGTGACCGCCGAATCGCTGGACATGGCGAAGGTCTTCCGCGCGTCCCGCTATGAAAAGGGCGCGGACTACCTGAACTGCCCGATGACGCAGGCGGAATACGACGCGTTCTACGACGCGCTGATGGGCGCGGAGCTGGCGGAGGTGCACGATTTCGACAGGAAGCAGGTGTTCGAGGGCTGTCTGGCGGTGGAGATTCTCGCCTCGCGCGGCCGTCAAACGCTGGCGTTCGGCCCGCTGAAGCCAGTGGGTCTGGTCAATCCGCGCACGGGACGCGCGCCGTATGCCAACGTGCAGCTTCGGCAGGAGAACGAACAGGGCACGCTGTATAATCTGGTCGGCTTCCAGACGCGTCTCAAGTGGCCGGAGCAGAAGCGCGTGTTCTCGATGATTCCCGGCTTGGAGCACGCGGATTTCGCGCGCTACGGCGTGATGCACCGCAATACCTATCTCAACAGCCCGGACGTGCTGGGGCGCAACTATCAGGTGAAGGATCGTCCGCTTCTGCGCTTTGCCGGGCAGATGACCGGCGTGGAGGGCTATATGGAGTCCACCGCGAGCGGCCTTGTGGCGGGCGTCGCGCTTGCGAAGGCGCTCCTGGGCGAGCCGGAACCGGACTTCACCGGCGACACCGTGCTGGGCGCGCTCGCCCTGCACGTGACGACTCCGACGGGCGACTTCCAGCCGATGAACGCCAACTTCGGCATCCTGCGTCCGCTGGACGAGCGCGTGCGCGGCAAGCGCAACCGCTACGAAAAGCTCGCCGGGCGCTCGCTCGAAACCCTGAAGACCGTCATTACCAATTACGCACTGTAACGGAGGAAACCATGGCAGAATTTCGAGGAACCACCATCTGCGCCGTCCGCCGCAACGGCGAAATCGCCATCGCGGGCGACGGACAGGTTACGATGGGTGAAAACGTAATCATGAAAAACGGCGCCAAAAAGGTGCGCCGCATCTTCGACGGCAAAGTCGTGATCGGCTTCGCCGGATCGGTGGCCGACGCCTTCGCGCTCAGCGAAAAGTTCGAAGGCAAGCTGACCCAGTACGCCGGCAACCTGCCGCGCGCCGCGGTGGAGCTGGCGCAGGACTGGCGCATGAACAAGGAAATGCGCAAGCTGGAAGCGCTGCTTCTGGTCGCGGACAAGGAAAACCTGATGCTTGTGTCGGGCACGGGCGAGGTCATCGAGCCGGACGAGGGCATTCTGGCCATCGGCAGCGGCGGAAACTTCGCGCTGGCCGCGGCGCGCGCGCTGTATGACAATACCGGGCTTTCCGCGCGCGACATCGCCTATAAGGCGCTGAAAATCGCTTCTTCCATCTGCGTATATACGAACGACCACATCATCGTCGAGGTAGTTTGAGCATGAATACATGGACGCCCGCTGAAATCGTCAAGGAACTGAATCGCTATATCGTGGGTCAGGATGAGGCCAAGCGCGCCGTGGCCGTGGCGCTTCGCAACCGCTACCGCCGCATGCAGCTGCCCGAGGAGATCCGCGAAGAGGTCACGCCCAAAAACATCCTCATGGTCGGCCCCACGGGCGTTGGCAAAACCGAAATCGCGCGCCGTCTGGCCAAGCTGGTGGACGCGCCGTTCGTCAAGGTGGAAGCCACCAAGTTCACCGAGGTCGGCTACGTGGGCCGCGATGTGGAATCCATCATCCGCGACCTCACCGAAGCCGGTATCCGCATCGTCAAAAAGCAGCAGACCGAGCAGGTGCACGATCTCGCCGCGCAGGCGGCGGAAAACCGTCTGGTGGAAATGATCACCCGCCCCATGCCGAAGAAGAAGATCAACCCCATCGACGTGATTCTGGGCAACAAGCCCAAGGAGCCCGAGCCGAGCGAGGAGGAGCAGAAGCAGCTGACCGGCCGCCGCGCGGACGTGCGCGAGCAGCTTCGCGCCGGCGAGCTCGAGGAAACGATCGTCGAGATCGAGGTGGAAGAGGTCACGCCGCGCAGCGAAATCCCCGGCATGGACATCAGTATGAACGACGTGCTGGGCAGCATGCTGCCCAAGAAGACCAAGCTGCGCAAGGTGCCCGTGCGCGAGGCGCGCCGCATCCTGACCGCCGAGGAGGAAAACGCCATGGTGGACATGGACGCGGTGTATACCGAGGCCGTCTCCCGCGTGGAGCAGCACGGCATCGTGTTCATCGACGAGATCGACAAGGTCGCCGGCCGCGGCAACGGCAGCGGCCCGGACGTCTCCCGCGAGGGCGTGCAGCGCGACATCCTGCCCATCGTGGAGGGCACGACCGTAAACACCAAGTACGGCCCCGTGCGCACCGATCACATCCTGTTCATCGCCGCGGGCGCGTTCCACGTGTCCAAGGTGACCGATCTGATTCCGGAGCTGCAGGGACGCTTCCCGGTTCGCGTAACCCTGAAGCCCCTGACGAAGCAGGATTACGAGCGCATCCTCACCCAGCCCGACAACGCGCTGATTCGCCAGTATCAGGCGCTTCTGAAGGTGGACAGGGTCGAGCTCGTGTTTGACGAAACCGCCGTCGCCGCCATTGCCGAATACGCGTGGCTGGCCAACGAAAACGCCGAAAACATCGGCGCGCGCCGCCTGCACACGGTGCTTGAGCAGATTCTGAGCGACATCGCCTTCAACGCCGGCGGCGGCGACGCACCGGAGATTCAGGTGGTCGTGAACGCCGAATACGTGAAGACCCAGCTTTCCACCGAAGCCAAGGAAACGGATCTGCACAGGTACATCCTTTAAAACCGATAAGCGCCCCCGCATCTTCCAACACACAGATGCGGGGGCGCTTACACAACGCCTTTGGAGGTGACAGAAAATGACGGATCAGGAAATCCTTCGGGAGCTTGCCAACGCTTACATGGAAGCCGCGAACGAGCCCGTCAACGCGGAGCGCAGGGAAAGAGCCTACGCGACAAACGGGCTTCAGGCCGTGCGCCCCCTCGTGTGGATTCACGAGCTTCCGTGGCACGAATTGAACATCGACGACGCGCTTACCCTCCGCTGCGAGGGCGCGCTTGCCCGCGAGATCGAGCAGTTCCTTCGCCGCAGTCTGCTGCAATGGAGGTACTTTCAGGCGGACATGATTCTGGAGCCGTACTATCCCGTGAGCATGTGTATCCACTCGACCGGCATCGGGTTTCAGGTGATTGAGGAGGTTCTGGTCGGGGACGACAAAAACAACATCATCTCGCATTCCTACAAGGATCAGCTGGATTCGCTGGAAAAGCTGGAAATCCTGCATAATCCCGTCGTCACGCGCGACTATGACGAGGAAAAGAAGCGCGTTTCCGACGCGCAGGCGCTGCTGGGCGACGCAATGCCCGTGAAGCTCTGCCCGCAGAACATGTATTACTACGCGCCGTGGGACCGCGTATGCCGCATGCGCGGCATGACGCCGCTTCTGATGGATCTGGCTGCGGAGCCCGAATTGATGCACGCCACGATACAGAAGTTTTCCTCCGTGCTGAACGCGGACATCGACGCGCTGAACGCCGTGAACGCCTTCGGCGTGTCGGCTTCTTCGCTGCACTGCACGCCGCCGTATTCCCGGGAGCTGGAGGCCGTCGAGGCAAAGGAGGGGCCGTCCGTCCACAGCGCGTGGTTCCGCGCGCTCGCGCAGCCCTTCGGCGAGGTCTCGCCCGCCATGCACGACGAGTACGACATTCAGTATCTTCTGCCCATCGCCAGGAAATTCGGCCTGTGCTACTATGGCTGCTGCGAGCCGCTGTCCGACCGAATCGACATTCTCAGGCAGATTCCGAACCTTCGAAAGGTCGGCGTTACACCGTGGTCGAGCGTGGAGGTCTCCGCGGAGAAGCTCGGGAAGGACTTTGTGTTCTCGCGCAAGCCGAATCCGGCCATGGTCGCGACTACGCTGGACGAGGATGCGGTTCGAAAGGACATTGCGCACGTCATGGAAGCATGCCTGAGGAACAGCTGCCCCTGCGAATTCGTGCTCAAGGATATTTCCACCGTCGGCTACAAGCCGCAAAACATCATCCGCTGGGCGCAGGTCGCAGAAGAAACGATCGACAGATACTACTAAGGCGGTGCCGCACAAATGAGGAGGTCGGCCGGCGAATGGATTTGGCGCTATAATGTTGACAAACGCGGCCTTCTCATTTATAATAAATGTTGACAAACTCAGCCTCCTCATTTATAATAAAAGTAACCTGAACATACATTGTTCGGTAAAGCATCAAATAATGAGGTGTGCGCGATGAATAAGGCTATCGTCGGCCCGGAACGCATCGTTGTCGGAAGGAAGCCTCTTTGGAAGCGGATACTGGGGTGTTGGCCGCTGTATCTTATGCTGCTGCCCGCCATTGTCTATTATATCGTAATTTGCTACGTCCCGATCTTTGGCAACGTACTGGCCTTCAAGGATTATTCCTTCAAGAAAGGAATATGGGGCAGTCCATGGGTCGGGATGAAGTATTTTCGCATGTTCTTCACGAGCTATGACTGCAGGCGTCTGATCCTCAATACGTTACATATCGGCTTTATCAAGTGCATTCTGGAATTTCCCTTCGCGATCATCCTTGCGCTGCTGCTCAACGAGATGCGCGCTCTGCGCTATAAAAAGCTGACGCAAACGATTACCTATCTGCCTCATTTCCTCTCCAGCGTCATTATTATCACCATGCTGCAGCGCATTCTGGCGCCGAACACCGGCGTTCTCAATCAGATCATCGGCAGGTTCGGCGGCGACAGCAGCACTTTTTATCTGATGAAAGCCGAATACTTCCATAGAACGCTGTTTCTGATGGATATCTGGCGCAATATCGGCTGGGATTCCATCATCTATCTCGGCGCAATCGCCGCGGTCGATCAGGAGCTTTACGAAGCGGCCAACATAGACGGCTGCAACCGCCTGGGTCAGATTTGGCATGTAACGCTGCCCGGCATCCGCTCCACAATCGGCCTTTTGTTTATCATGGGAGTGGGCGGTCTGCTCTCCTCCGGCTTCGAGCAGATGTGGCTGCTGCGCACGCCCGGCAATATGTCCGTGGCCGACACCCTGGACGTTTGGGTCGTCCGCATCGGCCTGCAAAAGGGGCAGTTCGGCTATGCGTCCTCGGTCGGTTTGGTTCAGGGCGTGGTCGGCCTTGTACTGGTGGTCACAGCTAACACGATCTGCAAAAAATCCACGGAAGTAGGACTCTGGTGAGTCGTCTTCATATATCGGGAATCTGTATTAAGAATGGAAGATATGAACATGAAGCGTTACCTGGCTACCCTTCTGGCTCTCGCTCTGGCACTGTTCTGCTTCTCTGCTGCCGTGGCAGAGAACAGACCCGACACCTGGATCGCCGACCGAACCATCACCATCCAGTGCTATGTCGATGATATCGGCTATGCGCTGCCCGCTGACATCAACGGCACCCCCGTGATGCGGCGAATCACAGAGCTGACCGGCATCAAGCTTGATCTCCGCTACACTCCCGGTGAAAGCGACGAGACGGTTATGGCCGCGCAGCTGGCAGCCGGCAACATTCCGGACGCCATCGTTTCCTATCTGAACAACTCCACCCGCCCCGAATTCCCGATTCTGCTCAAGGCAGCCAAGGAGGGTCTGTTCGCCGACATGACTCCCTATCTGGCGGACACCAGTGTGTACCGCAACTATCTGGAGCATGACTACCTGCCCGCCGATGCCCGCGACAACATCACCTTCCGCAAGGATCTTGACGGCGCGTACATCTTCCAGCTGAGTATCCCCGCCGTGGATCGCTCCACCGAGTATATCGCCGACGACAAGTACATCGGCGGCCTGTACATCCGCGCGGATATCGCCGCGGATCTGGACGTTGCCGCCTTCTCCCTGAACACCCAGGAGGAGCTGTATGACCTGTGCGTCCGCATCAAGGAAGGCAACTACACGGACGACAACGGCAACCCCATCTATCCCATCGGCCCGAAGTACTGGGGCGGTTCCTATGACTCCCTGATCAACGTGGTTCGCAGCTACGGCTTCAGCCCCTTCGGCTCGCAGTACGGCCTGACCACCGACGGCCAGATCGTTCACGAGGCGCAGACCAACTTTGTCTATGACAAGATCAGCTTCGCCCGCAAGCTGCTGGCGGACGGCCTGATGCACCCCGAGTTCTTCACCATGGACGCCACCCGCTGCGAGGAGCTGTGCAAGTCCAAGGGCGTGGCGATCATTTCCGACATCCACAATTATGTGGAGCTGATCTACTCCAGCGAGGACTGGATTCCGCTGGGCGCGATCAACGACGTGACCGGCTCCAAGAGCAGCTACACTTCCGGCAAGGGCGGCTACGGTTGCTGGGCCATTTCCGCCAACGCCAAGAACCCCGAAGAGATCCTGCGGTTCTTCGACTTCCTTGCGACCCGCGAGGGCAAGCTGCTGTGCGAGTACGGCGTCGAAGGCCTCACCTACAACATGGTCGATGGCTACCCCGTGCTGACCGAAGAAGCGCTTGCCAAGCTCAATGATGGCGACTCCGACTGGATGATCAACACCATCGGCGCCGATTTTGGCGGCGCGGGCTTCGTATTCCTGGGCTACATGTTGACCAACACCGACAGCAAGGTCGAGTTCGGCGAGAGCCGTCCCGGCGCCGGCACCGGCACGACCTATGCCCGCGCCGTGGCGCTGGCAGAACAGAACCCCGAAAAGACGATCATAAGGATCCCCGGTCTGGACGTCTCCGCTTACCTGTCCGTAGACGAGCTGGAGGACGTGAAGGCCAATATGGATCTGCTCAACTACAAGGAAATGGTCATTCAGGCCATCTACGCCAACTCAGACGACGAGGTGAAAGCCATTGTCGAGTCTTTCCGCGCTCAGCTGAAGGCAGCCGGCATCGACCGCCTGTACGATTACTGCGAAGCGATCTATGCCGCGAATCCCGAGACAATTCAGCTGATCCCCGTAGAGGCCACTGTGGCCGAATAACCGGCATTGGTTTGTCCCGTCCGGCGCGCTTCGCCGGACGGGATTTCCAGAGACAGAACGTTTGGAGAGGGGTGCGCTATGGCAAACACACAATCCAGAAACAAAGTCAGACTAAGCGGCCTTGACCGTATTGTCGCTGTCATCCCGTATCTGGTCGTCACGCTGCTGTGCCTGCTGATCCTTCTCCCCTACCTGAACGTGCTGGCTTTGTCACTCAACGACGGCAAGGACGCGGCGCGGGGCGGCGTATATTTCTGGCCTCGGGTGTGGGCGCTGGACAATTACCGGGAGGTATTCCGGGATGGTTCCATCATACGCGCCTATCGGATCACGATCGCCCGCACCCTCCTCGGAACACTGATGAGTCTGGCTGTCACGACGCTGGCCGCATACGCTCTCAACCAGACCGAGCTGCCGGGCCGCAAGTTTGTCATTCTGGCCTTCACGTTTACCATGCTCTTCGGCGGCGGCACGATTCCCACCTACATCCAGTATAAGGATCTGGGCTTGCTGGACACCTTCTGGGTATACGTAATCCCACCCCTGGTAAGCGTGACCTATCTGATCATGGTGCGCGCCTTCTTCGACAGCCTTCCCTATGGGCTGCAGGAGGCCGCCAAGCTGGATGGCTGCGGCTATTTCGGCGTCTTCTTCCATATCATGCTGCCGCTGAGCAAGCCCATATTGGCCGTAATCGGCCTCTACACCGCCGTCAACCACTGGAACGACTGGTATGCCGGCGCGTTCTACATGACCAGCGACAAGCTTTAGCCTGTTCAGACCGTGCTGCAGCAGATGCTCGCGCGGGCGATGGACGCACAGCAGGACGTGTCGCAGAACATTTCCGCCGCCATCGCCGCAAATCAGCGCGCCGTGACCACCGATTCTCTGAAAATGTCGGCGGTCATCATCACTACGGTGCCGATCCTGTGCATATATCCCTTCGCGCAAAAGTACTTCGCCAAGGGTACGCTGGTCGGCGCGATCAAGGGCTGATTTGATGGAATGGATATTCGTCCCGGCTGCGCCCGATGTGCGGACGACGGCCGGGACGCTTTTTCCAGAAAAAGAAGAGCGGCGAATGGATGAGCGCTGGGACGTGCATGGCTGTGGCGCGGCCGCAGATGGATACTCCGGATCGACGCGGAGATGATTTGCGCGAACGCGCTCGAACGCATTTCGCTAATAAACCGTATTCTCGCGCAAAAGTGAATAACCTCCCGGATTCATGGACACAATATGCAGACCATCCATCGAATCAAGGGAGGTTTTTTCTGTGCTTGCGATGATCATGGCGGGCGGCGAGGGCGAACGTCTGCGCCCGCTCACCTGTACGCTTCCGAAACCGATGACGCTGGTGCTCGATCAGCCGGTTCTCGCCTATTCCCTGCGCCTGCTCGCGCGCCACGGCGTGGAACGCGCCGGAATTACGCTCGGCTACCTGCCCGACCAGATTGAGGACGCGTTCGGCGACGGCAGCGAATACGGCGTTTCTCTCAAATATTTTCGTGAATCGCGCCCGATGGGCACGGCGGGCGGCATCAAGCCCGCGCGCGCGTTTCTGACCGAAACCTTCTGCGTGCTTTCCGGCGACGGGCTGACCGACGTGAACCTGTCCGAAGCGCTCGCGTTCCACCGCGCGCACGGCGCGAAGGCGACGCTGGTTCTGAAGCGCGTGCAGAACCCGACCAGCTACGGTCTTGTGAGCACGGACGCGGACGGCCGCATCGTGTCCTTCACCGAGAAGCCGGACTGGAAGAACGTCACCTCCGACGCGGCGAACACCGGCATCTACATCCTCGAGCCGGAGATTCTGGATCGAATTCCGGACGATCAGCCGTTTGACTTCGGGCGCGAGCTGTTCCCGCTTCTGCTCCGCGAGGGCGTGCCGATGTACGGCTACCTGACGGAGGCCTACTGGTGCGACATTGGCGATGTTTCCGCCTATCTGGAAGCCAACCGCGACGCGCTGGAAGGGCGCATTTCGCTGATCGACGTGCCTGAGGGCGGCATTGTGCGCATGCCGGGCGCGATTGTAGACGAGGAAGCTATCCTTGAAGCCCCCGTGTTTCTCGGCGCGGGCGCGCGGATCGGCGCAGGAGCGAAGGTGCTGGCCGGAAGCGTCATCGGCGCGGGCGCCGTCGTGGCCGAAAACGCCAGCGTCAAGCGCGCCGTGCTCTATCCCAGCAGCTTCGCCGGGCGCGACAGCGAGCTGCGCTCCTGCGTGCTAGCGCCCCGGGCGCAGGTGCTGGACGGCGCGCAGGCATTTGAGGAAAGCGTGATCGGCGAGGATTCGCGCATCGGCGCACGCGGCTGCGTGAAGCCCGGCGTGCGCGTGTGGCCGGGCAAGCGCGTGCCGGACGGCGCGGTCGTGTTTGAAAACCTGGTCTGGGGACAGCGGCTGGCACGCGCGTTCATGGGCGTATCCATCCGCGCCGTCACGCCGGAGGACGCCGTTCGCGCCGGACGCGCCATCGTGTGGCGGCAGAAGCCCGAAAACGTGCTGATCGGCCGCGCTACATCCAGCGTCGCCGCTTCGCAGGCGCGCGCGCTGGCCGCCGGTCTCTGTTCGCAGGGCGCGCAGGTGTACACCATCGGCGAATGCACGCTGCCGCAGCTGCGCCACGTGCTCTCCCTCATGCGTCTGGATGCGGCCGTCTACGCCGAGAGCGACGCGGTGACCCCGCTGTACGCCGACGGCACGCCCCTGACCCCGCCGGAAAAGCGCAAAATCGAGGACACGCTGAACCGGCAGGACATGCCGCGTCCCTACACCGGCATCACGCGGCCGATTTCCAACGTCGGGCGCAGCGATCTCGGCTATCTCGGCTTCCTGAAGAGCGCCGCCTTCGGCCATGTCCGCCGCCTGCGCGCCGCCGTGTACGCGCAGAGCGAGCAGCTTCTGTATCTGGCCGACCACGCCTTCCAGAACGCGGGCTTCACCGCGCGCGTGGAATGGGAGGAGGAGCTGATGGAGCTCAGCGCAAACGAAATCGGCGTCTACCTTTCCGCGAGCGGTGAAAAAGCCGTATTCGCGGATGAGGACGGCCTGCTGACCGACGCGCAGATGGAGCTGCTCACCGGCTGGGCAATGGCGGAACACGGCGAAACCACGCTGTATGCTCCGCCGGACGCAACCCGCGCGCTCGACGCGCTCGGAAGAAGTCTGGGGCTGAAGGTCGTGTTCGCCTCCGGCGATCTGGCCATGTGGGCGCGGACGCTCTCGCAGCTCTCCCCCTTCCAGTACCATATGCGCTTCGACGGCCTGTTCCTCTCGCTGCACCTTTTGTCCCGGCTGAACGAAAACGCGCTTTCCCTCGCCGACTTCCGCGCGCGAATGCCGGAGGTCAGCCGCGTAAGCCACCATATCGACGTGGACTTCCCGCATCGCGGAGAAGTCATGCGCCGCCTGTCCGACGCGCTGCCGCCTGAGTTCGAGCGCGAGGACTGGTTCTTCCGCGGCCAGCACGGCTGCGCGTGGATTCGCCCCGATGAGGAGCGCCCCTACTGTACCGTCACCGCCGAAGCCCGCGACGCGGAATTCGCGCGGGAAATCTGCGACCTCTTCTCCGGCCTTCTCCAGAAAGCCGCCGACGAAGCGCAGACGCACTGACCCTGCTCGCCTGAATCACAGCGGCGGCTTCCCTACTTCTCGAAGCCGTCGCGCGCATTCGACTTTCCGAAGCCCGCAATGCGGAATCCGCGCAGGAAATCTGCGACCTCTTCTCCGGCCTTCTCCAGAAAGCCGCCGACAAAGCGCAGACGCACTGACCCTGCTCGCCTGAATCACAGCGGCGGCTTCCCTGCTTCTCGAAGCCGCCGACGAAGCGCAGACGCACTAACTCTGCTCGCCTGAATCGCGCGCGGCGGCTTACCTGAACAGGTACGGGAAAAATATGCTGGACATGTCTCGCGTGAAGATTTCTAAGCCGGCATACGGACTGATTGTGGCATCTGACGGCGACATAATTACTATTAACGGAACCGCAACTCATACTGGAACCCTCTCGTTTGAAATTCTCCGTG